>QCQM01000068.1 GCA_003212195.1 Prochlorococcus sp. AG-449-O05 | reverse complement strand
TTCTAATACTTCTATAGTGCAGAAAAATATTCCTTACTACCTTTAGGGTCTTCTAACATAGTTTTCTCCCCTGGGGTCCAGTTCGCTGGACATACTTCATCGGGGTTTGCCGCAACGTATTGATAACCTTGAAGAATCCTTAGAGTTTCATCAACATTTCTACCTACAGGCGCCTTGTTAACAGTAGTATGCATAACTACTCCTTCGGGATTGATAAGAAATAAACCTCTATCAGCCTCCCCATCATCATTTAGAACATTGTACGCCTGGCAAATTTCTCTCTTTAAGTCAGAAACTAACGGATAGTTAATATCACCTATACCACCTTCATTTCTTGGGGTTTGTATCCATGCTAAATGACAGTGTTTGCTGTCAACTGATACTCCGAGTATTTCCGTATTAAGTGCCGAGAAATCTTGGTATCTATCACTAAATGCAGTAATTTCAGTTGGACATACAAATGTAAAATCTAGCGGGTAAAAGAATAGAACAACCCATTTACCTCTTAGACCTGAAAGTGTAATCTCCTTAAACTCTTGATCATATACTGCTGTAGCACTAAAGTTTGGTGCTTCTTGGCCAACTCTTAAGCTCATAAAAAAATTTGTCCTTATTTAAATTATGTATGGTCTGAATGACCCTAAGGAGTATTATAATTTTATTAATAATGAATTAGCAAGTTTTTTTTTAATTCAATGAAATGGCACTATTCCTTTACTAGGAAATTTACAATTTTGAATCACAATAAACTTTTAAAAAATCTCAAAAAGGAGTTGATTAAATATCCCATTAACAGGCTTGAAAATAAAAATTCCAATTAAAAGAAATTTTATTTTATTTAAGATTCCTTAAAATTTAACTCTCTATAATTAGAAATATTCTTTTTAATATTTTTAATTATGGCTAAATATATTGAAAGACTAAAGGAAAAAGTTAAAATAAAGAAATTTGATTCTAATCAGCCAATTGGAGCTTGGATTTTCGTTGTAATTTTGAATATAGTTGGATTTGCGGGTTATTTTTACTTAAAGGTAAATCATATACAACTAGGTAGTTAAAAACTTATCTTATTTCCTTCTTAATTGAGCGACAAAAATTTTTTAGTCTTTCATTCCTCGTTAAGTCAGGTAAAGTCCAAATTGATTCTGTCTCAGGTAATGGATCTTTGCTCCATTCTTTGAATTCTTCCATTATCGAAGCATTATTTAATTTCGATGTATACTGCTTTCGTTTTTTTAAATATTTTCTTATCACTGTAAGATTTGCCTCAATATATTCCCTCATAATTAAAACTTAGTCTTATATTAATTTATCATCTAGCAAGTTCTACTCTAAAGAAAAGATTAATTAGACATTTTGAACTGCTTGAAAAAGTCCAAATGAATAACCTCCTATTAGAATCCAGCCAAGTACGCTTGATATTATTGTAGATCTTCTATTATGTCTCCTTAAAGCTGATTCAATCATTTCATTAACTTCATCTATTTTTTTTTATATGAATTAAAAGATTATAGTCTCAATATTTTTATATTCTTTTTATATTTCCTTCATATTTGTTTTAGCACGTTTGTAAAAAATATTAGTTTATTAAATAATAAGGGCTATATTTAAACAAAATATATGTTTTATCATGAATCTAAAGGAGAGAGGGATTACTGTTGGAGATTTACTCATAATTCTAATAATAATAATCACTTCTACAATATTAATTAAATCATTTAGCAAGGATAAGAAAACTACACTTAATTATAGTAATCAAGAGCAAGTTTCTTATGAGAAAAATTACTATCAAAAATTTATTTAAATAGCTTATATAAATTATTTATAAAACTCTTAATATTTAATTCAATTGATTATTAATTATCTCTTATGTAAATTTTAGGAATTAATAATTATCAAACAATGAGTTTATGTATTTAAAATATTTTGATTAAATGATTTAGAACTTTCCCATTTCAAGTTATCCTTTAAATCATTGATATCATTTGATATTGAAACTAAATTCACCATTTGGAGAATTTGACTTTTATTTAGCCTATTAAT
>QCQM01000067.1 GCA_003212195.1 Prochlorococcus sp. AG-449-O05 | reverse complement strand
GTAACTGGGCAGGATGGTGGCCCTGGGCGATAGCTGTTGATCAAAAAATGTTTGAAAAAAATGGAGTTAATGTTCAGATGAAATGGTTTGATGGATATGTCCAATCCATGGAAACTTTTGCTGCTGGTAAAATTGATGGAAATTCACAGACTCTTAATGATACTATTTCGTTTTTGCCAGGAGAGAATGGAGGGGAAGTAGTTGTTTTAGTTAATGATAATTCTGCAGGGAATGACCAAATAATTGCAGATAAATCAATTAAAAGTGTTGCTGATTTAAAAGGTAAAACAGTAGCAGTAGAAGAAGGTGTTGTAGATGATTTTTTACTTGTTTTAGCTCTAAATGATGTTGGATTAACTAGGGATGATGTCATTATTAAAGGTCTTCCAACTGATCAGGCTGCAACTGCATTCGCAGCAGGAAAAGTTGATGCAGTTGGTGCATTCCCTCCATTTACAGGAACCGCAATGAAGAGGCCTGGAGCAAGAGTTATTGCTAGTTCAAAAGAATATCCTGGTGCAATCCCTGATCTATTAGCTGTAAGCGGAGATTTGATTTCTGAAAGACCAGATGATGTTCAAAAAATTGTTAAAACATGGTGGGATGTAAGAGAATTCATGGAAAAAAATCCAAGAAAATCTGAAAAGATCATGGCAAAGCGAGCTGGGATCCCAACACGCGAATACAAACAATATAAAGGTGGAACTAGGTTCTTTTCTTTGGAAGAAAATTTAGAAGCTTTTAGTGATGGGTTCGGTATGAAATATATGCCTTATGCAGCGAAACAAATGGCAGACTTTATGGTAAAGGTAGGATTTATTCCTGAAAAACCAGATATGAGTAAATTATTTGACTCTTCGTTCGTTAAAAACATCAGCTAATTAATACAAAATTAAAATGGTTAGTTCGAAATTAATCAAGAGGGATAAATATTTTTTATCCCTCTTTTCATTTGGTAGTGAACCGAAAAAATTAAATAAAATATTTCTTCAAATAGCCTCACTTTTGCTTCCACTTTTAATTTGGACATTAGTTTGTCAATTAAAACTTGTAAGTGAAATGTTTTTACCATCACCTTTAGCGGTCTTTTATTCTCTTTTGGATATGGCTGAAAGTGGAATATTATTTGAAGATATTTTTGCAAGTACTGGTAGGGTATTTGCTGGTTTTATAATTGCAACAATTTTTTCAATTCCTTTAGGAATTTTAATGGGTTCTTTCCCTTCTTTTTGTGCGTTGTGTGAACCATTAATTGCGATGCTTAGGTATATGCCTGCTGCTGCTTTTTCTCCTTTACTTATTATTTATTTAGGAATTGAAGAGGCTCCAAAAATTGCATTAATTTTCATTGGTACCGTTTACTTTAATGTTTTGATGGTTATGGATTCAGTAAAATTTGTACCCAAAGAACTCATTGAAACAACGCTTACTTTAGGAGGTAATACAAAAGATTTATTGATCAGAGTTATAGCCAGATATTCATTGCCAAGTATTATAGATACTTTAAGAATTAATATTGCAACTTCATGGAATTTAGTAATCGTTGCCGAGTTAATTGCAGCAGAAGTTGGTTTAGGTAAAAGGATTCAACTGGCTCAAAGATTTTTTCGCACAGATCAAATATTTGCAGAATTAATAGTTCTTGGATTAATAGGATTTGCTTTGGATATGAGTTTTAGATTGCTACTTAGACGTACATGTAAATGGGCTGTTTAAATGAAATTAGATGTTAATAATATTTCAAAATATTTTGGGGAAGGTTCAAATAGAAAAAAGGCAATTGAGGGAATAAGCTTTTCAATAAGTTCTGGCGAATTTAAAACTCTTGTTGGGAGCTCTGGATCAGGTAAAAGTACTATATTGAGGATTATTGCTGGGCTTGAGAGTCCATCTAAAGGGAACGTAAAAGTAGATGGAAAAATAGTTAGTGGACCAGGATTGGATAGAGGAATGGTTTTTCAGAAATATAGTCTTTTCCCTTGGCTCACAGCATCTGAGAATATTGCCTTTGGAATGAATTTAAATTCTTATAAGTTGAAAGAAATAAAATATAGGACAT
>QCQM01000066.1 GCA_003212195.1 Prochlorococcus sp. AG-449-O05 | reverse complement strand
AGTAAAGTATTTTTGGGAGAGTTTTGTTTAAATAAATTTCCATCTATCTCTAAGTTATCTTCAGAGTATTTAGAAATAGCATCAAGATTAACCTCGGAAGCAATTGCAGATAGTGGTGATAAAATACCAAGTGCCGCAGGAGCTACCAATAATTGCTGGAATAGCTTCATAAAAAATTCCTCACACAGAATTATTTGTCATCTTATTTTAGTGCAAAATAAATTAATTGCAAAAGCTGCTAAGCCATTTAATTAATTGTACGTAGGGAACAGATTAATAATGGGTTCTAACAAATCCTCATATTTTTTCCAAAAACCCGAAGAGTAGGAATTTATTTTTTTTCTAACTTGAGCACTACTTGCGGTGAATACACTCCTTTTATTTTTTTGAGGTGAAAGATATTCTTCACTCCATTCCCAATCAAGCCAATTTATTAAATCATGAATAGTTTCTTTAGGATTCTGAACTACCTGTTCATGATCATAACTATATATGATTGACCCAAATTTGCTTTTATATTCTTTCATAAGTTCTATATGGTACAGATATAAATCAGAAATATCATTTAACGAACTTGAAAAACTTTGATTTAAAAAGTTAGTTCTATAAATAGAAAGAATATTATCAAGTGGATTTCTAATGCAATGAATAATCCTTGCATTAGGGAACAATTGGAAGATAATTGGACAATAAAAAAAGTTAAACAAATTTTTATCTGTAAAGATTTTCTTTTTTGAATTAATTAGCATGACTTTTTCTTCATATAGATTTTTAACTTCATGCAAATCATCAGATTTCTGAAGAGATTCTTCTAAAAAGGAAACTTCTCCAAGATCTTTAACTTCAGGATTTAGACTTAAAATACTTTCTAACAATGTACTTCCGCACCTAGGCATCCCAACAATAAATAAATATCTATTACTATCTTTTACTTTCTCAAAATTTAAATTCTGATCTATCTTTAAATTCCTGAAGTATTCACCAGTATTCAACTTTCTTTTTATATCAGATGGTTGGATTTTTAGTTTTTCTTCATTGGCTATTTTGAGAAAATATGAACTTTTTTTATAGTCTTTATTGTTATGGAAAGCATTTGCTTTTGAATAACAAAAGTATATTTTTTCTTTTTGAGAAAGGTTTCCTATCTCAATATTTAGAAGGGTTTTTAATTGCTCATTATGATTTGAGAAATTGTACATAGTTGATAATTCATAATAACTATTTGCATTAAATTGATCATCTAACAAGATTTCCAAATGCGTCTTAATAGATAATTCTATTAACCCTAAATTTCTATACATAATTCCCAAATTAAACCTCAATGGAATAAATTTTGGAAAAATTTTAATGCCTTCATTTAAAATCAAAATTCCTTTTTCTAATTCTTTATTTTTAAAGTAAAGATCACTCAGATTAAGATATAAAGTTCTCTCTTTACTAAATGATTTTTTTAATCCTAAAAGAACCTCTTCAGCTAATTTATATTGCTTTTCATTTATGAATATCTTCGATAGTAAAATTTCCCTCTGAAAAAATAAGATGCTATCTTTGGGTAATTTCAATTTATGCAATAATTTTTTTGCCTTCTCATTATTAAATGTTTCAACAAGTATATCGGCTTTTAAGATTTGATATGTTTGATTATAAGGCTTCTGATTTATGGCAGAGTCGATAGAAATAATTGCTTCTTTAAATGATTTAATAGTTTTAAATGTTATAGATAAATTATAGTCAATTTCAGAATTGAATTTTTCTATTTTTTTTGCGGCAAACAGTATTTTTAAAGCATCATTAATATTTTTCTCTTTCCTTAAAATTTCAGCTAGTAATATATATGAATTAATATTTAAAGGATATTTCTTAATAGATAAAAAAAATAAGTTTTTTGCAATCTTTAGATTCTTAATCTCTCTATTAAAAAGTCCATATGAAATAAGCAAATCATATGTATAAATCTTTTGATTAATTAATTTTTTATAAATTTCATTAGCTTGATGTAAATTTCCTTCTTTATGCCTAGCTTTTGCAATTTGAATATATTTTGATATTTCTGATATATCGTAATCCATTATTTATCTAAAAAAAATAATG
>QCQM01000065.1 GCA_003212195.1 Prochlorococcus sp. AG-449-O05 | reverse complement strand
CCTAATATCAGAGGCATATGTTCCATCGCTGGAAGCAATAATAACTTCTTGCAGATTTCTTGAGTAACTTCCTTTTCTAGTTATAATTTTATTATTCTTTTTTAAAGATTTTGTGCTGACTAATAGTTTTTCACTTATCTCATGAATCGATGGGACTTCATTAATCCATTTTTTCTTGGATAAACTATAGTCTCTATGTTTATTTAAACCATTAAATACTTCTCTTTTTTTGCTGTCTGTTATGTCTAACATCTCAATAGCCTGAGATACAGATCTCATTAAGCCGTGCTTTGTTAAATCATTTGTACTTACAAAACCATCCTTTTTTTCTTTGAAGATTCTAATTCCAGCCCCCCTTCCAAATGATGGACTTACACTTGTAATAAAATCCTCTTCAGCTAAAACACTTGAGTTATCTGTATTTTCTATGAATATTTCTACAAAATCAGCCCCAAGTCCAATACCATAGAAAATAATTTCTTCTAATAAATCTTTATTACAACTACCAAAAACAATTTCATTTGATTTGATTTGTGACGAAAGCATTTGAGTCTATAATTATTATCTGTATAGAGATTATCTAATGGAAGGTTGGAAATCTTTGCTATTAAGAGGTTTTAATAAGTATAGTCTTAATAACTGGTAACCGTTTGATAAATATTTAGGTAATTTTTTAAAAGTTTTAGATACTGTATTTCCCTTACTGCTTGCAATATCGGAAAGAACCTTATTATTTTCTACTATTTTATCTAATCTTCCGTAAAAAGATTTATCATAAACGTCTAGCACTACAGGAAAAACTCTAGCAGAAGTTTCATTTGTTTTATTAATAACATACTGGTCATAATCTTTAGCATCTAATCCTAAAGAAGCGTAGAAATCCTTTTTGATCCCCAGATCTCTTGCATACATAGTTGCAAATACAGCAAGTAAGAAAAACCTTGACCATAACTTGGATGTTAATGGAAGATTGTTCAAAAAGTATCTAAATCTATGGAAATAGTCAAACAGTGGATGTGTAAAGGTAGAGCCGCCAATGGTAATTTTTTGGCTTAATGATTTAACGGTACGTGGTTGTGCTTTCATTAATGCGTCAAAAAAGTCACCATGTCTATTCTCATCTTGACACCAATTCTCAAAGTAATTAAATAGTGGAAAAATCTTGCTATCTGGGTTCTTTTCTAGATGCCTATAAATTGCGATGTATCTCCAATAACCTATTTTTTCGGATAAATAAGTGGCGTAAAAAATACTTCGTGGAGGGAAATAAGTGTAGTCTTTATTGGCTGTTAAAAAACCTAGATCTAACTGCAATCCAAAGTCACTCATTGATTTATTTAAAAAACCTGCATGTCTAGCTTCATCTCTGGCCATATGAGCAAAACATTCAGCAAGGAGAGGATTTTTGTTTTTAATCCTCTTGCTAAGTTCCTTGTAAAGTAAAAAACCGGAGAATTCTGAAGTACAACTACCCTCCAGAAAATCGACAAAAAGTTCTCTTGTTTCAGGATCCAATTTATCTGCAGCGCCTTCAAATTCAGTATTTCTTACAAAATGATGCCTATTGTAATCTTTCCTAAATTCTTCACATATAGCTTCCAATTCCTCCTCGTTTATTGATAAATCCATATTTTCCATTGCCTCAAAGTCCGTTGTATAGAATCTTGGCGACAAAATTGTTTCTTTTGCTGGTGTCTTCCCATTATTGACATCTTTTTTATTTTTTGATTCAACAGTTGATTGAGCCATCTTTTATTTGATTTATTAATACTATTATTTACTATGATTTGTATTTTCGAGGGAAAAGTTAACTTGGTGTTATTGTTTTTCTAATTAACACCTATTAACTTTTGTCCATTCAATCTTTGAAGTATTCTTGAAATAATCAATTTTAGGGTAATTCTTTTTTCGTCAATAAGAAAAGATTCAAGAATACTAGGTTTTTGATTAGGTTTTGATAAAGAAATACTTTTTAATGAACTAATGTCATCTTTCTCAAAGGATAACCAAAAGTTACATGTATCTTTAATTTCACAATTTATTACCCAACATTTATCTCCAGCGATAGGTCTATTAGTGTTTGTGAGGTTAATATTCTTTATTTCTAATCCTCTTTGATTAATTTCATTTATAAGCGTAGGAATTAAGTGTATGTTAATAAATTCTTGGAAAGGCTTTTTCTCTACTG
>QCQM01000064.1 GCA_003212195.1 Prochlorococcus sp. AG-449-O05 | reverse complement strand
TATCACCACATTTAAATTTTAATTTTTCCCAAATTTGATCTATATGATTAAGGTCCTTAATAAAATCTCTATTTTTAGCAAATTTATCTTTTTTTGAAAGAAGTTTGGCTGAAGGCCAGTATGCTAAATCACCCATTTTAAATTGATTTTCAAATTTTAATTTCTATTTTGATACAAAATCAAAATTAAATTCTTCCTGAATGATTTTTTTAACAATTCTCTTAACTTCTTGAATATTTGAATTTTTGTTGTAATCAATCATATTTGCCATAAGACAATTTTCTATCCCGCAAGGAACAATTTTATTAAAGTTTTCTAATTCGCAGTCAATATTGATTGAAAATCCATTTATTGTAATCCATCTTTTACAACCAATTCCAATTGAAGCAATTTTCTTATTTCCTATCCAAACACCAGTGAAACCCTCTCTTGAATGACAATTTATATTAAAAGTTCCAAGAATATTTATAATAATTTCTTCAATTTTTCTCAAATACCAATTTAAATCTTTTTTAAAATTTTTCAAATCTAAAACCAAGTAAGTTACTAATTGTCCAGGCATATGACAAGTAACCTCACCACCTCTATCAATCTTAAAAACATCATATTTATCATCATCCAAAGAAAATAGTAAATTATCATAATTAGATCCTCTACCTAACGTATAACAGAGTTGATGCTCCCCTATCCAAATAAAGTCAGGGTTAGAATTATCTAAAATCAATGCCCCCTGATATTCTTTTTGTAATTTATAAACATCATTAAAAGAAGAAATTTTATCAGGTTGTTTAATTATTGCTGTTCTATTTTCCATATTTAAGTAGATTTAGAAAGTAAGAAAATATTTTTAGATTTGTTATGAAAATTTTAATCCATGGAAAGAATCTTGAGCTCACTGGAGCATTAAAAGAATATACTGAGGCAAAGATAGAAAAAGCAACCCATCACTATAAGGATATCGTTAAAGAAGCTGACATACACCTTTCAATTGAAAAGAACCCAAGAGTCTCGTTCCAAACTGCAGAAGTTACTATATTTGCAAATGGTACCGTAATTAGAGCTGAAGAAAAAACTGAAAATCTATACTCAAGCATTGATTTAGTTTCAAATAAACTTTGTAGAAAATTACGTAAATACAAAGAAAGAAACAATAAAACAATTCATAACAATCAATTTAAAAATAAAGATTCTTTACCAATTGAAAGTATGGAATCAGGATTTTTAGATAAAGCTTTACTCAAGGAGGGAATGGAAGCAAGTCTGCCTGAGCCATCTATAAAAAATAAATACTTTGAAATGCATCCAATTTCATCAGAAGAAGCAAGAAAACAATTAGATCTAATTGATCATGATTTTTACGTTTTTCGAAACAAGAAAAATAATGAACTTCAAGTCATATATAAAAGGAATCATGGAGGTTATGGACTGATTCAATCTAAATAAGTTTTAAATGCCCAATATTGAATATGAATTAAACGAGAAAATTCATGCAATTATTATTAACCCTTATCTATCCTGGGAAGATTTCTGTGTGAATTGCGATTTAATAAGAAAATACAATATCAAAAATATTTCTACTTCACTAAATTATTTAACTGATCTTAAAAACTGTTTGGGCAATTACAGTACGGATATAAACGCACTTATTTCTTACCCTTTAGCAGATTTACCAGTTTCATTTATTGAAGAATTAGTTTGTTTTGCAAAAGATAAGGGTGCAAAAGGAATTGAATATATCCCAAACTTTATCAATTTATCCAAAGGAAATTTAGAAACTTTCGCTGCTGAAATTGAGCAAGTTAAATTATCTGGATTACCAGTTTCAATAATCATAAATAAATCAAAACTACAAAAAGAAGTTTTTATTAATGCGATAGAAATATGTTTGGAATTAGGAATAAAAAATTTTCAATTAGGGGATGGGTTTGGGTCTCCTCTTACATCTAATGATATCCCCGAAATACTAAAAATAATAGGCTCACAAAATCAAATCAAAGTTGTAGGTGGAATAAAAAAACTAAAGCAAGTAATTGATTTGTTTGATAATGGAATTAGTTGCGTTGGAACTTCCAATTTTTGTGAAATTTTTCAAGACGTAAACGTTATTTAAATGTCTGGTTCTGGTGAGTGCAGACTAAAAGGTCTCTGTATTAAAGCTTCTCCATTAAGCGAGAATGATAGATTAATAACTATCCTTACTGATGAGCAAGGGATTGTTAGATTAGCGGTACCTGGTGCTAGGCGTCCTAAAAGTA
>QCQM01000063.1 GCA_003212195.1 Prochlorococcus sp. AG-449-O05 | reverse complement strand
TATTAGTTCCAGTTTGCCTCTTTATTTTTGCCAGCAAGCTAGGATCTTTGGATATTTTTCCTTCAATGATAGGTTTTTTCATTTATAAGCCTTCACTCATTTTTTATTTTTCACGTTCTTAATTAAATTTTTATTCAAAAAATGTTTTTTCATTCCTTGCTAACAAATTTTGCAGCACTTGAAGTTGGTCAACATCTTTATTGGCAAATTGGAAATATCAGGCTTCATGGGCAGGTATTTTTAACATCTTGGATTTTATTAGGAGCGTTATTAGTATTTATTTCTTTAGGAACTAAAAAAATGGAAAATGATCCTAAAGGCCTTCAAAACTTGCTTGAGTTCCTTTGGGATTACATAAGAGATCTTGCAAGGACTCAAATAGGTGAAAAAGTTTATAGAGATTGGATGCCTTTTATAGGTACTTTATTTTTATTCGTTTTTGTTAGTAATTGGGGAGGAGCTTTAATTCCTTGGAGATTGATTAAGTTGCCAAGTGGAGAATTAGGAGCACCTACTGCAGATATCAATACAACTATAGCCTTGGCTTTATTGGTTTCACTTTCTTATTTCTATGCAGGTTTAAGCAATAAGGGTTGGAGATACTTCGAATACTATGTTCACCCAACTCCGATTATGCTTCCTTTTAAGATTCTAGAGGACTTTACGAAACCTTTATCACTCTCTTTCAGGCTATTTGGAAATATTTTGGCTGATGAACTTGTTGTTGGAGTTCTAGTCTTTTTAGTTCCGCTAATTCTCCCAATACCTGTTATGTTCCTAGGATTATTTACTAGTGCAATTCAGGCATTGATTTTCGCAACTTTAGCGGCCTACTACATTGGAGAAGCTGTTGAAGAACATCATTAGCTGCCTTCTAATACATTCAGACACTTTTACAAAGGGTCTGTAATCTGGCAAAATATCTAATCGCGTAGGTCTGAAAATATCAGACCCATTCTTAAAAGAAAGGATGTCCAAGCGTGTATGACAACAAAGATTATCACAAGTATTAAGCTCTTTATTTCAAAATTATGGATTCGATTACTTCCGCTGCATCAGTTGTAGCTGCTGGTTTAGCAGTTGGTCTAGGTGCTATTGGCCCAGGTCTTGGACAAGGTAACGCAGCTCAAGGTGCTGTTGAGGGTATTGCCCGTCAACCAGAAGCTGAAGGTAAAATCAGAGGAACTCTTCTTTTATCTTTCGCTTTCATGGAGTCATTAACTATTTACGGATTAGTTGTGGCTTTGGTACTACTTTTTGCGAATCCTTTTTCCTAAAAGTTAATATTGCTTCTAATTTCTTATTAGCAATATTTTAATTTAATTTTTTAACTTCAACTGAATCATATGTTGGCCTTTAATTTTTTTGGTGCTACAGAAGGTGGATTATTTGATATAAATGCCACTTTGCCACTAATGGCGATACAAGTAGTTGCACTTACTTACATATTAAATTCTCTCTTTTTTAAGCCTGTTGGCAATGTTGTAGAAAAAAGAGAAAAGTTCGTAAGTAATAATATTATTGAGGCCAAAAATAAACTTTCTGAGGTTAAAAAATTAGAAGCTGATTTGTTAACTCAGCTTCAAAGTGCTCGTACAGAAGCCCAAAGAATTGTGAGCGAAGCTGAGAATGAGTCTGACAAGCTCTATAAAGAAGCACTAGAACTTGCTAACAATGAAGCAAATGCTTCGAAAGAAAAAGCAAGGCTAGAAATTGAAAGTCAGACGTCTGCTGCTCGTGATCAACTTTCTAAACAGGCTGATGATCTAAGCGAACTTATTGTTAATAGATTGATTCTAGAAAAATGAATTTAACTTTTTTAGCTACAGAAGGTTTTGGATTAAACTTCAATTTATTCGAAACTAATATCCTTAATTGGGCTGTAGTAGTTTTCGGTCTTTATAAATTTTTGCCTGGTTTCCTAGGTAAAATGCTTCAAAAAAGGAGAGAAGGAATCCTTCTTGAATTAAAAGATGCTGAAGATAGACTCCTAAATGCAACTCAAGCTTTAGAAAAGGCTAAGAAAGATTTATCTTTAGCAGAAGAAAAAGCTTCTCAAATAAAAGCAGATTCTCTTAAAAGATCTGAATCAATCAGAATGGAAAGTGAGAAAAAAGCTATAGAGGAGATGGCACGAATAAAACAAAGTGCAATCTCTGATGAGAGCTCTGAAGCATCCAGAGCGATTTCTCAACTTCGAAAAGAAGCTGTTGAACTGGCAATTAAGAAAGCTTTAGATTCTCTCCCAAATCGACTTGATAAAACAACACAAGAAAATTTGGTAACTC
>QCQM01000062.1 GCA_003212195.1 Prochlorococcus sp. AG-449-O05 | reverse complement strand
AAATATCAACTGCAGAATAATTAGATTCAGGCCAAGTATGTATAGAAATATGAGATTCAGCCAATAAAGCAATTGCCGTAACCCCCTGAGGCTCAAATTTATTACTTATCAAATTCAGAACTGTTGCATTTGCTAATTTAGCAGCTTTGTTGATATTACAGCGCAAAAAGGATTCGTCATTTATTTTTTCGCTATCACATTTATAAAGTTCCAATAAAAGGTGTCTACTTTGATGACTTAATTTTTGATCATCATGCAACGAACTTACAATTTGTTTTTTTTTGTAGATTTCCATTGAAGAAAGTTATATAAATTTAAGATTAGCTAAAAATCATGTCTTTTTTTAATTATAAGTAAATCATTTGTGAAGAACCTAAGAAAGACTGACTAAATTTATTTAAATGTGTTGCACTTATAAAACATTGACTATCTTTGCCAACGGAATTTAATAACAAATTTTGCCTCGTTAGATCTAATTCCGCCAAGACATCATCCAATATAAGTATTGGAGAGACATTTAATGTTTTAGTTAATAAATCTAGTTCAGCCATCTTTAAAGCCAAGATAAAAGTCCTTTGTTGTCCTGATGAACCATATTTTCTAACTGAAACATTATTAATTAGAAACTCAAAATCATCACGATGAGGACCAAAATTACATTTACCAGTTAATGCTTCTATTGAACGCTGATTTAATAATTGTTCTGCTATTTTTTTACTAATAACCTCCTCTTCTTCTTCTCCTGGACTTATATTTTGTATCCCCGAAAGATAATTTATGCTTATTTGCTCTTTAGATTTACTTAAATGATTATGCCAATATTCGACATATGGTTGTATTTTTAATAGAGCTCTTCTTCTTCGCCTAAAAATTCTTGTACTTATTGTTGACATTTGGATATCAAAGCTTTCAACAATATCTGAGGATTGGGTTTTTAAGAAACTTTCAGAACGCCAAAAATGACTTCTTTGCTTTAAAAGCCTGTTAAACCTACTTATCAAGTCTAGATATACTGGTTCAAGCTGAGATACGACTTTATCAATCCATATTCTTCGATAACTGGGTTCGCTTCTAACAATATCTATATCATTAGAACAGAAACATACACTCCGAATATAATTCTTTATTTCACTCTGTTTTTTCAAGATTGATTCATTGACGTAGATTCTTTTAGGACCTTTTCGGAATAAATTTAACTTTAAATCATCTTTAAAATTTATCTGTCCTATGACTACCGCCATATCACTATCGTTCTCTATTAAATCTTTGTCGCTTAGTGCTCTATTAGATTTTAATTGACTTAAAAATTCAACTGATTCAAGTAAATTTGACTTGCCAATACCATTACAGCCAAGAACAATAGTCCTTTGCTCTTTTAGATCAATTTCAAAACTTTTATGGTTCCGAAAATTTTTAATTTTTAATTTATTTAAAAAAATTTTTTTGTGCATTCATTAATTAAATTAGCTAAGTTTAAAATATTTAGATTTTCTTTAAAGAAATTGAAAAATTAAAGGGCATGTAGCTCAGTTGGATAGAGCATCAGATTCCGGTTCTGAGAGTCGGGGGTTCGAATCCCTCCATGCTCGTAAGATATTTTTAAAGTTTGTATCCCATTACTCTTATTCCATTAGGATCTAGTATAAATCCATTTTCCTCTAAACTTATAAACGAAGATAATGGAGCCTGTACAGAAATACTGCATCCAGGCATTTCTCTATTTATTTTCTCAAGAGTTACTTGAAGCAATATTGAATAATAAAGTTGCTGATTATTACCTGGCAATGCACTTAAATTCCACAAGTTAGCATTCAATCCTCTATCAGACGTAACCCTTACAAAGCCATATAATTTATTTTTTAGTTCACTCTGTATGGTAAAAAAGAAATTACTTTTCTGAATAGCCTCAGAAAGAGGTTTTATTGGAAAGGTTTCACAACCACAATTTGCTAAAAGTTTGTTAACTTCTTTAGCTAATGGAACTTGAGAAGAGTTAACAAAGTAACCTTCTGGAAGAACAAGTTTTTTTTTAGAAAAATATTGCAATTATTAACCTGTATTTCTCATGCCAGCTGCTATCCCATTAATAGTTAAAAGTGCACCCCTTAATAGTTCACTTCTGCTGTAAGCTCTTCTAGATTCATCTTTATCAATAATATATTCGCTTATTGGGGGTTGTCTTGTCTGATCTCTTAGTCTTCTTAAAAGTGATACCTGTAAAAAGCCCAAGGGGATGATTGTCTTATTTCTCAAGCTTACTGATGATCTCAAGTCTCTATCAGATTCGAGAAGCTTATTTTTACCAGTTATTTCAAGTATTAAAGATTTTGTAAG
>QCQM01000061.1 GCA_003212195.1 Prochlorococcus sp. AG-449-O05 | reverse complement strand
GAAATACATCTAACATTTTCCTTAGTGAAAGCGTTGTGGGTTCTCCTTTTACTAAAGCAAGGATATTTGCACTAAAATTATTTTGTAAAGGTGTTAACTTAAATAAATTATTCAAAACTACTTGTGGGTAGGCATCCCTTTTTAGTTCAATAACTATCCTCATTCCATCTCGATCACTTTCATCTCTAATATCAGAAATACCTTCTAATTTTTTTTCATTAACCAAGTCAGCAATTCTTTCTATCAATGCCGCTTTATTAGTTTGAAAAGGGAGCTCTGTAATTATCACTGCATCTTTTTCTGCTCTACCACTGGATTTAATTTGCTCAATATTTGCTACACCTCTCATAGTTATTGAACCCCTCCCTGTCTTGAAAGTTTCTCTTATACCATCTCTGCCTAATATTTGGCCACCTGTGGGAAAATCAGGACCCTTAATTACTTCAAAAAGTTCTCTGTCTTCAATCGCAGGGTTATTGATGATTAATTTTAGACCATTAATTAATTCCCCTAAGTTATGAGGCGGTATATTAGTTGCCATTCCTACTGCTATTCCAGATGATCCATTTAGAAGTAGTTGAGGAATCCTAGCAGGTAAAACTGTTGGTTCTTGCTGAGATCCGTCAAAATTATCGGCGAAATCTACAGTTTCAGATTCAATATCCTCTAGTAAACTTTCATCTGTAAGAGACTGTAAACGAGATTCTGTATATCTCATTGCTGCTGGAGGGTCGTTATCAACAGAACCAAAGTTTCCATGGCCATCTATGAGTGGCATCCTCATAGAGAAATCCTGAGCCATCCTAACCAAAGCATCATAAACAGCAGTATCGCCATGAGGGTGGTATTTACCTAGTACTTCTCCAACAACTCTTGCACATTTTCTGTATGGTCTACCGCTAGTTAAACCAAGTTCATACATTGCATAAAGAATTCTTCTATGAACAGGTTTTAATCCATCTCTTGCATCTGGAAGAGCACGACCGACTATAACGCTCATTGCATACTCAAGGTATGAGCGAGACATCTCGTTTCTTAGGTCAGTCTGAATAATTCGGTCTTTATCTTCGCTTAATCCTGAGTTATCAGAATCTAAAATATCAGACATATAGAAATCCTTTTTTTAATAATAATCGCTGATTGTCATAATGAATAAAAAAAAATATTTATTTAATTCCCAAATACTCACATTTACACACAAATCAAAATAAAACCTGTTGTTTTTGATTAAACCTTGGCTTATTACCCCTTTAGTTGTTAATTTATTCAGAATAAATGAAAATTTCCGTGAATATTGAACTTGGTTTAAATAAAAAAGTCAGAAGGGCTTATGGGATTGATGAAATAGCTTTAGTCCCTGGTAATAGAACACTTGATTACGATTTAACTGATCCTTCTTGGTCAATAGGTGATATCAAAAGAGAAGTTCCTATCGTAGCTAGTGCCATGGATAGTGTTGTTGATGTCAATACGGCTGTAGAACTAACAAAGTTAGGATCGCTAGGGGTTATTAATATGGAGGGTATACAAACAAGATATGAAAATCCTGATGAAATACTGAACCAAATAGCCTCAGTCGGGAAGAATGATTTTGTTCCGTTAATGCAGAAGATATACAGTGAACCCGTCAAGGAGGGATTGATTTTACAAAGAATAAATGAGGTCAAAGAAGGAGGAGGTATCGCTGCTTTTAGTGGTACTCCTCAAGCTGCTATTAAGTTTAGAGAAACACTTAATAATTCTAAAATAGATTTATTTTTTCTTCAAGGAACAGTTGTTTCTACTGAACATCTTGGTATGGAAGGTAAGGAAACATTAAATATTAAAGATCTCTGCCAATCTATGAATGTTCCAGTTCTTGCCGGAAATTGTGTTACCTATGAAGTTGCAAAACTTCTTATGGATGCTGGAGTTGCAGGATTAATGGTGGGGATAGGACCTGGAGCGGCATGTACATCAAGAGGAGTATTGGGAATTGGGATCCCCCAAGCAACTGCAATTGCTGATTGTAGTGCGGCAAGAAATGATTACTTTAAAGAAAGTGGTCGTTATATTCCTATTATTGGTGATGGAGGAATTGTAACGGGCGGAGATATTTGTAAATGTTTAGCATGTGGAGCAGATGCTGTAATGATTGGATCCCCAATTGCTAAATCCTCAAACGCTCCAGGTAAAGGATTTCACTGGGGTATGGCTACTCCAAGTCCAGTATTGCCAAGGGGAACAAGAATTGAAGTTGGTTCTACAGGATCCTTAGAAAGAATAATTAAAGGCCCTGCCTTACTAGACGATGGGACACATAACTTATTAGGAGCTATTAGAACCTCAATGAGTACTCTT
>QCQM01000060.1 GCA_003212195.1 Prochlorococcus sp. AG-449-O05 | reverse complement strand
GGCTAGTAGCATTCCTTTCTAACTACCTTAGGTAGTCTGCGATACAACAAATGAACGAAAATTCTTCCCAAACAATTAACGAAGTTTCTGAGGAACAAGAAATAAAAAATTCATCTGAATTAGATAATGTTTCAGCATCCCAAAATGAGGAAGATTTATCATTCGAGAAGAGCGATATCCCTTCAGCAGATTCCTCCTCTAGCAGAACAAATACGGATTTTGACAACGCAGGATTCACACAAGAAGAATTTGCATCACTATTGGGTAAGTATGACTATAATTTCAAGCCCGGCGATCTAGTTAAAGGTACTGTTTTTGCTCTAGAGCCCAAAGGTGCCATGATAGATATAGGGGCAAAAACAGCTGCTTTTATGCCTGTTCAGGAAGTTTCAATAAATAGAGTTGAAGGACTTAATGATGTTTTACAACCTTCAGAAAGTAGAGAATTTTTCATAATGAGTGAAGAAAATGAAGATGGCCAATTAGCCCTCTCCATTAGAAGAATTGAATATCAAAGAGCATGGGAAAGGGTTAGACAACTCCAAAAAGAAGATGCAACTATATTTTCTGAAGTTTTTGCAACAAATAGAGGCGGAGCTCTTGTGAGGGTAGAGGGCTTGAGAGGTTTTATCCCAGGATCTCATATAAGTGCTCGAAAAATTAAAGATGACCTAGAAGGTGAATATTTACCTTTAAAATTTCTTGAAGTTGATGAAGAGAGAAATAGATTAGTACTAAGTCATAGAAGAGCTTTGGTTGAGAAAAAAATGAACAGACTTGAGGTAGGTGAAGTTGTTGTTGGTTCAGTAAAAGGTATTAAACCTTATGGAGCATTTATTGATATTGGTGGAGTTAGTGGTCTATTACACATTTCCGAGATAAGTCATGAACATATTGAGACTCCTCATAATGTTTTAAATGTAAATGACCAAATGAAAGTTATGATAATTGACCTTGATTCTGAAAGAGGACGAATTTCATTATCTACTAAAGCACTTGAACCTGAACCAGGGGATATGTTAACTGACCCTCAAAAAGTTTTTAGCAAAGCTGAGGAAATGGCTGCGAAATACAAACAAATGTTATTTGAACAAACTGACGAAAACGAAGAGATCACCTCCGCTTCAGCTTAAATGGTATATTTTAACCCATTTATTTTGTTCACAAATATGGGAACTTAAGACACTTTATTATTCAAAAGTTCTTTTTATTTACATTAATTGATTTGTAACTATGGTCTAATTTAGGATAAAGTCTAATTTCAAAAATTATTTATAAATGAGTGATTTCATTTTCACTTCTGAATCAGTAACTGAAGGTCATCCTGACAAAATATGTGATCAAATAAGTGACGCTGTTTTAGATGCATTACTAACAGAAGATCCAGAAAGCAGAGTTGCATGCGAAACTGTTGTTAATACTGGGCTTTGCTTACTCACTGGAGAAATCACTTCAAAAGCAAAAGTCGATTACATAAAACTTGTTAGAAATGTAATTAAAGAAATTGGATATGAAGGCTATAGAGCAGGTGGTTTTGACGCAAATAGTTGTGCTGTTTTAGTAGCACTCGACGAGCAATCGCCAGATATTTCACAAGGAGTAAACGAGGCAGATGATGCTAACGATGATTTGGAAGACAATACCGGAGCTGGTGACCAAGGCATAATGTTTGGCTATGCATGCGATGAAACTCCTGAATTAATGCCTTTACCTATTAGCTTGGCTCATAGATTAGCTATTCAACTTGCCAAAGTAAGGCATGAAAAAGTTCTTAATTATCTACTCCCTGATGGTAAAACTCAAGTAAGCATTGATTACAAAAAAGGGGTGCCAGTCTCTATCAACACAATTTTAATTTCAACTCAACATAATCCTGAGATTGATGGCATAACTAATGAAGAGGAAATTCGTCAAAGAATAAAAGAAGATTTATGGAGGAATGTTGTAATTCCTGCGACTAAAGATTTAGAAATTAAACCAAACATTAGCAACACAAGATTTCTAGTAAACCCCACGGGAAAATTTGTCGTAGGAGGGCCTCAAGGAGATGCAGGGCTCACTGGGAGGAAAATTATTGTAGATACTTATGGTGGATACGCAAGACACGGAGGAGGCGCATTTTCTGGTAAAGATCCCACAAAAGTAGATAGATCAGCCGCTTATGCAGCACGTTATGTAGCTAAAAGCATAGTTAAAGCAAAATTGGCAAAAAAAGCAGAAGTGCAATTAAGTTATGCCATTGGAGTAGCAAAACCAATTTCCATTCTTGTGGAAACTTTTGATACAGGCGTAATTTCACAAGCTAATCTGACTGAGCTAATTAAAGAGCACTTTGATTTAAGACCTGCAGCAATTATAAGAGAATTTAACTTAAGAAATCT
>QCQM01000059.1 GCA_003212195.1 Prochlorococcus sp. AG-449-O05 | reverse complement strand
AGTTCATATGAATATTAAGCTTTATTTTAATCTGACAATTACTAATCAAAAATCAATCGGTATTTATATCTAATTAAAACGTCTAGTAAAAATCTTTTTTGATTGTATGGTATAAAAAATACATAATAAAAGTAATATTAAAATTGCACTAAAGCTACCGATTGGGTTTGGAATATTTTGTGTAAAAGGCCCTGCTAAAAAAGAAGGTGTATTTTCTTTGAATTCTATTAATCCGTTATTTAATAAAAACCAAATACCCACTAGTCCTCCATGAATTCCTACGCAATTCCATAAAGAACCTTTATCTCTAATTTTTACTAATGATAGAAATATCCCAAGTAAAATAAATCCCAAACGTAATCCTACTATGTTCCAAAAGATCTCATTTGATAAATTATGAACGAGGCTAAAAATTATAGCTTGTAAAGCTATTGATATTTTTGTACCATATTCAAATTTTAATTCTTCTAGTAACCAGCCTCTAAAAATTATTTCTTCTGCGAATCCAACACCTAATCCCAGTACAATAGAATTTAACAATATTATTGGCGAGAATTCACCTATCCAAGAAATATAATTTTTTTGCAATAGTGGTACCAGAATTAGAATTATTAAAACTAAAGCAAATAAAATACCTTGAGAAAAATTGAAAAAGTTTTTCAAGAATTTGTCTTTTGTTATCCCAAGAATTGTCCAAGCACTTGATTTATTTCGTTTGATATAAAACCAATATGGGAGTAAAAAGATAAAAAGTAAGAAAGTAATAATAGTACCAATTAAGGATAAATTATCTTTTTCAAAATTAAACAATAAAAGTGGCTGAGATAAAGCCCAGCCAATTCCATACAGAATAGGAATAAAAAATATAGTGGATAAAAATCTTGGTCTTAAAAGAAAAAAACTTCTAATTAGTATCATTAAATTTTTCATTGTAGTTTGAATATTAATTAATCCCAGCCTTTGCCTTTTATTATCCTAACTACTTGTGCAAAAAGTTGTAGCTTTTTCTTTTTACTATAATTTATGTTTTTTGAAAGATTAGATAAATCTTTATAAAATTGCCGAGTTATTTTGTCTTCTTTATCACTGGGCCATAGTAAGTCTGAGCCCTCTTCATATTCTTCTTTATATCTTTCTTTATTCAAATTTTTTTTTATATCGTAATAATTTAAATTTTACTTATTGCAAATGCTTAAAAGTGATGTTTATTAAATTTGTGTATTTATTTAAAATTTATGCTGATTAATCTTTCAACTTTAGTTTTTACATTATTATCTCCATTGCTTATTTTTGCAGTAATAGTATCGGTTTACTTATTTCATTAGGAAGTATTTACAAATAAACTTAATTAATTTAAGGGTGTATTATTCCTATTTTTTCTAATGCAAATGATAAAACTGCAATTACAGCCATTAGTGATAAGATCTTGTTCTTTTTGATGAAATCCATAATTCATATCAATAATCTATTTATTAAATTCTTATATAAAATAATAAATAATTAAAACTATTATAACAATTACAATGGAACCCATATATATAGGAGATTTACTTCCCTCAATAGCTTCTTATAAAAAGATAATTGAAGAATATGATAAAGGTATAAAAGAAGGGGAATTTTATGAAGAACCTATTGGAAGAGATTTTAAATACCCTGATTGGTAAATATGCTTACTACAAAAATAACTTTTGCCTTGGCAGATTGGATTAGAGAGTGGCGTAAGTGCCGGGATAAGAATCCTTCTTTTGATGAGTGTATAAAATTTGTTCAGTGGAAATTAGAAGACTATAAACTTTCTGATAGTGATAAAAGAATAATTGAATCTATATTGCTCTATGAATCTGAATAAATAAGGGATTATTGACTTTAATTTTTATATTTATCTATAAAAAACAAAGGATCATTAAAATCCTCTTACAAATTAAGAAAAAAGTAAATCAGCATATTTACGGATTTACTGAAAATATAAAAAGGAGTAATTTATAAATGTTGAGTTCGGAGGCAATCTAAATGATTGATAGTCCGCCTGAAATTTAGCAAATTCCAAAATATAGGAAGCGTATTCCTGAGAATGGGATTATTCGAAAATTAAAGTTCAATCAATTAGTCTGATAAGACTTCGCTTTATAATTACTAGCGACAATAGGGACTGAAATTATCGAGAGAAATCCCCGAATTCACGTATTCTAGGTTTATGAGTAAATAGACTTTAAAATATGTAATTTTATATCCTGTAAGAAGGAAATCAAATATTAAAAAGGACTGTACTAGCAGTCCTTTTTTGTTTAATAAATTTCTTTTAAACTAGACTTCTTTTTGGGTAATATGGATTAATAAAGTGATTAAAAATATTTCAAAATGAAAGATCAAGTCTTGTTTCCAAAAGTTGAAGTACGTGAAAAGGGTTTTTTACAAG
>QCQM01000058.1 GCA_003212195.1 Prochlorococcus sp. AG-449-O05 | reverse complement strand
TTCCTTTTTCATAGGCATTTCGCAAAATTTCATTTAATTCCCATTCTTTCCAGACAGCTAACATACTTTTTGTATTTCCTCCGCCAACATAAATGATGTCTTGATTTAAAACCTTATCTTCTAAGTTTTCTGTTCTAGAGAAAAAATCAATATGACTTGTTATACAATCAAGTTTAGAAAATGCTCTATAAAAATTTAGTTTATACAAACTACTATCACCAGATGCTGTTGGAATAAAGCAAATTTTAGGTCTTTTTTTATTAATTAAAGAAATAATATATTTTTCAATTTTAAGAGAACCTAAAGAACGTCCAAACCCTCCTCCGCCAATTGCGACTATATTTTTACTATGCATATTAAATAAAATATTTGCTTATGAATTTAAGACAAATTACCATTAAAGATCAACTGGAATTAAAGAAGGTTTATTTTGATTCAATTCAATCTTTAGATGAAAAAATTTATAGTAAAGAACAAAAAAGGGCATGGTCAAGCCAAGCTTGGAATAATTCAAATTTTGATACGTCATTAACTAAAGGAAAAGGATGGCTTTTAAGTAAACAAGGAATGATTACCGCCTTTGCCACAAGATATCCCATCGATAGGATTGCGTTATTTTACTGTAAAGGTAAATTTCAAAGAAAAGGCTGCGGTTCTAAGTTACTTCATAAATTAGAAGATGAAGCTAAGAAGGAAGGTTTAGATTCTCTTACAACTGAAGCAAGTTTAATAAGTTATGAATTATTTCTTAAAAATGAATGGAAAATTATACGTAAAGAAAAAGTAATTATAAATAACATTTTTTTTGAAAGATATAAAATGACTAAAACTATAAAAGTTAATTAATTAATAGTGTCTAGCAAAAGCAAGAAATTAATTTTAATTCAAAGAGTTCTAATTTGGACGTTGTACTTTTTTTCAGGATTTATACTCTATTCAGAAAAAGGTATTTTACCTTCTAAATTAATTACTTTTTCAAGAATTATTTATCCATTATCTGTTTTCTGGTTGCAAATAAGAATTAAAAAAAGAACCAATTTTCTGCCTATTGATTCAAAAATGACAACTTCGCAGTTATGGTTCAATTTATTACCAGTTATTGCATCTCTATTAACTGCAATTTTTTCTTTAACTAATGTTTTTTTATATATTCTAGGAGAATTAATTAATTCTTAAATTAAATAAATTAATTATTTACTAATTACATTAGAAATTTCCCTCATAAAAACATAATGTAAAGAAATTTGCCTTTTATTTAATTTTGTTTAAATTTTAAATAGTAGTCAATACAATCGTGAAGGATATTACTTTAAAGGGAAATATTAACTTTGACAAAAAAAAAGAAAGAAATGATTATGAATTATTCTCTTTAAAAATTGCAGATAGTTTATATAAAAAAGATATTGGAAAATTTTTAGAGACTCTCTCTTCTCATTTTATTTAGAAAAATAATTTTATTCTGATCTTCAAATTAAGACAGTCTGAAAAATAAATATGTTTTTGAAGGATAATTAATAAAAGTTTAAAAACACAACTATGCAATTATTTCTTGCCGACTGCCAATTCCCAGATATTGAGAATCAAGTAAAAGCTTATCAATCATTTGTTGAGGCCTGGGAAAACGGTGAAATTGCGAAATCAGATAAAACAGACAAATTTGAGATGTTATTTAGAGTACATGCTCCAGGGGAAGGAAGGGTAGTTTGTTTATGTAAGGCATATAGTGATAAAGAAATTTTTGCGCATTTTGCTCCATGGAGAGCTAAATTTGGCATTCATATGGAATTTACACCTGTAATAAGTTGTCAAAATGTTGTTGATTACCATAAAGAATTATTTAAATCTTTAGGGTAATTAGCTTAGATCTCAAATTAATCGTGATTAAACCTTTCCCCAATCTTCTCTCTAAAAGAAATAGAAACTTAGTATCATCTAAAAATAGATCCAAAGAAGAAAAAAACGTTAAATCAAAGCCCTTAATAATATTTGGTTTTGTAATCTCATTAACTTCCATATTTTTACTTTTATTTACCATTAATAATAGATTTGGATGATATAAGTAATTAGAACTATTACCTAGGGATAAATATGTTCTATTATTGATATAAATAACTATCTATATGGCATTTAACGAAGGGGGAATGGCATCTGGCCTACTTATCATCGCAGTATCAATAGTTTTTGCTGCTGGTTTTGGATTTTTAGTATTGCATTTTGTGCCAGGGACCCCTTTTTAAGAAAACAAATTTAATCAAAATCTTGATTATCTTAAACGTTTACAGTTTCTAAATCCTTTATTTGATTATCTTCAGGATTAGATTTATTCTTTAATCTGTACGCATAAACTAAAGATCCTAAAGCTATGGTACTAGAGGTTAAAATGCCTGATATAAGTATCAAAGCAAAGAGAGCCCCTATTAACCCCCCTTTTAATCTAAGCAAATTTGATTTAATT
>QCQM01000057.1 GCA_003212195.1 Prochlorococcus sp. AG-449-O05 | reverse complement strand
GGCAGCCTCGTCAACCCCATATGCTCCTGATCCTAAATAAATATTATTTAAATATAATTTTAAAATTTGATTTTTGTTATATCTAAATTCAAGTATGAGTGATATAAATATTTCTTTGATTTTTCTTTGAAAACTTAAATCATTATTTAGAAAAAGTAATCTAGCAACTTGTTGTGTAATAGTACTTCCTCCCTCTTTAACATAACCACTTCTAATATTTTGAATAAGGGCACGAGAAATACTTTTTAAATCTATTCCATTATGTTTATAAAATCTTTTATCCTCAGATGATACAAAAGAATGTTTAAGAAAAAATGGAATTTTATGATAACTATTTTCTATTTCAAATTTGCGGCTTAATTTGCTTAGTATCTTATTATCAGAAGATGATATTACGTAAGAATATTTGCTTTCCCGAGACTTTTGATTTTTAGAAACGTCAAATTTTAAGGTACTAATTATTAGACTAAAAAAATAAAAAGATATCCCAGAAAAAATTAATATTGGAATTATTAAAACAAAAGATTTGAATTTAATCTTTTGCACCTTAAGCAACTAAAAAACTATGTCCTATCGCTAAAGCTGTAACTAACATTCCAGTTATAAGGAACGGTTGGGCACTTGCTTGATATTTGACATCAAACTTTAAAGGATCTCTTAGTAACCACATATCTTGAAATGTAATTTGTGGAATTACCAATAAAACCAGAATTACAGAGGCTAAATGTTGACCAATAATGACTAATACTACAACCATTGCTAATTGAAAAATGTCAATTAGTCCTGCGCTTATTCTACTTGCATTTTTTATTCCAAATACTACTGGTAGAGAATTTAAGCCTAGCTTTGAGTCTCCTTCAACACTTTTGAAATCATTAATAACAGCAATTCCAAGTCCTGAGAGGCTATAAGCAAGTGTTAGTATCGCCGTCACGATAGTTAATTTCCCAAACAAGGCTTGTCCTGCCCACCAAGGTAAAGCTATATAAGATGCTCCTAATGCATAATTTCCAAGCCAACCATTCTGTTTTAATTTGAGTGGTGGAGCAGAATATATATAACTAACAAAGGAACCTCCTAATGCCAAAAGTAAGACGGAGGGGAAGCTGTGCTTAGCATATAAATCTAATAGAAAAGCAACTATTAAACCAGCTATAAGTAATACCCAGATTTGTACTTTTACATCTTTAATTGAAATTTTGCCAGAAGGAATTGGTCTATTTGGTTCATTAATTGCATCAATTTCTCTATCAAAAAAATCATTTATGGTTTGGGTATAACCAGCCAAAAGTGGTCCACTCATCAACATACATGCCAATGAAGCTAGAACATTACTAAATGTCCATTCAAAATTCCCACTTGCAGCTGCTCCGCAAATAACCCCCCATATCAAAGGGATCCACGTTATGGGTTTCATTAACTGTATACGAAGTTTCCATATGCTTGATGTTTCAGAGGCACCCTTAATTCCTAATAGTTGTTTTGGATCATTCACTTTACTTTTTAACCTTTCTCAATTTCTTCTGGGAAAAACCAATTTTGCTCACCATTCTGAAATTTTGCGGTGATCCCAATACTCCTACCATCTGTCATTTTATAGCCTGTTATTATGGCTTTCGGATTAGAGGATATTTGATCAATTAATTTAGCTGGTAGTCTATCTTTTACTTTGTTAATGTTAATTTTAATTTTACTACCGATTTTGGGTAATAATTTTGTTTCAGCCATAAGAGGTAAAATGGAAGCTATTATGCAAGATTAACAGCATTTGGACAATTTTTACTAAAATGGTAGCTCTTCGTTTAATTCCTTGTTTAGATGTCGCCAATGGCAGAGTCGTTAAAGGTGTAAATTTTGTTAACTTGAGAGACTCTGGTGATCCTGTTGAATTAGCTTGTAGGTACTCTGATGAAGGCGCAGATGAATTGGTATTTTTAGATATTAGAGCAAGCGTTGAAAATAGGAATACATTAGTTGACATTGTTTCTAGGACAGCAAAATCAGTAAAAATTCCTTTTACAGTAGGTGGAGGTATAGATTCTGTTTCTTCTATTAATGATCTTTTAAGAGCAGGCGCAGATAAAGTGAGTTTGAATTCCTCAGCCGTAAGAAATCCCTATTTAATTTCTGAAAGTTCTAGAGAATTTGGTAATCAATGCATCGTTATAGCAATTGATGCTCGAAGAAAAGTTGATAAGGCTGGAGAGTGGGAGGTATATGTGAAAGGAGGGAGAGAAAATACTGGTATAGATGTATTAAGTTGGGCAAAGAAAGTTGAGGATTTAGGCGCAGGGGAAATATTGCTTACTTCAATGGATGGTGATGGAACACAGAATGGATATGATTTAAATTTGACAGAATCTGTTGCAAATATTGTTGATATCCCAGTCATTGCTTCCGGAGGGGCAGGTTGTTTAGAAGATATCTATGATGTTTTCAATGAAGGCAGGGCATCTGCCG
>QCQM01000056.1 GCA_003212195.1 Prochlorococcus sp. AG-449-O05 | reverse complement strand
ACCAAGTAACATATACGGTTTTTGAGGTATGAATAATAATTCCCCAATTTTTGGTTTTTTAATTATTCCCTGATCGGGTTCCCATAAACCACTAATCATTCTTAGTAAAGATGTTTTCCCGCACCCAGATGGTCCTACAACCAAAAGTGATTGATTATTGTTGATGCTTAAATTTAAATTTTTAATGATTGTTTTATTTGATCCTGGTGGGCAAAGGTCAGCATTATTAATAAGAATTGAGGGGTAATCTGAAATAACGTTTTGATTGCTTGTAGGGTTGGTTTGACTAATGGATTCAACTTTTGATTGGAATCCCTCTAATCTGCCAATACCAGCAGTAAATTTTGCAAGTTCTTCGATTTGATTAACAATGAAAAATAACGAACCTTCAACCATTCCAAATGCAAAGCTTGCCTGAATAAAGCGTCCATAATCAATATCACCTTTAAAGTAAGGGATTGCCATTATTAAATATGGAAAGAAATTTCCAGCATAATTAATGGATCTTCTCATGACGTCTATTATTACTCTCCATATAATCAGTAAATTAAAGTTTCTGACCACTTCTCCTAAGCGTCTTTCAGTTTCACTTCGTTCAGGATTCTCCCCAGAGTAAAAGGCTATTGATTCAGCATTATCTCTAATATGTACTAAGCCGTATCGAAAATCTGCTTCATATCTGAGTTGATCAAAGTCAATCTTTACAAGATTTTTTCCAGCAATTAAAAGGATAGAAGTTGCAAATGCAGCGTAACCAAATAAAGAAAAAGTAAGCGTTGTACTTATACTCCATAAAATAAGAATATTAAGTGAAAATGTTAGAAGGGCATCAAAAATACCTAATGTGAAAGAGAGACTTTGCCCGGTAAAAGCTCGGGTATCATCTGTGATTCTTTGATCGGGATTATCTACATCTGTTTGTTCTTCATCATTGGGATTTAATTGGTAATAAGCTTTATTTGTCATATAATCTTTGACTAAACTTTTTGAAAGCCATTCTCTCCAAATTATTCCTAACTTATATGTAAAAAATATCTGGGAAACACGTATTGGTAGAGCCACAGCGAAACAACAAGCGTAAATCCCCAATATCCGATAAAATCCATCTTCTTGTTTTTCTACTAAAGCATTTGTTAAATCTCTTGCAATAAATCCAATACCTGCGTTTATTCCGTTAACAGCTAAAAGCATTAATACAATTATCGCAAGAAATAACCAATGTAACCATCTACGATTTTTTAATTGACGTCTTAAGCTAAAAAAGCTCCCTGATCCAATTAGAAATAAGGCAGAGAAAAGCAATCCCCAATTACCAGCCCAAATTGAATTGACAGTACTTACTACTCCTCCGAAATACTTTTCAAGAAAAATTGGTTGAAAGCTTTCAAAAAAACTGATTATTCCTGTAAGACCAACAAGTACTACTCCACCAACACAAAATAAAAGAGAAATCAAAAGCCATATGAATTGAAATCCATTACATTGATCTATAGGAAGAAAAAATGGCTGAGATAACTTCCTTAATTTTTGTAATTGGTACAGTATTTTGGATTTATTATTAACTTTTTTATTCATTACTCAACGAGTTTTATAAGGAAATTATAACTTTTAGCAGTCTATTGACCAAAGCCAATAAATGAAAGTGCCCAGTCAGGCAAATTTAAGTAATTCAAGATTGTTGTATCAAATTTATGAACTATTGGAAAAGATTTATCTAATACCCACCATAAAAGAAAAGGTAGATTAAATAAAATTTGTAATTGCCATTTATAAGTTAAAACTCTCCAAATTTTTATTAACTTAGTTTTGAGTGAATCGTCTAGCTCTTCCCAATTTTTTGATATTAAATTGAATAAATTTTTGGATTCTGTATTTAAGGAATCTGGGGTATTCATTGTGTTTTTTCTTTATTTATAACCCATAAACATTTCTTTCGAGAGTTTTAACCTGGGGGCCAATTCATTTTTCTTCCAGATAAAAAATGAATATGTAAATGAAAAACTGTTTGTCCCGATTCTGCTCCAGTATTAATTACTGTTCTCCAATTAGTTAAATTTTTTGATTTAGCTATTTTGCTACCAACAAAAAGTAAATGCCCTAATAAATTTGCATCTTCTTCAATACAATCTAATAAACTAATAATTGGCTTTTTTGGAATCACTAAAAAATGTACAGGTGCTTGCGCTTGGATATCATTAAATGCAATACAAAAATCATCTTCATAAAGCTTATCGCAGGGTATTTCTTCATTAATTATTTTTTGAAATATTGTAGTTTCAGTCATTAGATTAATTAATAGAAATTACGTCTTTTTCGTTGAACCCTTCCTTTATAAGTTCTTTGTTCAAATCATCTTTTGATGTAACTCTATCAACAAATAATATTCCGTTTAAGTGATCCATTTCGTGTTGAATACACCTCGCCAGAAGTCCATCAGCTTTCATTTTACGTGGTCTCCCCATTTCATCTCTAAATTTTAATTTTATAGTTGATGGTCTTACTACATTCAAATATACGCCAGGTATACTTAAGCAGCCTTCTTCGTATGAATTAAGGGTTGTTCCAAAGTCTGTAATTTCTGGATTGATTAATATTAGAGGTTCTGCTGCTGAATCTTCAAAATTTACATCTATCACAAGAAGCTCTTTGTTA
>QCQM01000055.1 GCA_003212195.1 Prochlorococcus sp. AG-449-O05 | reverse complement strand
TGACCTACCGTAAAGTGCTGAATTCCATTGTGCGTCCCAAGGACTTTCCCATTTACATGCACAATTTCTCCTTCTTTGGGTTCTATGTGTTTATCGATAAATATCTGCATTGATCCATAATGCTCAACTAAACATAAATCTTGACTTTCTGGTTTTTGAGCAGTTCTAAGGCCTAATCTGAGGGCTTCCCTTCTTGTTTCTTCTTTTTTCATTTCACCAAGAGGAAATTTTAATCTGCTTAGTACTTCCTGAGAAAGAGAATAAAGAAAATAACTTTGGTCTTTGTTTTCGTCAGCACCTCTAAGAAGAAGGAATTCCTTAAATACAAGGCTCTTGCAATCAAGTGTTTTAGCATAAGATGATTTATTTATCCTTGCGTAATGTCCGGTCGCAATATGAGTAAAGTCTTTTTTGCTTATTGCGTAATTGAGCATCTCTTCAAACTTCACATTCTTGTTGCACATCGAACATGGAAGTGGAGTGAATCCTTTCTCATAGCTTTCAGTAGTTTTTTTAATTACCTCTCTTTCGAAAATTTCTCTTGAGTCTATTATTTTATGGTTAATTCCCAAATCTTCACAAAGGCCAGCAGCATCTACTAATCCTTCAGAACAACAGGAGCCTTGTCCTTTCATTAGCCAAAGAGTTAGTCCCTCAACATTCCATCCTCTTTCTACAAGAAGGGCAGCTGAAAGAGAACTATCTACGCCACCGGAAAGACCTACAATAATATTTTTCTTCTTTTTAGTTTTATTATTAGAAGAAAAAAAGTTATCTAACTTTTTATCCTTTTGTGTCTTTAACATGGAGGTTTAAATTTTTGAACAGTACTTCAATTGCTTTGTACTCATTATGAATGAAATTGTATGGCCAACAATTGACTCTGAACATTTAATTGTTGATTCAAAGCAAATGTTGATATTAGAGAAAGAAATGTTTTCTGATGGAATGCCACAAGAAGCATTGATGGAAAAAGCTGGTATCCAAATTAGTAGATGGCTCTTAAAAAAGAAACCTCTTCTCAAGCATGGAATAACTGTTTTTATAGGTCCTGGGCATAATGGCGGGGATGGTGCAGTAATAGCTAGAGAACTTTTTTTGAGAGGTTTTTATGTTCAGGTATGGTGTCCATTCCCGATAAAAAAAACATTAACAAATAACCACCTTAATTATCTTACATCTATTGGTGTCACAAAATTAGTAGAGCCTCCTGATGCAAATGGGAAAGAGCTTTGGATTGATGCAGTTTTTGGTAATAATCAAACAAGAAAAGTTGATGATAAATTAATTAAACTTTTTAATCAAAAATTTCATAAAAAATATGGAAAGGTAATAAGTATTGATATTCCAACAGGATTATGTCCTGATAAAGGAGAGCCTTTTTTAGATAACGCAGTAAAGGCAGACTATACCCTGGCCATTGGTCTTTATAAGATTGGGTTGACCCAAGATTCTGCTTTGCCTTTTATTGGAGAATTGCACCATATAGATGTTGGGATGCCTACTAGTAAACTGTCCAAAGTTGATAAAAAGATTTTTAAGGTTACTTACAAAGATATAAAAAATATTGATTTACCTTCTTTACCAAAAAATTACCACAAATATCAAAGAGGGAGGACATTACTAATAGCCGGAAGTGAAAAATATCCTGGTGCCGCATACTTGGCATTAAAAGGGGCTATATCAAGTGGAGCAGGCTTTATCTCTGCGGTCCTTCCTGGGATAGTTGCTGAATCTATTTGGCAAGTTGCCCCAGAAATAGTTTTAAAAGAAACTATGCAATCTAACCAAAATGGGAATGGATCTTTATTTAGTGCATTAAGGAATATTGATTTAAGTGCATTTGATTCATTAGCTGTCGGTCCAGGAATAGGAATTGATAATGATGATTGGCAAAAATCAAAAGACTATCTTATGGATTTTGGAGGATTATTGATTTTGGATGCAGATGCACTTAATAGAATTTCGGAATCTAAGTTGGGGGCAAATTTCTTTTTAGAGAGAAAATTTAAAACATGGATTACACCACATAGTAAAGAATTTCGAAGGTTATTCCCCGGTATTAAATCTGATACCAATATAGGGCTAGCTCGTGATGCAGCAAAAGAATTTAATATTAGTATTTTATTAAAGGGAGCAAACAGCGTAGTTGCTGATAATAAAAAAGTATGGCAACTTTTCGGAACAGATGATCAGACAGCTCGAGCTGGACTGGGTGATCTTTTATCTGGATTTATAGCTGGCAGTGCAGCGATTGATTTAGCCTTATGTAGAAATATAACAACAGATTTTTTTGCTAAATACGTACTTTTGCATTCATTTGCAGCATCAAAGTGCAAAAAAGGATCAAATGCTTCTGCTATTGGTGACGAATTGTCAAAATTTATGAGAAATAAAAAAATGAGACAAATATCTTGAAAGAAACAATTTAAGAGAGTTATTTATGGTTTTAAACACATAAGTATACAAATATTACTTGAAATCTGAAGCGCGCATTAAATATTTGGCCATTTCTTAAAAAGTATAGGAAAGTTTTACTACCTAATTAGGTTTAAAATGATCTCATCATTACCAGCTCAGACACAACAGCCCAAAAGGAGGAGTAATGATCCAATTAGTTGGTATTTGCAGAATATTGGTAGAGTCCCTTTATTAACACCTGCTGAAG
>QCQM01000054.1 GCA_003212195.1 Prochlorococcus sp. AG-449-O05 | reverse complement strand
TTGAATAATTAAATATCATTGCAATAACAAAATTAATTCAAACTATTTAAAAAAATTCAATATAATAAAAGATTAGTATTTGGTTTGAAATGTTTGCTATTGCACTTGGAATGTCCCCTATCGAAAAAATAACTGTTGCAATATCAGCTTCAATTTTTATAATCGCTTTTACATGGGTCTCAATTAAAGGAGATTTAAGAAAACTTGCTAATGAATTAATTGAAAATAATGAAAATAATCAGGATAATTAAAAAAATTATTCAACCTACTTTGCATGCAAACTAGGATAATCAATAATATGCCGAATTTCTTTTAGAGAAGAACCATAGATTTTTTCACCATTTAAGTGAACACCAATCCATTTTTCTTTTTGATTAAAAAAATAACTTTTAGCCGTAGTTTCCCTCTCGAGATAATTTTTATTATCCCAATTTAAAGTTATATCCCAACCTTTATAATTTTCTATCATTAAGAAAGAAAGAACATAATCAAATAATACCCAGAGAAACAAAGAACAAAAACAAAGGAAATAAGTATTTTTTTCGTTATTTTTATTTAATATTTACTTAGCACTGACTTTTATTTTGAGAGCAGCTTCATCTGCATTTTTTCTGGCCAAATTAATGTCAGAATTTGACGAGAGAACAACACCCATTCTTCTGCCTTTTCTGGAAACTGGTTTACCAAATATGAGTACTTTAGTCTTTTCAAATTCTAATGCTTCATTAAGACCCTCATAAATAGGATCTATACATTCTTTGTTAGAAAGTATCACTCTGGTTGCGGAGGGTTCTATTAAATCTATATACGGTATGGGTAAATTCAAAAAAGCCCTTAAATGTAATTCAAATTCATTAATATTTTGACTAACTAATGTCACCATGCCAGTGTCATGTGGTCTTGGAGATAATTCTGAAAATATAACCTCAGTTCCTTTTATGAAAAACTCTACTCCGTATAATCCAGCTCCATTAAGGTTATTTAATATTCTACTTGTCATTCTCTTGGCTTCAATAATTAAGGACTCCTTGATCTCTAAAGGTTGCCAACTACATTGATAGTCTCCATTAGATTGAAGATGTCCAATTGGCAAACAAAAAATATTTTCACCATTTTCTTTTCTTACAGTTAGAAGAGTAAATTCAAAATCAAAATTAATAAATTCTTCAATAATTACACCTTTTACCTTTCCTCTTGAATTTGCTTGTGCCTGTTTCCAAGCATTTTGTAAATCATTTTTTGTTTCAACCAAACTCTGTCCTTTTCCTGAAGAGCTCATTAAAGGCTTAAGTAAAAGTGGGAATCCAATTTCATCTGCTTTTTTTTCTAAATCATCAAATTCAAAAATATAATCAAACTTAGCAGTTTTAATTTTTAAATCTCTAGAAGCTAAGTCTCTAATTTTATCTCTATTCATTGTAATTTCTACAGTTCTGGCGTTGGGAACAATATTGAATCCTTCATCCTCTAGTTCTTTTAGGGCTTCAATTGAAAGTGCCTCTATTTCTGGGACAACATAGTCAGGCTTAAATTCTTTTATAACATTTTTTAAAATATTTTTATCTCCCATATCGATTACTCTTGAATAATCAGCAACTTGCATTGCAGGTGCTTTTTCATATCGATCAATAGCTATAACTTCTAGTCCTAATCTTTTTGATTCTATTACTAATTCTTTTCCAAGCTCGCCACTACCAAGCAATAGAATTCTCTTTTTAGAAAAAATTGATTCTTTCATATATGTAAAAATTATTCGTCATCACCAGAAGGTTGTGAACATTTATCATCTGTAATTTTTTTATCTTTAGAATAACTAAATAAAAAATTTCTACCAAACCAATTTTGACTTCGCATGCCATTAGTTATTGATCTTGAAATTGCTCCTAAAAAAAAGATTCCAATCATTGCCCAAATAATTCTTTCTAAAGCAATTGCAGGTGAAAAACCTTGACCGGAATTAATAATTTCAGTAAGCGGGTCTAAAGGGTCCAAATTTAAACTGATTAATAATATTAATTATAAAGGGTTAAATAAATGAAAAATTAAAACTTAAAAAAGAAATAACCAAAACCACCATATAAATCAAACACAATAAAGTCTATACAATGCTATCTTCAAAGGGTGATTTTTTTTAGACATGCAAGTTGACGTACAAAATACTACTGTTCTTTCCGCGGACGGATCATCCATAAAACTAGGTGAATATTCAGGGGAAGTAATTTTAGTTGTTAATGTAGCTAGTTATTGCGGAAATACTGCTCAGTATGAGGATCTTCAAAAGCTACATGATTTATATTCAAGTAAAGGCTTAAGAATACTTGCATTCCCTTGTAATGATTTTGGGAAACAAGAACCTGACTCTCTTTCAGAAATAAAAAATTTTTGTACAACAAAATATGGAGTTAAGTTTGAAATCTATGAAAAAGTTCACGCCAAAGGCAACACCACAGAACCATACACTACCCTTAACAAAGTTGAACCTGAAGGAGATGTTGAATGGAATTTTGAGAAGTTTCTGATAGGGAAAGATAGTAAAGTAATTGCAAGATTCAAGCCAGGTGTTAAACCGTTTGACGAAAACTTAATAGCAGCTATCGAGGTAGCTTTGGATTCATAACAATCCTCTTATAATTCAAATTAAAATATTAAAAATAGAAACCCTTATATTGAATTTAAAAAATAAAAAATTATTCTAATAGATATCCTATTTCTAGTATTCAAGCATTTCTAATATTCTTTAGTTTAATTTAAAATCTTATTTATTATCTGTA
>QCQM01000053.1 GCA_003212195.1 Prochlorococcus sp. AG-449-O05 | reverse complement strand
AGTTATCCCCATTTAGTAGATCATCTGCGTTCAGGCAGAGATGCTATTGTATGGAGAGGTCAGCAACAACCAATTGATTATGTTGAGGCTGAAAGAGCATGGGAAATTGCTAAAGCTGCTATTTTGTCAGGTTTGTATAAAACAATTATTTTAGATGAATTGAATCCAACTGTTGATTTAGAGCTGCTGCCTATGGAATCAATACATCAAACGCTCTTAAAAAAACCAGCAGAAACAGAAGTTGTCATTACAGGGAGGTGTAAAAATGAACCTTCATACTTTGAACTAGCTGATGTTTACTCTGAAATGGTTTGTCATAAGCATTATGCAAATGTGGGAGTTGATTTGAAAAGAGGTGTAGATTACTAACTATTCTTAAAAATTTAATCGCACAATATTTTTTTTACCTTTTCAATGCCGCCTTCAATAGATCTTGACTCAATTTTGAATTTAGACAAGATTCTTGAAGCCTTTTCAGAACGTTTCCCCGATTTACATATGGTGAAAACCTCTTTATTTAAACTTTCTTTTTGAATAAATTTTAAGTCAGATTCTTGGTCCAAATTACTTAAGGGAATTGAGATAGATCCCTCTATTGCAGATGTAGAAAATTCTTCATTTTCTCTAACATCAATTAAAAGAATTTTGTTAGGTTTTGCTTTGTATAAACTATTAAAGTCATAAGCATTAATACTGTTAATTTGCTCATTTTTCTCACAATATTCATCACTATTATAAAAGCTCTCAAACTGAGACAGATTTTTTATTCGTTTATTAAACTGATCACTTTTTAGATGTAATTTTTTCATATTCATATTCAACAGATCAAAAATTAAAATCTTACCATCTAAATTTTCACCTTTTTTCAAAATGATTTTGATGATTTCATTAACCTGAAGAATTCCTATTAAACCTGTTGAAACACCCACAATCCCGTATTCTGCACAACTAGGGGCAGCATTTTTTGAAGGTGATTCTGGCAGTAAGTCTCTTAAATTAGGACTATTTTTATATAAATTGAAAACACTCACTTGCCCTTCAAAGCCTTGTACACTACCAAAAACTAGGGGTTTATTTAATATCAGGCATGAATCATTTATTAAATATCTTGTACCAAAGTTATCCGAGCAATCACAAATAACATCAAACTCCTTTATCAATTCCAGAGCATTTTTAGGATTAATCCTATTTGAAAAGGTCAATATTTCACAATTAGGATTGAGTTTTTTAATTCTTTCCCTGGCAGAATCAATTTTAAGATTACCAATAGTGTTTGTATCATGAATTATCTGTCTCTGGAGATTAGACTTTTCAACTTGATCGTTATCAACTATTCCAATTCTTCCAATGCCTGCTGCAGCTAAATAAAGCAAAACGGAAGACCCAAGCCCACCTGCACCAATGCATAATACTGAGCTATTTTTAAGATTTAGTTGACCCTCATATCCTATCTCTTTTAGGGTGAAATGTTTTTGATATCTTTCTTCTTCATCAGAGTTTAAGTAATTAAATTTGATATCTTTGGACATTTCGATCCCTTAATGTTTGCAAGATAAACTATGAAAACATAATAATTAAAATAAAAATTTTAGCCTTTTAAATTTTTCTTATTACTGTGAATTATTAATGTTTTTGTTAGAACTAGACGATAATGTGAAGTTTTTATAAATCAATTTTAATTTTAAATACCTTCAGAAACCCTATATACCAATGCCTCAAAAAAATACAAAATGTTTCGGTTCGGAATTTTGCACAACAAAAAGGTAGTCAACAGACGTTTTTTCCGATACTGTCTGGTTCATATATTAAGTTTACTGAATTCATGAGTGATAACACTCCAGAGTCAAACCAGGATTCCGGCTCCGATACAAGCTCAGAAACCAAAAGTTTTTCAGAGAAGTACTCTGATGTTATGGGAAAAGTCAACGAAACCCTCGGTAATGTTGATTGGACCCAAATGGGTAAGTACGGCAAAGCGGCAGGCATAATTGCTGTTGTCGTAATAGCTCAGATAATAATTAAAGTTGTCATCGACACGATAAACTTTTTCCCAATTCTCCCTGGTTTACTAGAACTACTAGGCGTAATTGTCGTCGGTCAATGGAGCTGGCAAAATCTCCGTACCAGTGAAAATCGTGAAGCTGTTTTAGATAAGGTACAAAATCTTAAGAAGACATATTTGGGTTAGTTAAAATCACATATTGAGTATTGCTTTTATGTAATCTTTGACTTGTTTTAAGTACCCTCCCCCAAACATATTGGCATGGTTCAATATGTGGTAAAAATTATAAATAATAATTCTTTTTTCTAATCCGTTTTTTATAGGAAAAATTTTATGATATTCCTCATAAAATTCTTTTCTAAAACCTCCAAATAATTTTGTCATAGCTATATCTACTTCATTATCTGCCCACCAAGATGCCGGGTCAAAAATTACCCCCTTTCCACTTTTGTCCATCCCCGCATTCCCTGACCACAAATCACCATGAACTAGACAATTTATTGGTTTGTGATTAAGTAATTCTGATTTAATTTTTTCTTCAACTTTATTGATAATTTCTACATCTAAGATCGTTGATTTAAGAATGCATAGTTGAGGTATTATCCTTAAGTTTAAAAAACAATCTATCCAATTATCTTCAAAGCCTTTCTTCTGATAGGTTGTTCCGATAAAACCCTCAATTGGAAAACCAAACATTTTAGGGTTGTACTCAGCTGATTTTAAATGCAATTCACCTAAACCTTTTCCAAGCTTTTTTTGGTCAAAGTTATGCATATCTA
>QCQM01000052.1 GCA_003212195.1 Prochlorococcus sp. AG-449-O05 | reverse complement strand
CGTTAACTTGATCAATAAATAAGGAGTAAGGAACCCTAGGGATTTGCATATTTTGATTAGGGAAAAGGCTACTAAATAAAAGTAGCGCTCCAACTCCTATCAAAATGATATTTACAATTCCAAATCTTCTATTAGGTTGATTATCGTCTTGTCTTATTGGCATAAGTGTGGGCATATTTGAACTTATTATAAACTAAACCAACAGTTTCCGTATCTGTATTGTTTTTTTTGGGTAAGAACCGTACGGTAATTTAACCCATATAAAATATCTTAAAATTAATTTTTGAATATACTCTTAACGCATATATCATCACCAATTAAACTAAGCTGAGAATCGCTTAATTTAATAATCTCATGCATTTCTACAAACTCAAAATCTCCAAGGGGATTCATACTATTTTCTCCGCCTAAAATTTTTGGAGCAATAAAAGTTATAATTTCTTGAATACAATTATTTTTAATAGCTGCTGTAGCCAATCGAGGACCACATTCCCACAAAACTTTATTACATCCCCTTTTAGCAAGTATTTTTGAAATTAACTCTGGATTATCTGATGATACCTTTTCAACTTCAACACACTTTGGAATCCTAGTGAGGTAGTTTTCATTTGCTGTAGAAGAATCATAAATAACTATTGTTTTTGCCTTATTACAATCCCAAAGATTAGATTTTGTTGGCAGGTCTAAGCTTTTTGTAAAAACAACTCGTAAAGGCTCAGGATTTTTTAAACCTCTAGTAGTTAAAAGGGGATTATCTCTTCTTAATGTGTTTCCACCAATGATTATTGCATCAAATTCGGCTCTAAAAGAGTGTACTAATGCCCTTGATTCTTCATTAGTAATCCATTTACTTTTTCCATTTTTTAAAGCTATTCTTCCATCAATACTCATGGCCCATTTAAAAACACCGAATGCCTTTTTAGTAATATTCCTATGAATGAAAGCATTATTTAAATCTAAGGATTCCTTTTTACATAATCCTAAGTGAACTTGTATTCCAGCTTCTTTTAGCAGTTTAATACTTTTACCAGCGACTCTTACATCAGGGTCTTCAATAGATATATAAGCCTTTTTTATCCCAGAGGATATCACTCTATCTACACATGGAGGTGTTCTACCTTGGTGACAGCAAGGTTCAAGATTTACATAAATTGACCCACCCGTAGCATCTTTTTTTAAATTATTAAAAGCCATCGCTTCAGCATGGGGCATGCCAGCCTTGTAATGAAATCCTTCTGCAATAAGCTTTCCATTCTTATCAATTATCACTGCTCCGACCCTAGGGTTAGGACTCGTTGTATTTTTGCCTAAAGAAGCCAAAAAAATCGCTCTTTTCATCCATTTTGCATGGCTTAAATTGTTTTCAGACATCTCCTCTATTTATAATTAACTGAGTGATCTCCATTCTTTAACCAGAAAAGGAGGTACAGGTAACTCTGAAAAAACACCTTGCAAAGATAATCTCAATGGTCTATTTTTATCAATATTTTGAATGAGTTGATTAAGATCAAATTCTGCAGCAGCTTGTCTTCCATCATTTGCTAATTCCACATTAAGTAAAGTTTTATCATCTAAAAGCCACTGTTTTCTACCTGATTCAACCTTTAAGTCAGTAGGATGATCAATCCTAAGATTTCCTGGATAACCTATTACCCTCAAGATCAACTTATCTTCAAAAAAGGGTGATTTATAAGCCACTAATTGCCAAGTTTCAAAATCTAAGTCCCTCAAAAACTCACTACTAGCATTTATTAATTCCCCGTTTATTTCTGTTTCTGCTACTTCCGCAAATACTTTGATTGGATTCAAGATAAAGGATAGTATTAGAAGTAAAGGTAATATTCCTTTAAAAATAATATTTTTATTTGATTTTGTAATTTTCTTCATTTTCAGAATCCATTAGGGCGTCTAGAGTTACAGCTGTTCTTACAATAGCTTGGTATCTTTTGATTATTTTACGATTTTTTTCTATAACTCGAGATAAGTTCAAAGTGTCTTTTTCAGAATAGTCAGACGTTAAATCACTAGAATCTTCTTCAATAAATTCAAACTCACTATCTTTATTAATTAGAGTTAACAATAAATCATGCAATCTCTTTCTCCTTTCAGACAATTGATTTATGATGAAAGCTCGAACAATCATAAGATAATTTAATAAAACATTCAAATAGATAAGTTTCTTTTAATTAAATATTCATGACTGAAAAAAAAAGAAAAATTCATGTAATAGGAATTAATTCCTATAGATTTGAAGATTTACCCCTCAAATTACAGAATCTATTTCTAGAGACTATTTCTATAGCGGTTCCTGATTCATATTCTGAAAAAATTAAATCATGGAGTCAAAATAATTTAGAAAAAAAGAAATTATTTTTTACAAGCAAAAGTAATAACGAACTGATTAACTGGCTTAAATCTCAAAAAAGTGATGTAATTTTAATTTCAAGAGGAGATCCTCTGTGGTTTGGGATTGGGAGAATACTTCTTGAAAATTTTTCAAAAGAAGAATTAAGTTTTTACCCTTCAAATACTTGCATTCAAATAGCATTTAGCAAGTTAAAGATCCCATGGCAAGATACTGTTAATGTAAGTATTCACGGGAGAGATACAACTAAGTTAGTTGAGGCTCTTAAGCAAAGACCCTCAAGTTTGGCGATTATTACAGATTCGCACAACAAAAGTTTAGAAGAAATCAAAAAGCTTTTATCAGAACTAAATCTGATTGATTTTTATGACTTTTGGCTCTGTGAAGAGATAGGGTTTGACAATGAAAATATACGCAAATTAAATCTTAAAGAGCCATTACCCTCTG
>QCQM01000051.1 GCA_003212195.1 Prochlorococcus sp. AG-449-O05 | reverse complement strand
AATTAAGGAGAGTGGTGGTAAAAGTCAAATATATTCAGCAAAACCAAGGAATGATAAGTTTAATCAAATAATTTGTTGGATTGAAGAGATTAACAAAAGGCTTAATTCTAAAAATTTAATTGATTGTATATATGATATTTCTAAAGATGATCTTTTATCTAAATATTTTTACAATGAAAATATATCTAAAGAAATTAATAAAAATGATCTAAAATTAGATTTTACTAAATTTGATTTATTACAAGATAAAATTTATAAAATAAAAGAAGGTTTCTATACCGAATTTGTAAGAATATTTACCCAATTAGCTTACATAAAATTAATTGAATTAAAGAAAAGTTTTTCTATTTTCAACTTCAATGATCTTATAAAGACTGTAGAAAATACATTTCTAGATTCAGAAATTAGTAATAGTACTACTCTATCTAAAATTCAAAAAAAATTTAAATGTGTCTTAGTTGATGAGTTTCAAGATACAGATATTACACAGTGGAGTTTAATAAAAAAGTTCTTTAATACAAAAAATCATTTTTTACTTTGTGTAGGTGATCCAAAACAAGCGATCTACAAATTTAGAGGTGGAGATATTGAAACTTACTTAGATGCAAGATCTAATGCAATTGAAGTTTTTACTCTTACCGATAACTATAGATCCTCAAAAGATTTAATCCATGTTCTTAATATACTTTATAAGAATGGGCTTAAACAATCAAAACTAAACTATAGGAAATTAACCTCTAGAATTAATGAAAATATTAATTCTGAATTTAAATTTAATGATGTATTTGAAATTGTAGAATTTTCAAAAAAAGAAACTGATATAGAGGATCTTGTTAGTCATTATATTGTTAACTTTATTTTAAATAATAAAGAAATTGATATAAATAAAATTGCGATTCTTACATTAAATAATTCTCAATGCTTGGATCTTAAAAAAAAATTAAATCAGTTTAACCTCCCATGCAAAATTCAAAATAAACAAAATATTTTTGATACAGAAGCAAGTTCTTTACTATTTTTATTCATTGAATGTTTATTAAATCCAAGGTTTTTAAAAAATATAACTTTGCTTGCTACTTCAAAGTTTGTAGAAATAGAATTAGAGGACTTACTAGATGATGGAATTAGTAATAATTTAGAAATTTTAATTAATAAATGTATTAATTGGTCCAAGGAACTAAGAGAAAAAGGTTTTTTAAATATTGTTAATGAGCTCCTAATAAATTACAAGTCATTATCGATTATTCAAGATTCAGATTTAAATTCAAATTTATTTCAACTTTCAGAAATTGTAGAAATAGAATTAATGAATAATGATTTTAATCTCAATAAAGTCTTCAACTGGTATAAAAATCAGTTAGATCATATTTTAAGAATTTGTACTGGAGAAGATTTTTTGACGAAAGATTATAATCTTCAAAATGGAATAAATCTTTCTACCATTCATAGTAGTAAGGGACTTGAATTTGAAATAGTTCTATGTCCATATCTCTCAATTATTTCAAATAAGGCAAATAAAATTAAAGGACCTCTTTGGAAATCAAATATTGATAGAAATATTTATATTAATATTTCTAATAATTATAAGAAGGTTGAAAAATTTAAATTAACAGAAGAAGAAGATTTATTTAAAGAGAGTGAGAGATTAATATATGTAGCACTTACAAGGAGCAAATATAAACTTATTGTTTTTAATGATTTAGAAGATACAAATAATATTTTAAATAATAATTTACTTAATAATTTGGAAAATTTAAATTTTTATAAGTCTACTTTTGAAGTCAAGATAGAAAAAGAGAAAATAAAAGAAATTTTTGCTAAGTTCCAAACCAACCGATTGAATAATAATCTTTGGAAAATTGATAACTTTAATAAAAAAATATCTAAGGAATTTAATTCTGATCAATTTTTTTCTTATTCAAGTTATTCTTCTTGGATACGTAAAGATAAAAATATTGATGCAGTCTTTAATCAATATAAGGATTATGAAGATAATATATCCATTATCAAAGAGACTAATCTTAGGAAATCAAAGAATTATCCAAATTATTTTTCTTATCCAAATCCCTTAAGTGAATTTCCAAAAGGAAATATTGCTGGTACTTGCCTCCATAAAATAATAGAAAGATTTGAATTTAGAAACGAAAATAATCAAGAATTAATTAATTTAATTATTGAGGAACTGAACTTTCATCAAATCGATACTTCTTTGGCTTTTAAAGTAAAAGATGCAATTTTAAGAATTATAAATATATCTTTAGGAAGTCAATTACTAAACAAGAAACTAGTTGATATTCCAAATGAATACTTAATTAAGGAGCTTAAATATGATTTAACACTCTCTTATGAAGGTAGAAATATTAAATCTAATGATATATCAAAATGCTTTTTATTAGATCAGGGTCATGAATTTGGTGAAGAATATGCAAACAAAATAAATGATCTTCAAATTATGAATAAAGGCTTTCATTCAGGATGTATTGATTGTGTTTTCCCTGTAGGTAATAAATTAGAAGATAGTAAATGGTGGGTAATTGATTGGAAAAGTAATTTCATTTCTGGCAGTGATAATAGCAATTGTTTACCAAGAAACTATAACTATGAAAATATGAGAAATGAAATGATTAAACATCATTATCCATTGCAATCTCATCTTTATTTATTAGCATTGCATAGATTATTAAAGTGGAGACTTAAAGATTATCAACCACATAAACATCTAGGAGGATATATTTATTTGTTTTTAAAGGGATTGCCAGATTTTGAATTATTTGAAAAATCCAAGTCTAATGATATATCTCCAGGTATTTTTATTGGCAAAGCACCATTAAAGAGAATTAATTATTTAGATAACCTTTTTTAGAATGACTAAAACTACTTCTCATATTGAAAAGTTCCAATATGATCATATATTCAATTTAATCTTAGGTATATTCAAATTCAATGAAAAAA
>QCQM01000050.1 GCA_003212195.1 Prochlorococcus sp. AG-449-O05 | reverse complement strand
AGCTTATGCGGCAATGTCACCAGGTGGTGGATGGGATGATGCGGTAGCAGCTAATAAAGAAAAAGGATTTTTTAACCATTCTGCAAATGCCGTAACAAAAACTGGTCCTGTATATTGTTTTTGGGAAGTAAAAGAGGGCATTTCAGCTGAGGAGTTTCAGGAGTTTATAGATGGTCCATATGGTCCAGGGTTCGGGCAAGATGCATTGATGAATATCTGTAAACCAATTGACACATCATTAATGAATGGACAAACACCTTACCCACCAGTTTTTCTTGATTATTGACAGTCGATCTAAAATAAATAGCAATTAGCTTTTTTTTATGACTATTGAAACTACTGTTTTCACCTTTAAACTTTCAAATACATTTGAGGAGTGGGTAAAAATGTTTGATAGTCCGGAGATAGATGCATTTCATAAAACGGTAGGACTTACTCCTCTATATCGTGGCAAAAGTTTAATTGATCCAAAAGAAGTTATTGTTATTCATCAAGCTGAAGAAGGTGTGGCTAAGCATGTTTTTTCAGATCCTAAAACCATTAAAAATATAGAATCTGGAGGGCATATTTATAGCACAACTAAAATCACAAGTTGGGTCTCTGAATAGTCGAGACGCTATTTTTGAGTAATTTAGCAAATATAAGCAATGAAACTTTTACTACTGACTCCTATATTCAAACGTTTTAAAAGAAGTGCTTTTTTTTCATCACTTAATCAGAATACTTGTCCTGTTTATGATGCTGAAGAAATAAAAAAACAAGAACAACAAGAAGCTATTAAAAAGTTGTATCCATAAAAAAAAGGGCGTTAGCTTCGCCCCATTCAAAAAGCGGGATAATCCCCATCACCCAACCTTTTATAAAATCCTAGCACTACATATGGTGTTTGTAAGTAATGAAAATTTACTATTGATGGAGTTGTTTATTTCTAATTAATTTGTCATGATGGAAATCCCCATCACTCAGGCTCGCAAGAGTCTTTTTTTTATGTCTAATTTTGGATCAGATACTCCATTTATGCTTCTTGCAAAACTTAAAGTTAAGGAAGATAAGGTTGCAGAATACTTAGAAATTGCAGATAAGACAGATAAAGCTGTTGAAGCTGATGAACCAGGAATGCTCCATCATACTTTTGATCAAGATCCTGATGATCCTTTTCGTTTTGTATGGTCAGAAGTTTATAAAAATGATGATGCTTTACTGGCTCATTTAGCTAATCCAGCATTAGCTGTTTATCTTGAGGCTCATGCTGAACTGGGAACTGATCTTTCTGTTGAATTTTACGGAACTGTGGGAGATAAAGTTATTGAAGCCATGACTGCAACAGGAGTTCCATATAAGATCTTTAAAACAAAATTAGGATATAGCAGAGTTTAATGATAAGAGTATTAACTAATTAATTCGACTAAATTATTAATAAGAATCTGAGTGCTAGAGGTAACCATAGACATAGAAGAAGCATTAGTAAAAGAGTAATGGCATGGATATTTGGAATGTATTGCTCTTTAAAAATTTGTGTTTTCATGATTTATCTCGCCTTCTTAAGTTTGATTTCTCTTCTGATAAGCAAAGCAATAACTACAACACACATGTTCATTAGAAATACGTCTAATGGCATTTAAAAAAAAGTCTCTAATCAATTAATAGCAAGATTATTGATCTACGAATCAAGAAATGATTTTTAATGTTTATTGGCTTAATAAAAAGAATTTAAAAATTAAATTTATGCTTAAATATTTCAGTTCTTTTTAACTATAAAATGGCTTATTCTGAAACAAGAATAGTAATGGGTGGTCTAGCCCATGTACCTATTCTTATTTTTATAGCCAATGTTATTAAAGATAAGTTTGTAATTAAAACTGAAGAAAAAGTTCCATTAATTAAAGAAGAGTCGGTAAAAAATTATTGAGGTAAAAGATACAGTCGTTAAAGAAGGAAAAGCAGAAGTTATTAAGGAACTTTCAAACAAGCTGGACAATATTGAACAGAAAACTGTTGAGATTTATGAAAAGGTAAAGAAGAAAAAAAAGAAAGATTAACTAAATTGTAATCCTATCAAGCATCAATACATCTTGTGCTTGTATCGTATCTCTTTTATGTTCATCTTCGGGATCTTTATAGGATTCAATTTCAGCTTGAATTTTTCTCTTATAAACTCCTTTGATATAGTCAATTTCTCTTCTCTCTTTATTTAAGATTGAAAATGGTGATCTTTTTAAGTTCATATTTATCTCCTAATAAATAAGTTTTGATCAACTCCAGTTTTTATCAGATTCAACAAAGCAATCCAATGTTTGCTGATTCTTGATTTCTTCCTCAAGAAGTTCTGCTTCTGATCTTTCTTCAATATCAGATTTATAATCTTCTTTTAGTGTGGATTTGGTAGACATTTGCTCATGACGACTACATTTATTTTCTAACTAGTTAGAGAGGCCATCCGACTAATAAATATGTACGGTTTGAGGAACTTTCTTATACGGATAAAGGATCAACAATTAAACTTGAATATGGTTAAAATGTACAAGATTTATTAAAGGGATAATACAAATATTTGGATGTAAAATTATCTTTAGCGAAACTTTTTATTGCCTTTGAGAATCATCAATAAAGGTAGACCAATAATCATAAGACTCCCATCAATTAATAAAAAAGTATTCAGGTTCATTTATCCACACCTTCGAGGGTATCCCAATTAAGGGGGACCCCTTTTTTTGACTAGGTCCTTTTTCATATCAGCCATCTCTTTTTTGATTTTGTTGTAGTAGGCCAACTCTTCAGGATCATTAGAGCCAAGACCATAATTCATGGTCGCTGCAATATAAATTCTATGCACACGGTATGACGATAGTGGCATTACTCAAGACAAGCTATTTGTAATTATAGGATTGTTTTTATCCGCATTGCTTATTCTCATCACTAAGATTAAGGTCAATCATTCCCGCGAGTGCCCTCGTCGGGACTTGAACCCGAGACCTCTCCCTTACCAAGGGAGTGCTCTACCGCTGAGCTACAAGGGCAATTTTAAAGTGGGCCGGGTTGGATTTGAACCAACGTAGGCAGAGCCAGCGGATTTACAGTCCGCCCCCTTTAACCACTCGGGCACCGACCCCCACTATTTGAACTTATCAGTTAATGGACACTTTGTGTGAAATTGTTTTGGTTTTTTTGTTTCTTTCTAGATAGCATTTGTAAAGAAAAGACTTT
>QCQM01000049.1 GCA_003212195.1 Prochlorococcus sp. AG-449-O05 | reverse complement strand
AACTGCAAAAATTAATTGAATTTTAAAATTTCTTGAAGTTTTTAATACATAACTAATACCATTGAAAGCATACTTAAAACTTATAAATACATTACTAGAAGTTTTGTATGATTCTTTTCTATTTTCTAAATAGTTTATTTTTTTTTCCATTGATTTTTAATCTAATCGAGTAATTAAATATTCTTGAAAATTTAACATATTTTCTAAATCATGCTCATTATTATGTTCCCATCCCAAAAGATGTAAAAATCCATGACTAGCCAACCAGATCATCTCTCTATAGATTGAATGTTTATATTCATAAGATTGCTCAAGTGCCATCTCTAATGATATAAAAATATCTCCCAACTCTATATGATCTAAATTATTTAGAGATTCATCAGAAATAATTGGAAAAGATAGAACATCAGTTGGACCATTTTTTTGCATCCATTTCTTATTCAAAGAAGAAATTTCTTGATTAGATATTATCTGTAATCCTAATGAAAAAGATTTTTTTTCAAAAATATAATTTGGTAATTCATAATCCTCTTTTTTTAATATAGTATTTATCCAAGATAAAAAAACTTTCTCCCAAAAAATAGATTCAAAAATAAGATGAGTTTTAGTATCTTTTAACTTATTTGAAAATTGAGAGAAATCATTACATTGAAAAACCAAATCTAAATTTATTTCAGAAATAATTTTTTCTTTCATACATTCTTAAACTGGAATATTAGGCTTACCTATTGTGGCCACAAGTATTAATATCCCAATTAAAACTAGAAAGGTTATTGAAAAATGAGAAATACTTTTTGAGCCTTTCCTTACCATATTTCTCATAGCAAGCTTTATAAAGCTTGGAGGAGAAACTTTTTTTTCTAAAATTTCGTTTTTATTTTCCATTAGTTATTCAAGAGATTCATTAGAAGAAATATTCATACGTAATAATTCATGAATAAATGGTTCAAGTCCACCATCTAAAACACTATCTAAATCGTTAGTCTCCTGCATAGTCCTAAGATCTTTTACCATTTGATAGGGATGGAAAACATAATTTCTTATTTGATTGCCCCATGCAGCTTCTACAATATCACCTTTAATATCAGCGACTTCAGCAGCTCGTTGTTCTTTAGCAATCACTAATAGTTTAGACTTTAAAAGTAACATAGCTTTTTCTTTATTTTGTAATTGAGATCTTTCTTGAGTACATCTTACTGAAATCCCTGAAGGCAAATGAACAATTCTCACTGCTGTTTCTACTTTATTAACATTTTGTCCTCCAGCTCCACCGGATCTACTTGTTGTGATTTCTAAATCTTTTTCGGGTATATCAAGTGAAATATTATCATCTAATTTTGGCATAACCTCTACCCCAGCAAAGCTGGTTTGTCTTTTGCCATTGGCATTGAAAGGAGAAATTCTTACTAATCTATGAGTTCCTTTTTCATGTTGCAGATAGCCATATGCATATTTTCCATCAATTTCGAACGTTACACTTTTAATACCTGCTTCTTCTCCTTGAGATAATTCATTAATGACAAGGCTCATTTGATTATTATCGGCCCATCTTGAGTACATTCTTAATAATATCTCTACCCAATCCTGCGCATCTGTTCCACCCGCACCTGCGTTAATAGAAACTACTGCTCCTTCCTTATCGTATTCACCACATAACAATCTTTCAAATTCCCATTTATCCAAATTATCTCTTAATTTCTTTAATCCCAGCTGCGATTCTAAAATCATTTCCTCTTCGGGTTCTAGAGAATAAAGCTCAAGAGAGGCATTAGCATCAGAAATAAAAGTTTTCCATTTATCTAACAATTCGATTTGTGCTTTTACATCATCAAGGATTAACATTTGCTTTTTAGCTTCTTCTTGATTTTCCCAAAATTCAGGCTGAGCAGAAATTTGCTCTAACTCTTTCCTTTTCGCTTTTAATCTTGGAACGTCAAAGACAATCCTGAGCATTAGCCAGGCGCTCTGTTAGTTCCGAAAGATCTTTTTTGAAATCTGTAATATCTATCAAAATAGAATTTAATCGTTATTTATAATCTAACAAGCACTTTTGTTTAATAGTATAAACTAAGTATTATTTTAAAAAAATGTCCAAAGTTGAAATTTATACTTGGCAATATTGCCCATTCTGTATTCGAGCAAAATCACTACTCAAGAAAAAAAATGTAAATTTTACAGAATATAAAATAGATGGCGACGAAGATGCCAGAGCATTGATGATTGAAAGAGCTGATGGTAGAAGAACATTACCACAAATATTTATAGATAATGAGGGTATCGGAGGCTGCGATGATCTCTACGCATTAGAAAATGAAAATAAATTAGAAGCATTATTAAACTAGATCTTATGAAATTTCTATTCGTAATAGATCCAATTAAAAATATAAATCCCTTAAAAGATTCAACTGCTGCTTTAATGCAAGCATCATCAAAAAAAAATATTGAAATCTGGAGTTGTACTCCTCAAGACCTGGAAGCTAGAGGTGATGAAGTATGGGCATCTTCCGTAAAAGTTGAAGTAATTCCGTGGATTTCTTTCAAAGAGAATGATTGCATACCTCTCGCCGAATTTAATTGCATTTGGATGAGAAAAGATCCTCCTGTAAATGAGGCTTATTTATATGCAACCCATCTTTTAGAAGTTGCCGAAAGAAAAGGAGTAAAAGTAATTAACAAACCCTCATCGTTAAGAGCGTGGAATGAAAAGCTAGGTGCTTTAAGATACAGCCACTTAATGGCACCTACAATAGTTGCGAGTAAGGTAAAAGATCTTATTAATTTTGCAAATATAAATAATGAAGTAGTCATAAAACCTCTTGGAGGAAAAGGTGGTCAAGGTGTTATAAGGATAAATAAAAATTCTCCAGGAATTAAATCAATCATTGAATTAATCACTTCTCAAGAAGAATTACCCGTTATGATGCAAAAATTTATTCCTGAAGTCATAGAGGGTGATAAGAGAATAATTATAGTAAACGGAGAAGCAATTGGATCAATAAATAGGATTCCTCAAGGAGGCGATTTTAGGAGTAATTTAGCGATGGGAGGCAAGGCTGAACCCACATTATTAACAGAAAAAGAAAAAAGTATCTGCTCAGAATTATCTCAACACTTCAAAGATGAGGGTTTATTTTTTGTAGGTATTGATGTAATAAATGGAATGCTTAGCGAGATTAATGTAACCAGTCCAACAGGTTTAAGAGAAATAGAAAATTTATCCAATAA
>QCQM01000048.1 GCA_003212195.1 Prochlorococcus sp. AG-449-O05 | reverse complement strand
ATTTTCGTAAAGAATCTTTTCTTACAGATAAAGCTATAGGAATTATTAGTGGATTCGGCATATCAAGTTATTCTTTAGCTCTTGAAGGAATAATTGGATATTTAAGTAGTAAAAATTAAATGCTAGTCGATTTCAAAAGGCCCACTTCTCATATAAAATATTTATCGTCATTTACCTCAGATGAGTGGATCAAACTCGCATTATCTAATCCAATACATATTCTTATTGACCATGCTCATTGTGAAAGAAAAGCAGCAGGGGTAGCTATTCAATTGATGTTTAGATATCCATCAGAACCAAATTTGGCAGAAGTTCTAAGTCCAATTGCTAGAGAGGAATTAGAGCACTTTGAAAAAATACTTTATTTTTTGAAGGATCTTGGGCATTCTCTTGAATCCTTAAAACCGCCTCCATATGGAGCTGAATTGTCCAAGAATATAAGAAAGGAAGAGCCCAATAGAATGCTTGATAGTTTCTTAATAGCGGGACTTATTGAAGCAAGAAGTCATGAAAGATTAAGCTTGCTTGCGCTGAATTCTGAAGATAAATCGTTTAAATCCCTTTATGAGTCTCTTCTAGAAAGTGAGGCAAGACATTTTGGGGTTTATTGGAAACTAGCGCAAACTAAATTCTCTAAAAATCAAACTTTCAAAAGGTTAGAGGAATTGTCTGAAATTGAGTCAGAAATACTAGCTGAAACTTTTATATTGCCAAGGGTACATAGCTAAAGTTAATAAAATAAAAATGATAATAAACAAGTTCTTTAGTTTACTTAATCGATATAAAACTGATTTACCAACATTCACCATCGTTGGTGTTGGGCCTGGAGATCCATCTCTTTTAACAATTGCTGCTGTAGATGCAATCAAAAAGGCAAAAGTTATAGTTTTTCCAATTTCAGATGATAATAAAAAGAGTTTCGCCGCAGAAATAGTCAAGAAATACACCAAATCTAAAAAAAATGTCCCTATCATTTTTCCAATGGCTAGGAAGGATTTTGATCCAGATGAAATATGGTCTAATGCTGTAGAAAAAATTGTGAAATTTATACAAAATGGAGAATCAGTCGTTTTGCTTTGTTTAGGAGATACATCCCTATTTGCAAGTTCCTCTAATATTTTGAGGTTAATAAAATATAATCATGCTGAAATCATTACCAAAACTATACCTGGTATTTCTTCTCTGGCAGCAGCAGCAGCTTTAAATGAATTTGATTTGGTTAAAAAAGGTGAGACCTTGATAATCAAAGAGTGCCCCTCTTCAAATTCAGAATTAACATCGCTATTCAGGGCATGTAAAGATAATAAAACGGTTTTGGCCATTATGAAAGTTGGCAAAAGATGGAATTTATTAAGAGAAAACTTAAAAAAAGAGGATATTATCAATAAATCATTAATTGCTTTAAATGTTGGTATGACTGATCAACTTATTCAATATGCCTCCGAATATAAAAAGGATTTCATGCCTTATTTTTCTTTGATTTTGATAAGGTTTGATTAATGTATAAAAAAGCAAAATTCGTTGAAAATCAATTTACATGGCCAATATGTAAAAAACTATTATTTCTTATTCTTGAAGATAAGGTTAGTGATGTATTTGTTTGTGAATTAGTTTGGGAAAGACTTTTTTATACTAAAGAACTATCTATAAATGATTGGGCCTTTAGCGCATTAACTCCTTCTTACTGGTCAGAAAAATTTGAAAATGCTCCTCAAATCATTTCAGAGCGACCAGCCTCAGTACATTTGACTCGATCAATTCCAAAAGACTATAAACAAGGATTGAAAAATTTTCTTAATTTTAAGGGTTATAAAATTAATGAACTCTTTCCAAGAAGAACTAGAAGAGCGACGGCAGTAAATTGGTTGATTTATTGGGCGATTGAAAATGATTGTTTTTCAAAAGTTAATGGATTACTTCCAAGTCCTAGTTCACCACCGATTAATCCAGTTCAAGGACATTTTGGCGATCCAGAAATTAAATAAGTTTTTTTGAATAATGTAAATGATTCTATTAAAGGTATAGTTGTAATGAAACTACTTTCTTTGGAGAGAAGAATTGATTCTTCCTACAATAGCAATTATCGGAAGACCTAACGTTGGGAAATCTACCTTAGTAAATCGTCTTTGCCAAAGTAATGATGCAATAGTATTTGATATAAGTAAAGGGAAGATTAATTTATTTTGAATTCCTAAATAAAAAGTGGGCTAAAAGCCCCTAGCGATCGACTGTCAATAAATATAATCTAAATCAGAATCCAGATATTGCTTCATAGAAATCAGCGTCTGGCAGTATTTCCTTCAAGGGTTCAATCTCCTTGGCAGGGCCTTGGACCTGCACAGTAATATCTGACACTTCAAAAAGCTTGGGAATCATATGCCCCATATTTTTTAGATGAAATAAAGCGGCGGCACCATCTTTATATGCCTCTCTTACATAAGCTTTATCTGAGCCGCATGTGGTTATATTAAAAAAAAGGCAGTCAGGTTCATTAGCTTTTGTCAGTACCAAAATTTCTTCTAAAAGAGCTATGCACTGGTCCATCTTCCCATCCTTGATTGTGAAGTGGGGATGGATAGAAACCATGGTTGTATCAAGAGACATGAATTTATAGATATTTCTTCTATCTTTTTAGCAACTAATCTTTATAAACAATTTAAAAATATGGATTATCTAAAAATTAAGAATTTTAATTTGGTATCACATGTACTGTTTATAAGTTTTTTGGAAGCTATTAATTGGATATGAGTTATTTTGCTGAACCAAACCATATTGAATATGATGCATGGTTCGATGAAAACATCGACCCACTGGATCTTGTGAATTACTCAGATGAAAAGGAGTTCAGTGATTCGGTACACTTTAAGTTCCATAAGATGTCCACTAGAAATTTAACGATTGGTTCTTCCGACAATTTTCACTGGTGAGTAAAAGATTTTTCACTCCATAGATATTAATGAATCTTATGCAGAATATGTTCCATCACTTTCTCTTCTAGCCTTAGCTAATACAATTTCATCTACAACTTTTTCGATCATATAAGCACTTTTTTTACCAAGGCATTTTTCTTTCTTAATGCTCTCAAAATCATTTGGGATTAAATCATTATGTTCACAACAATCGCATTTAACATCAATTTTCATACCTCTGAAAACCTCCAAAGCCCTAGAAAAAATCCATTGCTGAACTGAAATACTTTCCCAACTATCAAAATTAGACCATTCATCAAAATCCCTATTAAGGATGCCTTTTAATCCATCAGCCTGATTTACATATACTAGGTGTGAATCTTTTCTTGCTTTATCATTAATACCAATTGTTTTGACAGAAACTTGATTCATTAAATATAGATTGATTAAATTTCCCTTTAAATCTAAAGGATAATTTCAAAAATATAAACGAAAAAATGTCTTAAATAAGATTATTAATTGCTTTATCTAATCTAGAAATATGATTTGTATTTCTGAGCAATTCAAAATCATTAAAATCAAAGCCTGGGCCAACACAACAACTCACTAAAGTAAATTCGCCTGTACTTATTGCAGCTTGCCAATATCCAGCTGGGATCATTTCTATTGGATTATTGGAATCTAAAATTAAATTTCTTAATAACTTATTATCATCATCTAGGCACCATAAATGCAAAGGATCACCCCTTAGATAAATCCAAATTTCATCTGCATTTTGACTCTGTGCCAAGCACTTTTGCTAAGGCATATGGTCTTGCAGTTTCTAAATCAAAAGATAAGTATTCAATAAGGAAGTTGAGTGAACTTTTAATGGGCGTTTCAGAGGAGTTAATACTTCATGAAACTTATGCAAAAGAATGGGATATTGATTTGTCTAATAACTATATAAAAAAAGCGACTAAAAATTATACAGATTTTCTCGATGATAC
>QCQM01000047.1 GCA_003212195.1 Prochlorococcus sp. AG-449-O05 | reverse complement strand
ATTAAAACCCCAAGAGCTTTCAAACGGCTTCGTTCTGTTTCTGTATTTATTTTTCTTGAAATATTTACTCCTTGGCCATATGGCTGTAATATCATATGTTTTCCCGGGATTGAAATATTTCCTGTTAGTCTAGGCCCTTTAGATCCTGTGGGTTCTTTTATTACCTGTACTAGAACTTTTTGTTTTGGTTCTAATAATTCAGTTATTCCAAATGTCCCTTTTTTGAGTCTTAGTGGACCTAAATCTGAAACGTGGATGAATCCATTTTTCTCACTTTCACCAATATTTATGAAAGCGGCATCAATTCCAGGGAGAACATTTTCAACTGTTCCTAAGAAAATATCGCCAATTTGATATTGACCTTGTGCGACGATTAATTCATCAACTCGATCATCTGTGAGTAGTGCTGCAATTCGAGCCTGCTCAGCGATGATAATTTGCTGAGACATATAATTGATTCTGAATGATTTGGATTTTGAAAATCGTCTAAAGTAATTAGATTTTTATCTTTTGATAAAGCAATTTTTATAGCTTTTATTATTTATTTTTTAAAATTAATAAAGTTGAAAGTGATTGAATTCTGCTATTTATAAAGCTTTTAACGATTTTCAAACTAATTGAAATTGAATTCATAGCTATGATTATCTCTTAAATTAATCACAACTAGAATAATCTTAACATCTAATCACCACTAAAGCACGTTGATACATTATTCTAATATTGGTGAAATTTTTTATCTAAAGTGGTTCAAGTAAACGAAAATTATTTAAAACTCAAAGCAGGCTATTTATTCCCTGAAATTGCTAAAAGGGTAAAAATATACTCACAATCAAATAAGAGTGCCGAAATTATTAAACTTGGCATAGGAGATGTTACCGAACCATTACCTAGAGCATGTATACAAGCTATGGGTAAAGCTTTAGATGATATGGGAACAACAGATGGTTTTAGAGGTTATGGACCAGAACAAGGTTATTCTTGGCTCAGAGAAAAAATATCTAAGCATGATTTTATTTCGAGAGGCTGTCAAATTGAACCTGATGAAATCTTTGTTTCAGATGGTTCTAAGTGCGATAGTAGTAATATTTTAGATATTCTAGGCAAAAACAATTCTATTGCTGTCACAGATCCTGTTTACCCTGTTTATGTAGATAGTAACGTGATGACAGGCAGAACTGGTGATGCTCTTGAAAATGGCACTTACCAAGGATTAACATATCTTCCAATAAATGAGGGGAATAACTTTTTGCCAGAACTTCCTGAAAAAAAAGTTGATATTTTATATCTTTGTTTTCCTAATAATCCGACTGGAGCAACGGTTAATAAAGAAGAATTGAAAAAGTGGGTTGAATATGCTCTTCAAAATAAATCTCTGATACTTTTTGATGCAGCTTATGAAGCATTCATTCAAGATAATGATATTCCGCATTCAATATATGAGATTGAGGGAGCAAAGGCTTGTGCTATTGAATTTAGATCTTTTTCAAAGAATGCAGGATTCACTGGAGTTAGATGTGCTTATACAGTAATACCTAAAAATCTCAAAGGTTTGAGCTCAACAAACCAGGAAATAGACTTATGGCCTCTTTGGAATAGAAGACAATCAACAAAGTTCAATGGAGTAAGTTATGTGGTTCAGAGAGGAGCAGAGGCCGTTTATTCTCTTGAGGGCAAGAAGCAAGTGAGAGGTTTAATTGATTTTTATATGGAAAATGCAAAAATAATGAAAAATAAACTTCAAAATGCAGGATATAAAGTTTATGGTGGGGACAATGCTCCTTATATCTGGATTAAAGTTCCTGATCAAATGACATCTTGGGACTTTTTTGATTTTCTCCTTCAAAAAGTTAGTGTAGTGGGAACCCCTGGGAGCGGATTTGGATTATCAGGAGAAGGTTATTTTCGTTTATCAGCATTTAACTCAAGATCAAATGTAAATGATGCAATGGAGAGAATAATTAATATATAATTAATAGCATGACTCTAGAATTTTAATGCTACCTATAAAGTCTGAACAAAGTATAAGTAATAATTCAGCTGTTATTGAAAAGAAACCTGCTGAATTAAAAAATAAATCTCCAAAATATAAGGTTTTACTACATAATGACCCAGTTAATTCTATGGAGTATGTGACTATTTCATTACGAGAAGTTGTTCCGCAATTAAGCGAACAAGATGCTATCGCCATAATGCTAGAGGCACACAATACGGGTGTAGGTTTAGTAATTGTTTGTGATTTAGAGCCAGCCGAATTTTACTCAGAATCATTAAAATCTAAAGGTATTTCTAGTTCAATTGAGAAAGAGGATTAATAACGGTTTAATTTTTTATTTAGATTGAGCTAATTTCCTTTCTGATAAGGGACGAACTTTTAGGGATTCACTTAAGGAAGACTTTCCATATTCTCTCTCAAGAATGTTTATAACTGTTTTACCAAATTCATCTTCTGAATTATCAAAAGCTTCTAAGCAAACCTGTCCAAGTTTTTCCCCTAGTAAACCTGGATTCCATAGGAGTTTTCTAGCTGTCCAGGGCATCATGCTCATTGGATTATAGTTCGGTTTCAAAATTTTATGATCCAAGGCATACTTCTCAAGAAGGGTGTGAGGTTGCAATCCTATAAAGAATATAGCTGGATCAACAAGGCCTTTACCAAAAATATTTTCTAATTCCCTATGGTAAGCAATTGTTTGTCTTATAGTGCTTGGGGTTTCGTCAAAAACATTAAATGAATAATTAACTGAAACATGATTCTTGAAACCTGATTGGACTAGTGTTCTGCAATTATTTAATACTGTTTCAAGGTCATAAGCCAGTCTCATTTTTCTAACAAGTTCTTGAGATCCCGAAGTGATACCTATTTCAAAATAGCTCATACCTGTATCAACCATAAGCTGAGCTAGCTCAGCATCAATATTATCTGCTCTGATGTATGCAGCCCAATTAATATCGTCCCAACCTTGATCCTTAATAGCTTGCAAAAGTGTTTTTGCATCTTCAATATGTTTTTTGGCTGGAATAAACTGTGCATCTGTGAACCAAAATCCCCTTACTCCAAGATCATATAGTTGCTTCATTTCTTTGATTACTTCGTTAACAGGATTAACGCGGACTTGCTTTCCCTCAACAACTGTGTAAACACAGAAACAACAATTATGAGGACAACCTCTTTTCGTTTGTACCCCTACATAGTAATCTCCTCCTTCTATATACCAATTGAATTCAGGCCATATTGATTTAATATATTGATAGTTGCAGGCAGTTTTAACAGTGCCTGAAGGTTGTTCGTGTATTAATTTGTTCCTAGGTTTTTGTCCAGCAAAATAAAATCTCTCTTCGTCTATCCTATCTCCTTTAATTATTTTCTCTATGAGATTTTCTCCCTCTCCAACAGAAATTACAGTACCTTTTGGAAGTAGATTTCCTAATTGTTCATAGAAGACACTAACAGCCCCACCTCCTAAAATTACAGTTACATTTTTGTTGTATTTTTTTGCTCTTTTTAGTCCCATCTTGACTAAAGAAGTATTTCTGTATATTTCTCCGTAATGAGATGCAATTAGTTTTAATCCGCCCCATGAACCTCTAATTTTTTTTAGTATGTTTTGTGAGTAGAAAACTTCAAAAGAGTTTTGTAGGGGATTTCCACTTCTGCCATCAACAGGTGCATAAATTTGAATATCCCTCCATGAAAAAATGATCAAGTGAGGTCTAAATTGATCAATTTTTCTAGCTAAATTTTTGAAAACCTTATTAGATGGAATTATTGCCAAATCAATGAATTGCTGCTCTATAACTGGAAAACATTTATGAATATGGTCTGCTAAATAAATAGGTCCTATTGGAAAAATTGGATTGCATGGCAGTCTTACAGTTAGGATTTTTCCATAGTGCTTTCTTAAGTAATTTTTCTTATTTAATTTTTCGAACTTCAAATTAAAATTCATGTCATGAAATTTAATGAATTTATTTCCTTAAGAATCTAACTACTTTATTACTAATTTGGAGAAATTAAAAATCCTAAGAAAATACTCAAGAAAATTTTATTTAATTCAGATATCCAAAATCATATAAGTCAAGCATACTTTGAGAAGTTTTAATCCATCTATCCATCAAGCTTTATAGAGCATAAAGTACTTCATAAAAAAGCAATATAACTTCTTGTGCAAAAAATATGGTAGGAATAAAAATAATAAGTTTAAAAAGACATTTAAATTTTTAAATTCTATTAAACACTTTTAAATTTAAATTGTTTTTGAAATGCCGATAATTGGAATTGAACCAATGACCTACTGTTTACGAGACAGTTGCTCTACCGCTGAGCTATATCGGCAAAACTAAAATATTGATATTTTCATATAAAAT
>QCQM01000046.1 GCA_003212195.1 Prochlorococcus sp. AG-449-O05 | reverse complement strand
ATTTAGTAATAGTCTTTTCATATTCATGAATTTCATTCAATCCAATATTATTAATATAATTGATTGCTTCTGCAAGACCTATTGCTTCTGCAATAGCTGGTGTTCCAGCTTCAAATTTGTGTGGTAGCTCTGCCCAAGTACTTGTCTCTTCAAAAACATCTTGAATCATTTCGCCACCTCCAAATAGAGGAGGAATTTTTTCTAGGATTTCTTTTCTTGACCAGAGGAAACCAATACCTGTAGGACCGCATAATTTATGTCCTGATCCAGCTAAAAAATCTATATTAAGATCAATCACATCTAGTTTTTGATGAGCCAAACTTTGGCATGCATCTATTAACACTAACGAACCTTTTTCTTTAGCTAATTTAGTTATTTCTTTGATTGGATTACAGCAACCTAGAGTGTTACTAACATGAACAAGGCTAACAAGTTTAGTTCTAGATGTTAGTTTTGATTTAAAGTCCTCTATATCTAATTTCCCATCTTTATCTATACCTATAAATTTTAATTTGCATTTATTTTTTGCTGCAACCATTTGCCATGGAACAATATTGCTATGATGCTCCATTATTGATAAAAGAATTTCATCGTTTTCTTTTAGTGAATATTCGCCCCATGATCTAGCTACTAGATTGATTGCCTCAGTTGCATTTCTAGTGAAAATAACTTCTTTTGATGAATTCGCTTTTATATATTGGCTAATTAAATATCGTGCATTTTCAAATTCTTCTGTTGCCTTAGCACTTAATTGATGTGCCCCTCTATGTACATTGGCATTAAAGTTTTTGTAATATTCATCAATTTTATTTAAGACTTGTATTGGTTTTTGTGTGGTTGCAGCATGGTCTAAATAAATAATTTGCTCATTACTTTTTAAATTCTTATTTAAAAGAGGAAAGTCTTTCTTAGTTATTTCAGGAAAATTTTGAATCGTTTCCATTAATTCTCGTTTAAAAGTTTATCAAGCAAATCCCATTTATCTTTTGAAATGGGAATAAATGAAATTATTTCTTGAAAGTAGGAACTTAATTGTAGTTTACTTGCTTCTGTTAATGTGATCCCTCTTGTTCGCATATAAAAAAGTTCTTCTTCATTTAGTTGCGAAATTGTAGCCCCATGTTTGCATTTGACATCATCAGCAATTATTTCTAATTGAGGTTTGGTATCTATTTGTGCGTAATTTGATAAAAGTAAATTTCTGCTTAACTGCGAAGCATCAGTTCTCTGGGCAATTTTCGGAACTACTATTGAACCTTCAAATATTGCATGTGATTTATCATCAGCAAGTGATTTATTAATTTGATCTAGAAATCCATTTGGGCCATTAAATTCTATTTTTGTATAGGTTGAAATCTGCTCATCTTTTTTTGTTATTTGCATACCTTTGATATTTGTTTTAGCGTTTCCCGCAGATTGTTTAATACTAATTTCAAATCTCGCGTAATTGAATTTGAAATGTAAAGATCCTAAGTTGTAAGCACTATTTTTTTGTTGAATTACATTGAGAGAATTTAATAGATTGGAACTGTTTTCACCGTAAGAAACAACACCATGATTTACGGAACTATTTTCTTGCAAGCACAAGAAAGTTGATTGAGATAATGAAGAGTTTTCTTTACCAAGATTTACTTGTAATAATTCAACATCACAATTCTTCTCTAAAAATATTACCAGGGTTTTTGCTTTTAAAGAATTACTTGATGCGTGACTAAAAATTTCAATAGGAGGAATTTTTGATCCATTTATTTTTAATCCCAAAATATTATTTTTACAACTTAAAGACAGATTTAGTAGGTCACTCCAATTTTCGTTTTGCTTAAAAAAAGATATCTGTTCCTTGATATATTTTTGTAATTCATCCTCACTTAATTGCTGTATTGAATAATTTTTCTCTATTAATTTAATTTGGCAATTCTCACCAATTATTAATCTAATAGTACTTTGAGAATTTTTTGGATATGGTATATCAAATTTTGAATCTTTTTCATTAACTGAGTAATCTAAAAAGGTTGAAAATTTTGATTTATTTGAAAGTCTCCAAAGTTCACTTTTAGGATTAGGGAGGGGGCTTGATTGTAATTTATGTAGACAGATTTTTTGTATTTCTGTTAGGTTATCATCGGATTTATTAGTTTTTATTTTTTCAATAATTTCCATTTGTTTAGGTCTCTTTCATAAAGTTATCAGTCCATTCATACCCTTTTTCCTCAAGCTCTAGAGCAAGATCACTCTCTCCAGTTTTTATGATTTGCCCGTCTGACATAACATGGACATAATTTGGTTTAATTTCATCTAATAATCTTTGATAGTGGGTAATAAGTATAATTCCAGTTTGTGCGTTAGATATTTTTTTAATTCCTGATGCCACTATTCTTAGAGCATCGATATCTAGACCAGAATCGGTCTCATCTAATATTGCTATCTTGGGCTCAAGTAAAGCCATTTGCAGAATCTCATTTCTTTTTTTTTCACCTCCGGAAAAGCCTTGATTTACACTCCTTGATAGGAATGCATGATCCATTTTCACAATTTCTAACTTTTCTTTAACTAATTCTTCAAAATCAAAAGTATCCAATTCTTCTTTGTTGAGAAATTTCCTTCTAGCATTAGTTGAAACTCTAAGAAACTCCAGATTACTTACACCTGGAATCTCAATTGGATATTGGAAACCAAGAAAAATTCCTGATTGAGATCTCTCTTCAGGTTCTAGAGAGTTGATGTTTTCACCTAAAAATTTTATGTCGCCATTTGTAATATTATACGAGGGATGTCCTGCAATGATTTTCGAAAGAGTACTTTTGCCACATCCATTTCTTCCCATGATGGCATGAATTTCTCCGGGATAGACAGTAAGTGAAACCCCTTTTAAAATTGGAAGATTATCAGTAGATGCAGAGAGATTTTCAACTTCTAAAATTGGATCTGATTCTTTCATTTTACTTTGCATATCAGTTTAGAAATTGGTTAATTAACCTACTGATCCCTCTAGTTTAAGTGCCAGTAACTTATCTGCTTCAGCAGCAAATTCCATAGGTAATTGATTAAATACATCTCTGCAAAAACCGCTGACCATCATAGATACTGCCTCTTCAAATTCTATACCTCTGCTTTGGAGATAAAAAAGTTGGTCTTCTGAGATTCTACATGTGCTTGCTTCATGCTCAATTTCAGAATTGGGTTGTTGAGATTTGATGTAAGGGAATGTATTTGCAGAAGCTTGATCCCCTATTAACATTGAATCACATTGACTGTAATTTCTTGATCCTGTAGCTTTTGTTCCCATTTTAACAAGACCTCTGTAGCTATTTTTTGAGTTACCTGCACTAATACCTTTGCTAACAATAGTTGATTTGGTCTTAGGACCAATATGGATCATTTTTGTGCCAGTATCTGCTTGCTGAAGATTATTGGTTAGAGCCACTGAATAAAATTCTCCTACAGATTCTTCTCCTAAAAGAAGACAGCTAGGATATTTCCATGTAATTGCAGACCCTGTTTCAACTTGAGACCAGCTAATTTTACTTCTCTTACCTAAACATTTTCCTCTCTTGGTGACAAAATTAAAAATTCCGCCAATACCTTCTTCATCACCAGCATACCAATTTTGCACTGTTGAATATTTAATTGAGGCATCGTCTAGGGCTATTAGCTCTACAACTGCCGCGTGTAGGGTATTTGTATCAAACATTGGAGCTGTACAACCTTCTAGATAACTTACAGAACTTGATTCTTCAGCAATGATTAGTGTTCTTTCGAATTGTCCTGAATCCCCACTATTAATCCTGAAGTAGGAAGATAGATCCATAGGGCAGGTAACACCTTTTGGGATATAAACAAAAGAACCATCACTAAAAACTGCAGAATTTAGTGCTGCAAAATAATTATCACTAGCTGGAACTACTGTACCTAAATATTTTTCAATCAAATCCGTGTGATTTTTTACTGCTTCACTAATTGAGCAAAATATAACTCCATGTTCAGCAAGTTCTTCTCTAAAAGTTGTGGCAATAGAAACACTATCAAAGACAGCATCTACTGCTACATTTGTGAGTTTTTTTTGCTCCGTGAGGGGTATTCCTAATTTGTCAAAAGTCTCAAGAAGTTTGGGATCAACTTCATCTAAGCTAGAAATTTTCTCTTTTTGTTTAGGAGCAGAGTAATAAATAATATCTTGATAGTCAATTTTTTTATATCCTAGTGCTGCCCAGTCAGGCTCTTTCATTTTTTGCCATTTTTTAAAGGCTTTTAATCTAAAATCAAGAAGAAATTTTGGCTCTTCTTTTTTCTGTGAAATTAATTTTATGATATCTTCATTTAATCCCTTTTCTATTTTTTCAGTTTCAATATCAGTAACGAAACCATATTTGTAAGGCTCTTTTACTACATCTTTAACTAAATTTTCGTTGACCATGTTATCAAAAATAACTTATTACAATTAGCT
>QCQM01000045.1 GCA_003212195.1 Prochlorococcus sp. AG-449-O05 | reverse complement strand
TAGTCACAATTAAAAAATTCTTTTTTGATTACTTATTTAAATATTGTCAATAAAACTAAAAATCAACCATAAAGTAACTCAAAAATGACTTCGTTCAAACTTTTTATATAAATTCAGTTCAAAAGTATTAAATAAATAACTCCATAAAAAAAGCATATAATTAACCAAGTAGAAATTTGTAAAACTTCTCTATGTTAAGTATTTTCTACGATGTTTTTATTTGAGATTCTTATTTGAATAAAAATAGTTATGCATCTTCTTATGAGGGAAAAAACTTTTCTAAATTTCATTTATTGGATTTTATTAAAGTCAGCTGAAAGTTACTACGGTGACTCAATGAAAACAGAAGTTCCTTACACTCCTTATTTTTAGATTTACTGGAATTTATCTTATTTATTAAAACTAAACGTACAGCTTCAATTATTTTGAATCTAACTTCTTCTCACCCAATCAGGAGATCCACTAAACCAATCAGCAAGATCATCATTTTGGGGATCAAAATGATTTTCAGTTTCTAAGCCATCAAGCCCAAGATTCTGAATTAGTCCATTTATTCCGTCAGATTTTTGCTTCCCATATCTCCTTAAGCTATTAGCTTTCTTAAGCCATGTCCATATAGTTGAATTATGTTTAGAAAGCTTTTCAATATAAATTCTTTCCTCCAATGAAACAGGTTTATCTAGTGAAATTCTCTTGACAATATTCTGAATTTTTAAACGAGTTTTGTTTGTTAGAAACATATTCATAAAAGAAGTTAATGTTTTATAGAAGTTTTTTTTATGAATGTCTTGTCAATCTTTATTTCAAGAAAAAGTATGTTTTAGAAGCTTTTCAGGGGAAAAAATATGGATTTTAAAACAGATATATTTTTTTGGTAATAAAGACTACTTTTGTTGATTTATAAAACTTATATATAAACCATGCCTATATAAGTTTCTCTAGCTAATTTAAGATTAAATTTATAAAAAAGAATAACGAAAAATTTACATTGGTAATTATTTTAAATTAAAGGCATAAGATCTTTTTTAACAAAAATTTTTTTTAAAAAAATGAAAAGGGCATGGATATTTATGGATAATAGGTAGTTGCCTCTTAGATCCTGGTAGGTAGATTCTGAGAATAAGTGTGAATATTTATCAATTATTTTACCTAAGGTATTTGGAATAAATAAATGGATAAGAAGTTTTTGGGTAGAATTTAATGAAGCAGCACAATAATGCAAACTTGCAAAGGAATTGATAAAAAAAAGAATACTAAAGAATTAACCCATATTGAGTTCAGCTCTAAGAAAGGATACCCAGAAACTGTCAGCTTCTTTGACGAATAGTCCCCTTAAATGAAAAATACAAAAAGCACAAAAGCTACATTAAGCAGCAAGCTAAGTGTCTTAGAAGAGATCTTCATTAATAAAAAAGGTTTTTGTACTCGTGTGTAGGAGCGCGGAGTTAACCTTGAAACCGCTAGGCTCAAGTCCTCAGAAAGGGACAAGTCCTTGGACCAGTTATACCGAATATATTGCCTCAAGGGAAGAGGGTTTAGCATACTAGCGTAACAGACTAAGAGATAACGAGGAGTAAGTATCCTTCTTTTTTTTTCTTAAATAGCAGTCTATGAATCTCTTCCCTTTAGACGAAATTTAATGGATAATAAATTCATATTCAAAGAAGTAACCCAAACTTTGCTCAAACCCTATATTTTCTACGTAATTCCATGCCACAAAAGGAACCTAACTACTTTGCATAGCTAAAAGCTAGCAATTGATTTTTGATCTACTTTAGAGAGTAAACAATCCTCTTTTTTTTGATGAGAAACAAATTTAAAAGATCAGGTTTTTTTGATATGTCTGATGACCTTTTCTATCGAATATCATTAATAGGATTTTTAGTTGTTTTTAGCTCAATGGTATTTTTCCTAACGAAATATAGAGAAAAAAAAGTTAATAATATAAGTCATATTTCCATAACTGAACAAATTAAATTTTTAAAGCATTAATGCAAAGATTTATAATTTCACCGTTATTTGCTTTATCTAGGTTTTTTATAAATATTTACGGAATATTTTTAAAGTTTTTTCTTCAATTAAATGGTGGCTATTGGTCAAGAATTGGTTTAACCGAAAATATTACAGGGGAAAGAATTAAAAAAAGAAGATTATATATCTTGCCTTTTTATATTCTTCTGGCTTTATTGTTTGGATTACTATCTGCTCTATATTGGTATTTTATTATTCTCCATGTACCACTTTCAATAGAAAGATATTTAAGTCCATTGAATAACAATATTGCTTTAATAATTGCTTTTGCTACTTTCTTTGGTTGGCTTTATATTCTTTGTAAAACAAAATAAATAAAATGCTTAATAAGATATGAGGTGGTCTGATGATTAAAGATTTAATTAATCATGATTAAATCAATCTTAAGGATTCATGCAAAATATTTGAGACCGATTACTTTATTTATACGACAGTTCTGGTGATCGACTCGACCAAGGTTGACCAAATAGATCTTCACTAGTCAATGGTCTGCAACACCAAGGTAAATTAACTTTTCTAACCTTTACGGAAAGTAAGTTAAGTGATCAGAAATTAAACTTTCGGGATTAATTCTGAACTATCTTAAAAATTAAGTCGTTTGTAAAGCATGAAGAAGTGAGTAATCACTTTTACTTCCAAAACTAATTTCTAAGAAAATTCTTAATCTGATTATTAAATAGATCTCCTTTCTGTCGTCACCATTAAAAGAGGACCTATAACAGGGTCTTTTTTTATGTCTTAAATTTTATTGATTTACTGTTAATCCACAATTACCTAAATATTTTTATCTCGCTGTCTCGCGATAAGTTAATGCTTTTTCAAAAGTAGAAAAGAAAGTACAAATGCTATTCAATGCAACCAACAAAAGAACTACTGATCTTCCATGTTGATTTAATTGAAGTGTTCTGTGAGTCATACTCTTAATAATCTTCGTTGTAATCGGATGGACTACCAGTTAAAGAACAAACAACTGATTCCTCTTTTTTCATTTCTTTTATTTCCATTATTGGTCTGCCCATTTTCTTAAGAACATTTATATCTTCTTTAGTCTGACAGCGAGCAATTATGTTTCCTTTTTGATCAAAGCAACTGTAGTAAGTCATTTTATTAAATGCAATTTAAAGTTTATGGTTGATTTCAGTTGTAGCAACGCAACCGACTCATGACAACCATGTTTTTAGTCTAAGTCAGAAATAGATTTAAATGGCTAAAAAAAAGATACCTCTTTCCGTACCAATATGTTCATCAAACCGCACACATTAGATACGCAGTATTTTGTTCAAATCAATTAGAACAAAGTGGTAGTTAAACGAATATACAAAGGAGAATTTATGAGTGGAGATTTTGAGACTCTTGAAATTAATCAACCAAAAATTAAATATTTAAAACCAGAAGATAATACAGAATGGTTAGACAAATTAATCAATAATATTGAGGACATGAAGAACAAGATATCAAAAGAGTCTTAGAAATTTAAGAAAGAAACTTTTTATTTGATTTTTAGTTTGAATGAAAAGAAATTCAAAAAAGAATTTAAATTTTGTATTTAAGGTAACCGCTTTTTTGTGAGCATTATTCAGAATAAAAGTCCGACTATTTTTTTATGCAAAAAAATTTAGATGAAAATTCTTATGAAAAAAGAATTGAAAATATAGAAAAAGGAAAATCTTATTTAAAAAGTAATGGATTTTTCAAATCAAAATCTAATCTATTCGAAGATATACAAAGATTTATCTATAAAAGGTAATTTAAAAAATATTTTTTAGTTTTGATTAATTAAATCTCTCCATAAGCAAGCCATCACATAAAAGAAAGAAAGACTTGAAAAGGTTAGGAGAAAAAAAGAATGGGTCAATTTTCTATAACTAAATTAATCCCAATAATCCTGCAGTAAAACCAACAGCAGAAAAGAATACGAACTCGATTAAATCTCTTGGGGCAGAGTTCATAAAAAAACTGATTTGAGTCATAATTTTATGACTTGAGAGAATCTCTTAAATCAAACTTTTCAGCTTTTTCAATTTGACACTCAGTATCATCTTCAGCACATTTGATTTCAGCTTTTTTGTTCATGTGGCTACTACAACCGCCTGCTATAACTGGTAAACCGGTCGTAGCTGTAAAACCAGTTAAACATGCAAAAGCTATATAAGGAAAAAGTCTTTTCATTTAATTGTTACTTTATGTAAACTTATTATGTTACATAAAAAGCTCAAGTGTGAGTAGCTGATAATTCGCGTGCACCCTATACCAATCATCTAAAGTGATTTAGCAAACCTATGAGTTTTATATTTATCTGAGTATTTTTACTTATATGTTGAGTTGAAGACTTTAAATAATTAATGTTTGTTTTGGGTTTATATATAAGTCATGGATAAAGAACATTTAATTGATTTAATATCTAATAGCATTATTTCTGAGATTAAAGATCTCGAAATTAATGAGGAAAAATTATTTGCAAATAATTATTTAAATAATCTGAATTTAAATCAGCTTAGAATAATTTCTAAAGAATTTATTTTGTAATTTTTATTGAATATTTATTTAA
>QCQM01000044.1 GCA_003212195.1 Prochlorococcus sp. AG-449-O05 | reverse complement strand
AGGAAATTGGTGGTTGATGTCTGATAAGTCTATTAATGATATTGCATTTAACTTTGGAGAACTTTGGATGCTTGCAGCTTCTTTGGCTATGGCACTAGGAACAATTTTAATTAGATTCACTTGTACTAAAAGTGATCCAGTTGCAGTCACAGGTTGGCATATGGTTTTGGGGAGTTTGCCTTTAATTATTAAGCACTGCTTACAATCAAATTTCACCATAATTCCAGATTGGTCAATATTTGATTGGGGGCTTATGTCATTTGCAAGTGTTTTTGGAGGAGCAATAGCTTATGGATTGTTTTTCTACTTTGCAAATAATAAAGAAATAACCGGATTTAGTACGCTTGCATTTTTAACTCCTGTATTTGCTCTTATCAGTGGAGGTTTTTGGTTAGATGAAAGACTCACTTTTGTGCAGTGGATAGGAGTGCTGTTTGTTCTTATCTCGGTATTTTTTGTTAGCCAAAGAAAGAGTTTATGGGAAAATAAATTTTCTGATACTACTATTTAATTAGTTTCTTTTTGTAAAAAGTCTAATAATGCGAATAGTTTTGATGAGTACTCCAATTGGGTTCTTGGGGAGTGGCAAAGGAGGTGGAGTTGAATTAACTTTAAATTCTTTAGTTTCAGGTTTAATTTCTTTAGGTCATTATGTTGAAGTTGTAGCTCCAAAAAATTCTAAGTTACATGTAAGTAATGCAAAAGCAAAATTACATTTTGTGGAAGGTAAAGATCAAATTAGTTGGCAGCATCAAAATTACGATTCTCCAGTAATTATCCAAGACAATTCTCTATTGGCAGGAATGCTTGAAAAGGGATTAGATATTGCTAAAAATGCAGATGTATTTTTAAACATGTCTTATGATTGGCTGCCTATTTGGATGACTCTGAATTTAGATATACCCATTGCGCATATTATTAGTATGAGTTCTGAAAGTTCAATAATTAGTAATTTAATATCTAAGGTATATTCTAAATTTCCAAATAATTTTGCTTTTCATTCGAAAATACAAGCTAATGATTATCCATTCATAAAAAAACCAATAATTATTGGTAATGGGTTTAATTTAGATAATTATATATTTCAAGATACAATGCAGGGACCCTTGGCATGGGTTGGAAGAGTGGCTCCGGAGAAAGGTTTGGAGGATGCAGTTTATGTAGCAAATGAACTTGGAGAAAAATTAAAAGTTTGGGGACTTATCGAAGATGAGATGTATGCGTCAAAGATAGACAAATCATTCCCTAAAGGCGCTATAGATTGGATGGGATTTTTATCAACAGATGAATTACAAAAAGAACTTGGTAAATGCAGAGGGTTGCTAAATACTCCGAAATGGAATGAGGCATATGGGAACGTAGTTGTTGAAGCTTTGGCCTGTGGGGTACCTGTTGTAGCTTATAAAAGGGGAGGACCTAGTGAAATTATTCAGCATGGTCAAACTGGCTATCTTGCTGATCCTGATGATAAAAAAAATATGCTTTCTTATGTAGAAATTATTGAAAAAATAAAGCGACAGAAATGTAGAGAATGGGTAGAAAAAAATGCCTCCGTAGATATATTTGCTAACAAGGTTGTGAACTGGCTTAATAAGGTAATGCATGAATATAAATAATATTAAATGATTATTCTTAACCCAAAAAAAAGGCTTATAACCTTATTGATAGTTTTAGTTTGTGGGATCATTATATTTATCTTGGGTTTAGGCACTACGGGATTGGTGGATGAAACTCCCCCTTTATTTGCCGCTGCAGCACGGGCAATGAGTGAATCTGGTGATTGGTTAACTCCAAAAGTTAATGGTATATTCCGTTTTGATAAGCCTCCACTGATATATTGGCTAATGGGTTTTTTTTACTCATTACCGCAAAACGAGATTTGGGATAGTTTCGGGACTCTCTCAGCAAGACTCCCTTCAGCTTTGGCATCATTATTTTTAATGTTGATGATTGGAGATACGTTGTTTTGTTGGCCACAGAAGAGTGATAGGCAATTCTTCACTCCAATAGTTGCATCATTAAGCTTTGCTCTTTCTCCATTAATAATAATTTGGAGTAGAACTGCCGTGAGTGATGCCCTTTTAACTGGAACCTTAGGGATTAGCCTGCTTTTGTTTTGGAGAAGAATGGCAAGTGAAAATAATGATCAATGTATTTCAGCCTGGGTATTTTTAGGTTTTGCAATTTTAGTTAAAGGACCTGTTGCATTTGTTTTAGCATTATTTACTATTACGTCTTTCTTGTTTTGTCAAAAGGATTGGAAAACGTTGCTCAGTAAGATAAACCCTAAGAAAGGTTTTTTAATAACTACATTAATAAGTGTTCCATGGTACATATTAGAACTTCTAAAAGAGGGAAAGCCTTTTTGGGATAATTTTTTTGGTTACCATAATTTTCAAAGATATACCTCAGTTGTAAATAATCATGCAGAACCATTCTGGTTTTTTCTTTTAATAATGATATTGGCTTCATTACCATTCACTCCTTTTTTATGTCATGGAATAATTAAAACCTTTAAGGATTTCTTTAAAAGTTCAAAAGAAATTTGCAATGTCACCGAAACCCTTTATACATATTCTCTATGTTGGTTAACATCCGTTTTAATATTCTTTAGCCTTTCTGCAACGAAACTACCTAGCTATTGGTTGCCGGCAATTCCAGCGGCGGCATTACTAACAAGTAATAGCTTTATAAGCTTAAAAAATAAAAATAAAAGTTATTTATATTTCTGGATTTTTAATATTTTAATTTTGTTTGGCTTCTCTATAGCATTCTTTTTCTCAGATATTTGGTTGAGTTCAATTAATGATCCCGAAATGCCTAATCTTGCATCTGAACTTATAAGCGCTGGGATTATTTTCAAGGCTAAGTTGTTCTTCTCTTCATTTACCATTCTTGCAATAATCTTATTTTCTTTAAAATCTAAAAATATCCTTCTTTATCTTCAAATTTTACTTTTAATTGGACAATCTTATTTGATGTCGCCAATTCGAAAATTAGCAGATACTTCAAGGCAATTACCTTTGAGGAATATCTCAAAACTAATTTTAGATATTCGCGAGCGAAGGGAAACTTTAGCAATGATCGGGATAAGAAAACCTTCATTACATTATTATTCGAGACAAATTGTTTTTTATGAACCAAACACTGAAGAGGGATTAATTAATCTGTCAGAAAGGCTAAATATCGATAGGAGAGAGAATTATGAGGATCAACCTGATTATGAATACAAATCTCTATTGGTCGTAATAGATGAATACTCTACACGCGGAAAGCAATGGTCAAAAATTAATCATCAAAAATTGGGTAAATTTGGGATTTATAATTTATGGCGAATTCAAAAAAGTGATTTAAATGAGTATTCGAGATTGTTAATTAAAAGTGGTTATAAATCTGACTGGAAAAATAGAAAAGTTGAAAAATTTTAACAAAGTCTTTTTTTAAGAAGAGCATTTTTTAAATCATCAATGCTGCACTTGTTTGGGATATCAATATTATTTAAATCTTCCATTAATTCGAGATCGATGACAGAATCTTCGGCTAAAAAACTAAAAACTTCATTAATGCTTATTCCCATATCTTGAGCCATCTCCGAGATAAGCCTTAGAGTATCCCTCCTCACAGAAATCCTTAGATCTAAGGGGATATATTCATTTTCAGGGTTCGCTGACTTCATATACTAAATCTTAAGACATTATGTAGTTATCAGAATATAATCTTTACAATAATCATTAATCATGCTGTATGTATAAGCTTTCCTTCAATTTGTTTTAATAAATAAATTCATAAACATCTTTAATAGAGGAATTGTAATTATTGAAATTAAGGTTGTAGTAAAAAGAATTTTTGAAGCTATTTTTTGTTTAACACCATAAGCCTCTGCCATTAATATTGTTGATATTGCCGTTGGGGTCGCTGCCTGAAGAATTACTGCAGATGATTCATAAAAGCTAAAATTTAATAATTTGCATGCAACAAAAATAATAAAGGGAAAAATAAATAACTTTAATAAAATTGAAAATTTAATTTCTTCATTTATATCCAAAATCCTCTCATTTTGATTTGTGATTATTCCAAGTCTTGTTCCCACAATTATTATTGCCAAAGCAATAACTATTCTTGCAGGAATCCAAAGATAATTGCCTAAAATCTCATTTATTTGAAAAAGATATGCAAGAAGTACACCAATAATACCTCTTGATGCAGGACTATTTATCAATGCATTTAATAGTCCCTTTATGTTTGGGATGTTATCGGTGTTGGATTTCTCTTGAAGAAAAAAAGGTCCAAATATCCAAGCGAAAAGTGTTGTTCCTAAATCAAATCCTATAGTTAGATTTATAGTTTTCGAAGGTAAAAGAGCTATCGCAATAGGTATTCCAAGAAATGATGTATTACCTATTAAGCCTGCCAGCTGCAATGTGTAATTTGGAAGCCTCCTTTTAAATATTGGGATGATATTTATTAAAGCTATTAAAAATCCAATTAAAGAGAATGCTAAAGATGCACTTTTAATTAAGTTTATATCTATACCTTCCTTTAATAGGAGACCCATTACACTTAATGGAATACCAAATCTAATTAAAGGTCTTGCAATATATTTTGAAATCTTTGGATTCTTCTTCCCAATAAGAAAACCAAAGATTAAGAAAGGGATAATATTTATGAAAAGAGAGTAGATGGTATTAATAAAATATTTATTAAAGCAATATTAACTTGCCGAAGTGCAGTAAAAAGTTTTTTTATTATTCATTGAGAATTTAAATTATTTTCCAGATTGCTTTGTCAGGTATTAGAGGAGATTTATATAAATTTTCTGGTTCTTTAGTCAAAACTCTCCATGTAGGAACTCGACAAGTTACATAAGCAGGACTTTCTATTAAAACTCCTGGTTTCTCA
>QCQM01000043.1 GCA_003212195.1 Prochlorococcus sp. AG-449-O05 | reverse complement strand
AGTAATTTTGATGTTGGACTAGATCTTGATGAAGAAGGCTATAGGATTTTATCAAGTAAAATAATCGTAGAAGAAGTTGAAAGCGAAGATCATCAAATATCCTTATTAGAAGTTAAACAAGTAGCTGATGATGCTCAAATAGGAGACACGGTTGTATTGGACGTTACTCCAGAAAAAGAGGATTTTGGGCGAATGGCTGCTTCAACAACAAAGCAAGTTTTAGCACAAAAATTGAGGGATCAACAAAGAAAAATGATCCAAGAAGAATTTGCAGATTTGGAGGATCCTGTTTTAACTGCAAGAGTCATAAGATTTGAAAGACAATCAGTAATTATGGGAGTCAGTTCGGGAATTGGTAGACCTGAAGTGGAGGCCGAACTTCCAAAAAGAGATCAATTGCCAAATGATAATTACCGAGCTAATGCAACCTTCAAAGTATTCTTGAAAGAAGTTAGCGAAATTGCCAGAAAAGGACCGCAACTTTTTGTAAGTAGAGCAAATGCTGGATTAGTCGTTTATTTATTTGAAAATGAAGTTCCGGAAATCCAAGAAGGCACAGTAAAAATTGTTGCTGTTTCAAGAGAAGCGAATCCTCCTTCAAGAGCTGTTGGTCCAAGAACAAAAGTAGCTGTTGATAGCATCGAACAAGAGGTGGACCCTGTAGGTGCCTGTATTGGAGCTAGAGGAGCACGAATCCAACAAGTAGTAAATGAATTAAGAGGAGAAAAAATTGATGTCGTTAAATGGTCATCTGATCCAATTCAATATATTTTAAACTCTTTGAGTCCTGCGAAAGTCGATCTCGTGAGACTTGTTGACCCAGAAGGTCAACATGCACACGTACTAGTTCCTCCCGATCAATTGAGTTTAGCAATTGGTAGAGAAGGACAAAATGTGAGACTTGCAGCAAGGTTAACTGGTTGGAAGATTGATGTCAAAAACTCACATGAATACGATCAGGAAGCAGAAGATGCTGCAGTCTCTGAATTAATTTCTCAAAGGGAAGATGAAGAGAATCTCCAGCGAGAAGCTGAGCTTAGATTAGAAGCGGAACAAGCTGAGCGTGCTGCAGAAGATGCAAGATTAAGAGAGCTTTATCCCCTTCCTGAAGATGATGAAGAATATCAACAAGAAACCTACGAAGAAGAGACCGTATCAGATAGTGATCAATTAGAGACCGTTCAAGATGATGCAATATCCATTAAAGAGGAGAGGAAACGGTGATACGACAAACCCCTGTTATGCGTATGTGCATTTCATGTAGAAAAACTTATGACAGAAAACACCTTCTAAAGATTACTAAAGATCAAGAGCAAGGTATTATTTTTCAAAAGGGGATGGGGCGATCGGCCTACATTTGCAAGTCAAAAAAATGTTATTCAGATTCTAAGATCAAAAAAAAGCTTCAAAGAGCTTTAAAAACATCTTTACAAACTGAATTTATTGATATTTTTGAAAAAGAAATTACAAGCTTCAATGACTATCCTAATAAAGGAATATAATTAAATTAAATCCTCTTGAATTTCCGAAAAGAGTCCAAATCAGATTAAATGACTATCAGCGATAAAATCAGAATTTACGAACTTTCCAGAGATTTAAATCTGGAAAATAAAGATATATTGGATGCTGCTCAAAAACTTTCAATTTCAGTAAAAAGCCATAGCAGTTCAATTAGTGCAGAGGAAGCAAAAAAAATAAAAAATCTTATTTATAAAAAAAACTCAGACCAAAATATACTTTCTATTAAGAAACCTTCAATTAAAAAAAATAATTACAAAAAAAATAAAGAGGATGAATCCTCTGTTATCTCCAATATTAAAGGGAAACCTCATAAAGATAATTCAAACAAAAAGCCATTGCTTATAAAACCTCTTAATAAACCTGAGAGTCTAAAGATAATTTCAAATCAACCTAAAAATCTAAATAAACCGACAATTGACAACAGTTCACAATCTCAATCAAATCTTAAAAATAAAAATATAAATAATAAAACTTCACAGAATCTCAACGAAGATAAAAAAAATTTCCAAAATAAAACAACCCCACCTATAAAAAGTCCTACAAAACCACCTATTCAGCTAATTGCTAAGCCTAAAAATATTAATAATAATTTTAAATCTACAGAATCCCATAATTTCTCCAGTTCAGGGGGGAAAAGACAAATATCAAACAAACCTGACCTAAATTCGAACAAATCTAAAACAAGAAATATTTATAACAAAATGTCTCCTCCTGAGCTCGTAGGAGCTCCAATAAGAAAAGATGGACAAAATCAGCAAAATTATAAGCAAAACATTTCTTTTAAACAAACTGTCCCCAACATTCCTGGTAAGCCAAACAAACCTGGTGCTCCAAATAGAGCTAACATGCCTAATAGTTCTGGATTAAGAAACAAAACATCAGATCAAGGCAAACCTGGATCTTTCAATAGACAAGCAAATACAAGTAGGCCTAGTAATCCCAACAGACCTGTTATGCCCAATAGGCCTGGATTAAGAGACAAACCATCAGATCAAGGCAAACCTGGATCTTTCAATAGACAAGCAAATACAAGAAGACCTGGAGCTCCAAACAGACCTGGCATGCAAAATAGACCTGGCATGCAAAATAGACCTGGCATGCAAAATAGACCTGGGCCTAAATTCAATGGTCAAAAGTCACCTGGAATAAGAAAGCCAGTATCACCTAATGAACTCTTACAACTTCAAAAAACTAACAAATCCGCAAATGACAAACAAGTTAAAAACAAAGAAGTCTTAAAGAGTAACGAAAAACAAAATATTGAGACAACTAAACAGAAGGCTAAAGCTCCAAATAGTCGTATACATACTGCACCTAATTCAAAAAAACCACCTCATAGATCATTTACAAATAATTCTAAAAAACCAGGTAAGACAGACTGGGATGATAGCGCAAAACTAGAAGCATTAAGAAGCAAAAATCCCCAAAAACAAAGACAAAAAGTTCATATTATCGGTGAGAATGATGATTCATTGACATCCGAAACCAGTGGATATTCAGGCGAAAAAATTTCTATCTTATCAGCTAGTTTGGCGCGTCCAAAAAGAGAAAGGTCTGATGAATCCAAATCTCAAAAAACTATAAAACAATTTAAAAAGAAGAAAAAAGAGACTACCAGGCAAAGGCAGAAAAGGAGAGCAATGGAGTTAAAAGCTGCTAAAGAAGCTAAACAAGTAAGGCCTGAAATGATAATAGTACCTGAAGATAATTTAACAGTTCAAGAATTAGCTGATAAGTTAAGTCTTGAAAGTTCTGAAATAATCAAATCTCTTTTTTTTAAAGGCATAACTGCAACCGTTACTCAATCACTAGACTTAGCAACTATTGAAACAGTAGCAGAAGAATTTGGAGTACCTGTTTTGCAAGATGATATCCAAGAAGCTGCTGAGAAAACAGTAGATATGATTGAATCTGAAGATATTGATAATCTAATAAGAAGACCACCTGTTATTACAGTGATGGGTCATGTAGATCATGGCAAAACAAGTCTTTTAGATTCCATCAGAGAATCAAGAGTAGCTTCAGGGGAAGCAGGGGGCATCACTCAACATATAGGCGCTTATCAAGTTGAATTTGAGCATGAATCTAAAAAGAAAAAATTAACTTTTCTTGATACCCCTGGTCATGAAGCCTTTACTGCAATGAGAGCAAGAGGTACAAAGGTTACAGATGTAGCTGTTCTTGTAGTCGCGGCAGATGATGGTTGCAGACCTCAAACACTCGAGGCTATCAGTCATGCAAGAGCGGCAAAAGTACCAATTGTAGTTGCGATAAATAAAATTGATAAAGAAGGGGCATCTCCAGACAGAGTAAAACAAGAACTATCAGAAAAAGAACTAATTGCTGAAGATTGGGGAGGAGATACAGTAATGGTTCCAGTAAGCGCTATCAAAAAACAAAACATTGATAAATTGCTCGAAATGATTTTATTAGTTTCTGAAGTGGAAGATCTACAAGCCAACCCTGATAGATTTGCAAAAGGTACTGTTATTGAAGCCCACTTAGACAAAGCCAAAGGCCCTGTTGCTACTTTGTTAGTACAAAATGGGACCTTAAAATCTGGAGATGTTCTAGCTGCGGGGTCAGTCCTCGGAAAAATTAGAGCGATGGTTGATGAAAATGGTAATAGAATCAAAAAAGCAGGACCATCATTCCCAGTAGAAGCACTAGGATTCAGTGAAGTACCGACAGCAGGAGATGAATTCGAAGTCTACTCTGATGAGAAAACTGCTCGAGCTATTGTTGGAGAGAGGGCAACAGATGCTAGAGCCACAAAATTAGCTCAGCAAATGGCCTCTAGAAGAGTCAGCCTATCATCCTTATCAACTCAAGCAAATGATGGAGAACTGAAAGAGTTAAACTTAATTCTCAAAGCTGATGTTCAAGGTAGTGTTGAAGCTATATTAGGATCGCTAGAACAATTACCAAAAAATGAAGTTCAAGTCAGAGTTCTACTCTCTGCTCCTGGAGAAATAACAGAAACAGATATAGATCTCGCTGCTGCATCTGGGTCAGTAATCATTGGTTTTAACACCTCATTAGCATCTGGTGCAAAGAGGGCAGCAGATGCTAATGACGTCGATATAAGAGAGTATGAAGTAATCTATAAACTCTTAGAAGATATCCAGTTGGCAATGGAAGGACTACTTGAACCTGATCTTGTCGAAGAATCTTTAGGAAAAGCCGAAGTTCGAGCAACTTTTTCAGTTGGTAAGGGAGCTATAGCAGGCTGTTACATACAAACTGGTAAACTACAAAGAAATTGTTCGCTTAGAGTTATTCGATCAGATGAAGTAATTTTTGAAGGCAATTTAGACTCACTAAAAAGATCTAAAGATGATGTTAAAGAAGTAAATACAGGATTTGAATGTGGAGTTGGGTGCGATAAATTCTCTTCTTGGATTGAAGGAGACATAATTGAAGCATTCAAATTTGTCACCAAAAAGAGGACATTAACTCAATAAAAAATATTTAATTTATTAATCCTTATTCCTATCAAATAACAATAAGGTTGGGAATAATACGCAAGCACCAACTTG
>QCQM01000042.1 GCA_003212195.1 Prochlorococcus sp. AG-449-O05 | reverse complement strand
CAAAAATCCGGGAATAATTTATGCATAGCTGATTTTTATTGTGATTTAAAAAATGATCAACCGATAGATATATTTCCTATGCAGGCAGTAACCATGGGCGATATTGCTAGTGAATATTCTCAAAAATTATTTAAAGAAGATAAATATAGTGATTATTTGTTATTCCATGGACTTACAGTGCAATTAGCAGAAGCTCTAGCTGAATATGTCCATGCATTAATTCGTATTGAATGTGGTTTTAGGTCTCAAGAACCAGACAAAAATAGAGAAATATTAGCTCAAAAATATAGAGGAGCTAGATATTCTTTTGGTTATCCCGCATGTCCAAAAGTATCTGATTCAAACATACAACTATCATTGTTGGATGCAAAAAGAATAAACTTGACCATGGATGAATCTGAACAACTCCATCCAGAACAAAGTACTACGGCTATCATTTCACTACACTCAAAAGCCAAATATTTCAGCGCTTAAGCTAAATTTTAGTTGTTTTCTAAATATTCAATAATTTCTTCCTGTAGTTCTTCCATCGTTTCATTATCACCCAGATCAAGTCCCTCACCCGCGGCATCCTGTGTTAACTCAAGATAATATGAAGCACCATCACTAGATAAAAATTCTAATGCGGAAGTTTCATCACTATCTTTAAAAGCTTCATAAAGAGCTTTAAATGCAATGTTTTCAGTAAAGTCCCAATCCATAATGAAAAAAACCTTATTAGAATTATTACCTCCTTACCCCCCATACTCGTCAACCTTTTTTAAAGAAATGTTGGTGTTTTATTATTATTAAAAAAATCTATGACCATAAATAATCAAAATCAGTTAAATGTCCTTGGAGAAAAAATTGAGATTTGTAGTTGCGAACCTATGACAGGATGGTTCAGGGATGGATTTTGCAACTATGACAAAAATGATGGAGGGAATCATTCCATATGTTGTGTAATGGATGATAATTTCCTTAAATATAGTAAATCACAAGGTAATGATTTAATAACTCCCATGCCTATTTATTCATTCCCAGGACTAAAGGATGGTGATCATTGGTGTATTTGTCTTGATAGGTGGAAGCAAGCATTATTAGACGGTCTTGCACCAAAAGTAATATTAGAATCAACGAATATTGTAGTCTTAGAATCAGTACCTCTGGAAAAATTGAAAGAATATCAATTTAATAAAAAGTAATTACAAGTTAATTTTTTTTTTTAAAATGATAATGATAAATTTTTTTAAATGAGTTTAGAAATATATTGGAAAAAAGCACTAGAACAAACTCGATTATCAATTGATGATGAATCATTATATCCTCTCAAAACTGATATTATTACAAGAGATTTATATGAAAAAGATGACTTCATAATTAGAAAACTTGATACTTCAAAATTTAATAAAAAAAAAATTTATGGTCCTAAGCAAAATCCATTTTGTCCTTGGGAAAAGATACTAGAAATTGATAAAATTGGTAATAGTCATCAACTAATATTAAATAAGTACCCTGTTCAAAAAGGTCATATTTTACTTATTACAAATGAATGGAAACCTCAAAATGGATGGTTAGATATTAAAGATTGGAGAGCGATCCAACAAGTTAATAAAGATACTAGTGGATTATGGTTTTTCAATAGTTCTCCAATTGCGGGAGCAAGTCAACCTCACAGGCATTTTCAACTTCTGCGTAGATCAAAAGGTGAGATATCATGCCCTAGAGAAAAGTGGTTTTTAGAGATTAACTCATATCAAGATCTAGATAGTAAGCTTAAAAAAAATATTATTGTATCCAAATTTAATTTTTTAGAAAATCCATCATGTCTTTTTGAGTTTTACTTAGAATTATGCAAGAAATTAGGACTTGGGGACCCTATTAGAGATAAGAAACCGATATATCCTTACAATATTTTAATAACTAATAAATGGATCGCTATTATAAAAAGAAAAAATGATCATATTCATGGTTTTAGTATTAACGGTCTAGGATTTGCAGGATATCTATTAGTAACTGAAAATTCAAATATTAATTATTTGAAGAAATATGGTCCAGAAAAACTTCTAGAAAGTTTTGTTTGAATACTAGTTAGTTACTTCAACTTCCTTATCCCTGCTTATTTGGCTTTCTAGAACTTCTATAGATGCTGTTACGGAGGCAATTTTACGTTCAAGTGAATCCTTAATATAGTTGAGCATTTCTAATTTCTTATGTTGATAAAAACTCTTTTTTTCTTTAGATGACTTGAAATAACAATTAAACATTTTTTATTTTCATTATAAAAAGATACTTAATTGACTTGTGACATAAGAATAAATTGGTTTTAATTTAAAAACAATATTCCGTATGGACTTTCAATTTTTTTTGAATAAAATTAAATAAATTCCATACTATTCAAGAAAATATTATTGAATATTCCTGAAAATTCAAATACAAAGAGAATTTCAATTGATTTACCTGAGGAACTAATTTCCAGGTTTGATCAATTACGAAAAGAGTGGGGATTTAGAGCAAGAGGACCTGTAATAGAAAAGATACTTAAAGAACTTCTTCAAGAAGATGATTTACTACCTAAGAACCAACAGCAAGAAATAGACTTTAACAATAATAAAAATAATGAAAATTTAAATATTGATGAAGATACTGCCTTGGTATTAATTAAATCAGACGTTAAAAAAGAAGTTAATGAGATATCTTTGAATAAAAGATTCACAAATAACAATCAATATAAAGAAAAAGCCAACTTAAACATAAGCCTTCCCAATTTTGTTGAAAAAAAAGTAAAGAATCTAAGAAGAAGTATTAATAGTGAAAAATTAAGGGAGAATATTAATGATATACAAATTAATACAATTAAAGAAACTGAATTAATAAAATGTCGAATTGAGTTAATTAGTCATTGGAAAACCTTATATGGATCAGTTCCTAATGATCATGTAGTAAAAGCTTCGATGGATTGGTTTGAAAGGGATATATGGCCAAATCTTGATGGAACTGAAAATCTACCCTTTACGTGGAGTGCAGCCAATAAATTAATGTCAGAATTATGCCCATTTTGGATAAAGAAAAATCCATCCCTTGAAATTGTTTTATTAATGATTGGCGTTTTAGAAGACCCTTTTGCTACATCAGATCTGATAAATAGAATACCGACACTTATGAGAAGGTTTATAAGTAGATTTAAGCGAAATAATAGATCAAATTCATTTGAAACATTGGACTCAACAATGACAGTACATGGAGCACTTAAATTATTGAATTTATCAACATCCGCAGGATCCGCTCATACTTTCCGTAAAATTAGGGAGGCTTATAAATCAATAGCCTTAGAGACGCATCCAGATGCTGGAGGATCAACAGATCAAATGAGAAAATTAAATGAAGCGTATCAATTGCTAAAAAATCTATATAGAAATTAGTATTATAATTCTCATATAAGACTAATTTATAGTCTAAATAATAGTCTCATATAAGATAAATGGTAAGTTTAAAATTTCAACTTTTCAACAATTATTTTTAATGAAATTTATGGAAGAAAAATTATGTATAAATTTAATTAAAAAAATTTACTTTGAAAAAATACTTTGTATACTATTTCTTATATGAGACTTATAATAGGTCTATTATAAAGTCTCAAAATAGATTAGTAAGATAAAATCATTTTTCAATCTGGCTTAATAATACCTAAAATGTTAAATCCCAGGAAAAATTAAAACTTGAATAATAAATCAAAAAAATTATGTCCTTTCAATGTCCAGGAAATTAATAAGGGCTAGAAAGTACTGCTATAAGCCGCTTTTATGTTTTCCCGTACTGCCTTAAAGACAGTACTACTTAATTTGAAGTTTTTGAATGGCAGTTTGTTTGTCAATGCTAGGGACATCGCTTAAACCATTTGCATCAAACCAAGGAGCACTGGCCCAATCAAACCCTTCGCCAAAAGTATTATCAGGTGCAGTTATGTACCAATGACAAGAAGTGTCAGGAACATCAACAGCACATTTTGACCAATCATCTGACCACTGAGGTACTTGCACCCACAGCACTGAAGATAGTAATAGAGTTAAAAAATTGATCATGATATTTATAATACAACATTAATTAGTTTTATAGGATTATTACCTTTCTTATATAAGAATTATTTATAGACTAGTTTATAGTCTCATGTAAGAAAAGCAATACATTCAATTCCTCAATTTAGTATTAAAACATTTTTCAACATTAGAAATAATATTTGAATGTATTGATGTAATATCCGAATCAAGTAATGTTTTATCTTGATCTCTATAAGATAATCTAAATGTATAACTTATATGATCATCTCCAAATTTAGTATCTTCAAAAACATCAATTAAATTTACATCCTCTAAGAGTTTTTTTCCTGTTTTTCTTATCTGTGATGTTATTTCGTTAATTAAAAATTTCTTACTAAAAACAAAATTTATATCCCTTTCCATTTTCGGAACAATAGGGTATTGCTTATATATTGGAATCCATTTATTTTTTCTTGTACTAGCTCCCAAAAGGTTAGAAACATTTATGTTGAATAAGTAAACTTTTTTTAATGACTTCTTTTCTAATATTAGTTTGGGATGTATTTCACCAAAATAACCTGCATCTTTCCCTTCAATAACTAATTTTGCTGTTCTTCCTGGATGAAGAAAGTCAATTGAATCAGTAGGTTTATCCTCAATTTTTATATTCAATGATGATAAAGCCTCCTTTAACTTTCCTCTGGCCTGGTAATAATTAAGATCGTTATCCTTACCCGAATTTATCCATTTTCCAAATTTTCTATTTCCATAAATCGCACCATTCAGAACTTCTTCTTGAATGAACTTAGCTTTCTTTTGAAAAACATTTCCAATTTCAAATATAAAACAACTTGTTTGTCCAGCTTTTATATTACGGTTTACTATCTCCAAATGTTCTTTCCAGATATTATCTCTTAGGCAACTAGTTTCTAATAACAAAGGATTAGAAATCTTTATAAGTTTTTCATTATCTTCAGGAACAAGTGAGTAGCTTAGTACCTCGTTAAAACCATTTTCTGTGAAACCATTTTTTACTTTTCTCAATGCCAACTGTTCAGATGACAATTTTCCAGGCTTAATTGGATTAGGTAGGTTTAAGTCGAATCTGTCATACCCTATTAATCTTGCAATTTCTTCAATTAAATCTATTTCTCTTATTAAATCATGAGATCTATTAGGAATTACTGCTACATCCCAGCCATATTCTCTATTCTTTAAAGTACAACCTATAAGTGTTAATTTATCCACTATTTCATTATCAGATAAATTTCTTTTTTCAAATTGATCGTTAATTATTATTGGACCAAGAATTTTATGTATTCGATTTCTCCGTAGTTTAATAAATATATCCTCATTATTTTTTAAATTGGAAGTATTGATAGTTGGTGAATTAATAGAAAAATA
>QCQM01000041.1 GCA_003212195.1 Prochlorococcus sp. AG-449-O05 | reverse complement strand
CTGATGGGATCATGAATAAAGATCAATTACTCTCACTAACCCTCAGACAATTACGTCAAGAAGCAAGTAAACTATCGGTTCCTCTTTACAGTCGCAAAACAAAAGCTGTTTTAGTTGATTTAATACTTAAATATCAAGAAAAATCTATAAAAAAAACATATATTACACCTCCTGAGTTAAAACCTAAAGAAATTTCTGAGTCCAATGCTTTTAATAGTAGTGAAGAAGTTAAAACAAATGTGGTTTTCTTACCCCGAGATCCAGATTGGGCTTATGTTTTTTGGCAAATTTCTGATGCAGATAGAGAAAAAGCACAATCTTTGGGAGCCAATAAATTATGTTTACGATTATTTGATGCATCTGGTTCTGAAGGAAGCAACTTGAATCAAGGAACACTAAGGGAGATAGCGGTTGATAGTTACAGTACAGAGTGGTATTTGCCAATCCCACTTGCAGATAGAGATTATAAAGTTGAATTAGGTTACAAATATGGTTTTAACTGGATGTCATTGGCATTTTCTTCGGTAAGCCATGTTCCTGGGTCTCATCCTTCTGAGCAAATTCTCGATAAATTCGTACCTTTTAATTTAAATTCCACTTCTGAGTCTATCCCAGATATTTCTAATCCTGTTGTTCCAGAACAAAATGGTATGCATGAAAGGTTATACCAAGCAGCAACTAACATTCCTCTCAGAAGAAAAGTTGGTTCTGAAGAATTTATGGAAAACTTAAATTCAACAAACCTTAATGATAATCTTACAGATTCAGGTGCTGGTAAATGGTCATCAGGTTTAAATGATTCTGGAAGTGGAATTGTTAAAAATAGATCTTTTTGGCTCGTTGCTGATGCTGAATTAATTGTTTATGGAGCTACAGAGCCCTCTGCAAAACTAACAATAGGTGGAGAAGATGTACCTCTTGCTGCAGATGGTACTTTTAGAATTCAAGTTCCATTTAGAGACGGGACTCAAAAATATGATATTAAAGCTGTTGATGTATCTGGTGAGCAAGAAAAAAGTATATCAATGAAATTTGATAGAACTACACCACTTGACGATACTAATGAAAAAGATAATGCTGAGACTGAATGGTTTTAGTAAATTAAATTAATGCTGAAAAAAATTGTAGCTTTCACTCCATTGTTTGGGGCATTAACGTTTCCACTTATAGTTCCAATTACAATTTCTAAATTTGGTGTTAACTATGGAATTTTTAGTGCATTACTAATTTCTTCATTATGGTTTATCGCTATGTTAAGAACTTCCGAAATGCCTCATTAATTTAGTTAGATTTTTGGAAGTTTCTTAAAAATATGAATCAAGTTAGTGTAAATATTATCAATTCTCCTTTTCTAGATCAAAAACCAGGCACCTCTGGACTAAGAAAAAGTACTTTAAAGTTTCAGGAAGAACATTATCTCGAAGTTTTTATTGAAGCAATCTTACAATCATTAGAAGATTTAAAAGGTTCAACATTAGTAGTTGGTGGTGATGGGAGATATGGCAATATTGAAGCAATAGAAAAAATTGTACAAATATGCATTGCTCATAAAGTTCAAAAGGTTATTGTTCCAAAATACGGTTTATTATCTACTCCTGCGACATCACATTTAATTAGAAAAGAAAATGCTATTGGTGGAATTATTCTTTCTGCAAGCCATAATCCTGGTGGGATTGATGGCGACTTTGGAGTGAAATTGAATATCTCTAATGGTGGTCCAGCTCCTGAGATAATTACTAATAAGATTTTCAAGGCTTCACAATTACTAAATAGTTATAAAATTTGTAAAATTCAATTACCTGATTTTAGTGAATATGGAACTTATCTTTACGACGAAACTACCTTAGAAATTATTGATGGATTAACAGATTATTCTAATTTGATGGAGAAAATTTTTGACTTTGATCAAATTAGTGATTTTTTAAAAAAAGACTTCTCGTTAATCTTTGATGCAATGAATGCGGTTACAGGCCCATATGCAAAAAATATTTTTGTTGAAAAAATGGGTCTTGCACCTGATTGTGTCATGAATGGTATCCCGTTAAAAGATTTTGGAGGTTTACATCCTGATCCTAATCTTACTTACGCATCCCATTTGGCTGATTTGTTATTAAATAAAAAATTTTATAGTTTTGGTGCTGCATGCGATGGAGATGGAGATAGGAATATGATTTTAGGAAGTGGATGTTTTGTAAATCCTAGTGATAGCCTTGCAGTTATTACTGCTAACACAAAATGTGTTCCTGGTTATAAAGATGGCATTACAGGTGTGGCACGATCCATGCCAACCAGCTCAGCAGTTGATAATGTTGCTCGAGCATTAAATATACCTTGCTTCGAGACACCTACTGGCTGGAAGTTTTTTGGAAACCTTTTAGATTCTAATTTAATTACTTTATGTGGAGAAGAAAGTTTCGGAACAGGTAGTAATCATGTGAGAGAGAAAGATGGACTATGGGCAGTTTTGTATTGGTTACAAATTTTAGCTGAGAAAAAATGTTCGGTAAGTGATTTGATGCAGAATCATTGGAAACAATTTGGTAGGAATTATTATTCAAGACATGATTATGAAGCAATTCCCTCAAATATTGCTAATCAAATCTTTGGTAATCTAACTTCTATGCTTGAAAATTTAAAAGGAAATTGTTTTGGTGGCCATTTAGTTAAAGTTGCGGATAACTTTTCATATTTAGATCCCGTTGATAATTCCATAAGTGAAAATCAAGGTTTAAGATTGGTCCTTGAAGATAATTCTCGAGTAATTGTGCGCCTTTCTGGAACTGGCACTAAGGGTGCAACATTAAGACTTTACTTTGAGAAATTTTTCGATCCTCAACATAATCTTTCGTTAAATCCTCAGATCGCTTTGAAACCTCTAATAGATGATTTAGATGCTTTATTGAATATTTCAAAACTTACTCAAATGGAAACTCCTACAGTAATTACATAGAATTGAAAGTAATGATTTTTTGATTTTATTTATATGCATTCAGAAAATTTATTTACTAATTATTCTCAAATAGAAAACAATGCACCTTTGGCAGATAAATTAAGACCAAAGAATTTGGAAGATTTTTTTGGTCAACAACCAATCCTTAATGAAAATTCGCTTTTAAGAAGTGCAATATTAAACGATAAGATTAGTAATTTTATTTTTTCTGGCCCTCCAGGCGTTGGAAAAACTACTCTAATTGAAATTATTTCTTTTAATACGCGGTCAAAATTAATTAAGTTAAATGCTGTATTATCAAGTGTTAAAGAATTAAGAAACGAAATCGCTAATGCAAAAGATAGATTAATAAATTCAAAAAGAAAAAACAATTTTATTTATCGATGAGGTTCATAGATTTACATCAGTTCAGCAAGATGCTTTATTACCTTCAATAGAAAATGGAACCATAACTTTTATTGGTGCTACGACTGAAAATCCTTTCTTTGCTGTTAATAAAGCGCTTGTTAGTAGGTCTCGTATTTTTACATTACTTCCTTTGGCAGAAAATGATCTGCAGAAAATAATACAAAAAGTCATAACTTACTATTCTAAAAAAAAAGATTCAAAAAAGGTTTCTTTAACTCATGATGCTATAAGTCATTTAATTAAATTTTCTGGCGGAGATGCAAGGACATTAATTAACGCGCTAGAGATGGCCATAGAGACAACTGCTAAAAATGATGCTAAAGAAATCAACATTAATCTCTCAATAGCAGAGGATGCACTACAAAAGAAAAATATTGTTTACGATAAAAATGGTCAAAATCATTATGATGTTATAAGTGCCTTTATAAAGTCCATAAGAGGTTCTGATCCAGATGCAACTTTATTCTGGCTTGCCAATATGCTGGAGGCTGGTGAAGATCCTAATTTTATTTTTAGAAGACTACTTATATCTGCCAGTGAAGATATTGGAATAGCTGATCCTAATGCCATAGTAGTTGTACAATCCTGTTGTGATGCTTTTGATAGAGTAGGTTTTCCAGAAGGATTATATTTGTTAACGCAGGCTTCTTTATATTTAGCTATTTCTCCAAAAAGTAATAGTACGAAAAGTATTTTTAAAGCTATTGAAACAATCAAATCTATCAATGCTTTTGATGTACCACTTCATTTAAAAAATAATTCTAATAGTTATGTCAATCCTCATCATTATCCAGGTAATTGGGTCCTACAAGAATATCTTCCCAAATCATTAAGAGGTTTAAAAATATGGGAACCAAATAATAATGGATGGGAAAAAACTCAATATGAAGAACTGCTTAGGAAAAAAGAAAGTTAAAAATTTTTCGAACAACAAATAATCTCAGGATTTAAGGAAGTTTTTTCTTCGTATGCTAGAGCAATAGTCCAATCATGGAAGTTAATCTGTGAATATTTTAAATGTATGTTTTTCTTCTTATGAATTAACTTTTGAGTATTTTCAAAATATTGCCAATGGTTTATGTCCTTTGCTAATTTTCCATGATCCCATTTTATAGCCGCTTCAACAGCACACCATTGATTTAATATCTTATTTTTTGTCAAATAATTTTTATGGATTGTTTTATTGGTATGAAAAAAATATCTTTCTGCAATTTTAAAATGGTTAAAATCTCTATCTTTTCTTTCAATATCTATACCTATTTTGCTTACATGCCAGACTATAGTAATGGCATCTTTACAATGACTTAAACTTATATTTCCCATGCCAGAGGGCAAACTTGGAGGTTGTCCAGGATTAGCATTAATCGGAATTTCTAGGGGATCTAAATTAAAAACTGTTGAAAGTGATTTTCGTAAATAAGCTCTTGTTTCTAAAAAAATCTTTGATCTTGAATCTGATAAATTTTTTGCAGTTGTAATTTCTTCTACCGTTGCGACATCTTGCACACCTTTAATCTCATAAAACCAAATTTTTGGTATTTTATATTTATATTCATTTAATAATTTCAATGGCTCTTAAGGTTGGCGGCAAAGCACCAGAATTTAAATTAAAAGATTCTTTTGAGAAAGAAGTATCTCTTAGTGATTTTAAAGGTAAAAGAATAATACTATATTTTTATCCAAAAGATAATACTCCAGGATGTACTAAAGAAGCCTGCAATTTTAAAGAAAATTGGGATTTACTCCAAAAAAATAATATTGTTGTGCTTGGTATTAGTAAAGATAATGCCTCCTCTCATCAGAAGTTTATAGAAAAATTTAATTTACCTTTTATTCTTTTAACTGATCCTGAACCTTTCAAAGTTTCTTCTGATTACGATAGCTATGGACTGAAAAAATTCATGGGAAAAGAATATATGGGAATGATGAGAAATACTTTTTTAATCGATACTGAAGGTAACATCGAAAAAATTTACCTAAAGGTAAAAGCAGCAATAATGGCAGATCATATAATTGCAGACCTTGGGTTAAGTTAATTTTTTATGGAAAGGTGGTGAATAATCATCCCTTCCATAACTAAATTAGGAGCATTGATAATATTTTCTTTTTTAGTTTTTAGAGATTTTGTGAGTA
>QCQM01000040.1 GCA_003212195.1 Prochlorococcus sp. AG-449-O05 | reverse complement strand
CAACATTTTTTTTATCAACATATACTTGATTCAAAGTTTTTTTAATATTTTTTGGATTTCTCATATTCTCAAAAATCAAACGTTGAAGAACAATATTTTTTCAAAAATATGCCGGCAACTGTTTCAACTGAGGTTTGCAACATATTCTTTTTGATAGTTTTTTCTTCACTAAAATATCCAGCAGCATTAAGTAAAATCACTCCTGCGTTTAGCTCATTTAATTCCGCAGCGGCTGCTAATGCGGCATAACCACCTAATGAATTTCCAACAACAATTGTAGGTTTTTTTATTTTCTCTTTTACATAAGCAATAACCTGATCTTTCCATAAAGATCCTGAGTATTCCACGTCTTGAGGCTTAGGACTTTTTCCGAAACCGAGTAAATCCATCGCATGGACTTCGTATTTTGTACTTAAGACAGGGATATTAAATCTCCAATGATCCGTAGAAGCTCCGAAACCATGAATTAATAAAATTGCGAATTCTTTTGATATTTCTTCAGGGTTAGCTGAAACAGTATGTATTGGGTAATTTAAAAAATTCCAGTCATAATTTACATCACTATCTATCAGAGCTGATTTTTCCATTTATTGAAAATCTTTTTTGTTATTTGATTCTAATAAACTTATTTCCTAAAGAAGACCCACAGGATCAGCTGCAACATCATCTGAAATTTTATTGCCATCATTTGGGGGCTTATCTTTTAGGACAATTCTCAATAAAACAGGTGCCAGAAATGTAGTTCCAATAACCATTAATAAAATAGCTGCTTCAAGAGAAGGCGTTAACAACTTAGCACTTGTTCCTAAGCCAAGGAAAATCAAACCAACCTCTCCTCTAGGCATCATACCCAAACCTACTACTAATCTATTTGTAGGTTTATCACTGGAAAATACCCATCCTGCTGCAATTTTTCCAATTATTGCAACAACTAATAAAAATCCTGCAACTACAAGAGCTGATCTACTTGTTGGATCAAGAGGATTGATAACTGATAAGTCCATTCCAGCTCCCACTAATACGAAAAAAATAGTTGCGAATAAGGAGACTAAAGGTAAAACTGATTGTTGAATTGCGTGATTATTTTTAGAACTACTAAGAATTAATCCAGCTGCAAAAGCACCTAAAGCTGCTTCTAATCCAATGGCTGTTGCGACAAAACAACATAACACAAGTATCACAAAAGAAGCTACCACCACGGCTCCAGGGGCCTTTAATCTATCTAATAACCAATCAAAACCTGGCGCTGCTGTTCTACTTAATGCTATAGCAGCAATAACAAACACTACAGCAGCTGCAACTAATTTAACGATAGGAGCTATTTCTAAAGAACCTCCAGCAGCAAGGGCGACTACAACTGCAAGAATAACAATACCCAAAATATCATCCAAAACAGCCGCTCCAATGACAATCTGTCCCTCTCTTGTTTTTAAATATCCCAACTCACCAAAAACACTTGCAGTAATTCCTATACTTGTTGCCGTCATGGATGCTCCAGCAAAAACTGCTGGAATTAGATCTACTTGGAAAATAAACATTAATCCAAGAGTTCCAAAGGCAAAAGGTAAAATTACACCAGCCATAGCAACAGTGAAAGCCTGAGCTCCGACTGCTACTAATTCCTCTAACTCACTTTCTAGTCCTGTTAAAAATAAAAGAGCATATAATCCCAGAGTTGCTACTGCTTGCAGGGATGGAAAACTTTCGAAATAAACATCAGGTACAGCTTCTGGGGGGATTGACGCTAAAGAGCTAATAACATTTACAAGTCCTTCATTTAATTCGGTTCCAGCTGAAGGCGGTATCAACAAATGGAATCCTGATGCCCCTATTACGACCCCTGCAAGAAGCTCACCTACTATTGTTGGCAAACTAAGTCTTACTAATACTTCTGCTAATGCTCTTGCAGCTAAAAATATCAATAGAAACCTTATAACTCCTATCAACGTTTCAGCAACTTCTAAATCATGTGCACTTAATTCAGCAAGTAAAGAGTACATTTAAGTGTAAAAAATAAACTACCTAATTGGAAGATAGTTTATAGAGGGCCCACTTTAAGAAATATGTAAGAAAAAAGCAAAAATACTCAACAAGTGTGGATCTGAAGTTACAACAAAGAAATTTTCTAAAAACTGGCTATTGTCTGTTATATGGCTAATCAAATGAATACCAACGAACCCTTTGATTTACGTTTGCCTACTCCAGGCTGCTACTTAGATCCTGAGAAAGCTGGCATGGATTCTGATGCTGTATTCCAGGGAATGACGGCTCATCTCTTTTATACTCTCGGAAAGTTAGCCACTTCTGCAAGTCCTCACGACTTGTACATGGCTTTAAGCTACGCAGTAAAAGATAGGCTAATGACAAGATATTTAGCAAGTCAAGAAGTCATCAGAAAAAAACCCCAAAAAACAGTCGCATACCTATCAGCAGAATTTTTAATAGGGCCTCAATTAAGTAATAATCTTCTCAATCTTGGAATCACTCAAGAGGCAGAAGATGCATTAAAAAGATTTGGCATTGAATCATTATCAACAATTCTTGAAGTTGAAGAGGAACCCGGATTAGGTAATGGTGGCCTTGGCAGACTTGCAGCGTGTTATATGGAATCATTAGCATCTCTACAAGTTCCAGCAGTTGGTTATGGTATACGATATGAATTTGGTATATTCAATCAGTTAATTAGGGATGGATGGCAAGTTGAAGTAACTGACAAATGGTTAAAAGGTGGATGGCCATGGGAACTTCCACAACCGGATGAATCTTGTTTCGTTGGTTTTGGGGGCAGAACTGAAAGTTATAGAGATGATAAAGGGAACTACAGATCTAGATGGATTCCTTCAGAACATGCTATTGGAGTACCTCATGATGTTCCAGTTTTAGGATACAGAGTAAATACATGTGACAGATTAAGATTATGGAGAGCTGATGCAACAGAAAGTTTTGACTTTTATGCCTTTAATATCGGCGATTATTATGGTGCAGTAGAAGAAAAAGTTGCATCTGAAACTCTTTCAAAAGTTCTATATCCAAATGATGGAACTGACGAAGGTAGAAGATTAAGACTCAAACAACAACACTTTTTTGTAAGTTGTTCTCTTCAGGACATGTTGAGAAGCCTTGAAAAAAGATCAATACCAATAACAGAATTCTCTAAGCATTGGACAGTCCAATTAAACGATACTCATCCTGCTATTGCAGTTGCAGAATTAATGCGACTTCTTATTGACCAATATCAAATAGGTTGGGACAAAGCTTGGAACATAACGACCTCATCAGTTGCTTATACCAACCACACATTACTACCAGAAGCTTTAGAGAAATGGGATTTAGGTTTATTTAATGATCTTCTTCCTCGTCATCTTGAAATTATTTATGAGATTAATTGGAGATTTCTACAGCAATTAAGACTACGTTATCCTGGTGATGACAAGATTCTTCAAAAACTCTCAATAATTGATGAAGAAGGCTCTAAATCAGTTCGTATGGCTCATTTAGCCACAATTGGAGCTCATCACATAAATGGTGTTGCAGCTCTTCACTCAGATTTGATTAAAAGACAACTTCTGCCTGAATTCGCTGGTCTATGGCCTGAAAAATTCACAAATGTAACTAATGGAGTTACTCCAAGGAGATGGGTTGCCTTATCGAATCCATCTTTATCCAACCTTCTCGAAGAAGAAGTTGGCCCAAATTGGATAACTAATATGGAACTTCTCAAGAATTTAGAAGAAAAAAAAGATGACAACAACTTTTTACAAAAATTTGAGGAAACTAAACTAAATGGTAAAAGAAAATTAGCTAGTTTTATTCATTCAAAAACCGGAATACTTGTAGATCCATCAAGCTTATTTGATGTCCAAGTAAAAAGAATTCATCAATATAAAAGACAACATTTAAATGCCCTACAAATTATTGCACAATATTTAAGAATCAAAAATAGTACAAACAAGCATGAAGTCCCAAGAACAATAATATTCGGAGGTAAAGCTGCACCAGGTTACTTTATGGCAAAGCTGATGATCCGATTTATTAATGGTATTGCTGATGTAGTTAATTCTGACCCAGATATGGATGGGTTATTAAGAGTTGTTTTTCTGCCAGACTACAACGTTAAACTTGGGGAAATAGTTTATCCTGCAACGGATCTTTCAGAACAAATCTCAACTGCTGGAAAAGAAGCATCTGGAACTGGAAATATGAAGTTTGCCATGAATGGGGCTTTAACGATTGGAACCTTAGATGGAGCCAATGTGGAATTAAGAGATCTTGTAAAAAAAGAGAATTTCTTTCTTTTTGGTAAAACTGAAAGCGAAATTATGGACTTAAAAAATAATAACTACTCTCCCAAAACTTTTATTAATAAATCTCCAGAGCTCAAAGAGGTTTTACGCCTAATTGAAATTGGCCACTTTAGCAATGGGGATAAAGAATTATTTAAACCTTTATTGAATAGCCTTACAGGACAAGACCCATTTTTTGTTATGGCTGACTTTGAAGATTACTTAATTAAACAGGATGTGGTTAGTGAATGTTGGAATAATAAAAAATCTTGGAATAAAATGGCATTATTAAATACTGCCAGATCAGGATATTTTTCTTCAGATAGATCTATTAGAGAGTATTGCAAATCTATCTGGAAAGTATCTCCAATGCCAGTTGAAATTACTTGCGACGTCGAAGAACTAACTAATTAATATTTTTCTTATCTGGTGAGTCAGGGGTTTGATGAAATAATCTATTCAAAATTAGTCGATCCATATTTAATGGATCTGGGGCTAATTCATTTGCAATTTCTTTAAATTTTGATTCGATATTTTTTGAAAATTTTGTATCAAATATTCTTTCCATTAATGCCTCAACTGAATATAAATAGGCATTAACACTTTCAAGTTCTTCTAAAGCTTCAGCAATTTCCGTATCAGAGATATGTTTATTTTCTGGACTGATATCTTCATTTGATTCTCTTTCAGATAATTCTCTCTGGAACTCGTCAGTAATCTTAGTACAAAGAGTTCTAAACGATTGAATTGATGCCCAATTCAATTCTTGTTGCTGCTTGAAAGTAGGAAATTCTCTAATCAGACGATCATGCTCTTTATAAAATCTCTGACAATCAGCACATTGACAAGGTTGATCAGTCAAAATAATTAAAAATATCTATTATTATCATCGCACTAAAAGGTATAAAAGTTGAATATTGAAAAGAAAGAAGAAGAATCTTTAACTAGACTTATTTTTTAACATATTAAATTTCTTCTGTGCCCATAAGAGGGAATCTTCTATTGTTTCAACCTTATTATTATTTTTAATGAGATCAATTTTTTCAAATAATTTTTTATCTACTATGGATTGCTCTTCTAACTTCTGGTCATGAATCTTAATTAAATTAGTTATTTTCTCACAATTTTTCTCAAGTGATTGAGCAATATTCTTAAATCTATCAATATCAACTTCGCTTACTATATTTCTTTCAGAATTCTCTTTCGAAGAA
>QCQM01000039.1 GCA_003212195.1 Prochlorococcus sp. AG-449-O05 | reverse complement strand
CCAGTTACGTCAGTTTCACCCTCTACGATGTAAACACCAGGAGTAATTGTTACTCCATCATTTACTGGGTAAGCGTATGATGCTTCGTAGGTGTAGTACTCTGTATCACCATCTGCGAAGTTACCTGTTGTTCCCATACCTAAGTCAAAAGAACCAGGTCCAACTTCAGGGAAACTTAGACCAACAAAGAATCCTTCAGCTGTTGTACCAGAATCAACAGATTCAACACCTGCACTTATTGTTGCGAAATCAAAGGCATACATACCATTAAGTCCCCAGCCAGTTGTTGTTTCGTCATCAGAATAAGCTAGTGCTATTCCAAAAGAATCTGCAGTGTAAGCAGCTTCAATACCGTAAACATCAGCACCTTCTTCTGTTAAAAGTGTCTCAGGAGTAGAAGAGATACCACCAGCTAATGAGAATCCGCCATCGAAAGCGTATGACATTGCTGCAGTAGCACCATTACCACCTACACCAACAGTACTACCTGTACCACAGTTACCCATGTAGTCAGTGAAAGCATTGTAAGCACAAGCTCCAGTGTATACAGCGCTAATGTCAGTTGAATCACCAACCATTAATGTTGCGCCGCCTACTGGGAATGTGTATGTAAGTCCGTCAAGTGTTAATACGTTATCTGTATCATCAAGAGCCAGAGCATCACCAGCAGCATCACCTATATCGATAGTTGCGCTAAGTGAATCTTCACCAGTAAAACTAGTTTCTAAGCCGATACCCATTTGGTAGCTAAATTGAGCTGCCTCAGAAGTAGCTCCGTCTTCAGCACCAACAACCATATCTACACCAAAAGATGCTGTAGTTGTTTCGGAGAATGAGCCAGCCTCAAGATCATTGAATCTAGCTTCTAAACCGTCTACACGGCTATTTGTAACTGCAATTTCTTCTGCAGCGTTAAAATCATTGATTGTAACTTCGTTAGCAGTTGCAGCAATAGGCGCTAATAAGCCTAGTGTTGCAGGAGCCACGAGTAAGCTCTTAAAAAGCTTCATAAATTTCCTCACACGAAATTTAAAGGACAACTTAAGATAACGTAAAATTTATCAATTTTTCAAGTATCAACGGATACTTTTTTTCGGAAAGCTTAAATTTTTGATTTCTTCTTGAAAAAAAATAAAATTCAATACGGGAGATCAGTTGATATCAAAGGGATTTAAGGAGAGATGTAGTAAAGGGACAAAATTTATTATTGAGGATGTGACGATAATATTTGTGTCCCTAAAAACAATTTTCTTGGAATTATTGTTGAAATTCATAAGAATTATTGATTTTTGAGCAAAATTTTTAATAATTCAAAGTTAGGTTTAATCTTAGGTAGATTCTAAATTAATAAGATCAAAAAGCATGAAAGGATTTGGGGACAAAGATAGAACTAGAAAAACGCCAATAGAAAAAAGAACTAATAGTTTGCAAAAAGATGAAGTTATTTCCAAGGCATTATCATTGCACGCAAAGGGAAAAATTAAAGAGGCCTTAGAAATATATAATTATTTAATCAAAAATAAAATTTATGACCCTAGGGTATTTAATAATTTAGGTAGTATTTATTCTCAATTAAAACAGTTTGATAAAGCAATATTGTTATTCGATGAGTCTATAAAAAAAATTTCCAAAGAGTTTAGAGGCATACCCTAACTTAGCGAGTGTATTAGTTATTAAAGGGCAAAGTGATATTGCAAAAAAGATTTTAAAAAGAGCTATTGAATTAAATCCAAATTATTTAAGGCTTTATTCCATCTTGGCTGGAATACTGGTAGGTGAAGGTAATCTCGAAAAAGCAGAATTCTTTTTGAGAAAAAGTTTAGAAATAAATCCAAAAGATGTTAATGCTCTAGTCAATTTAGCCTGCGTACTGAAAGATTCAGGCGACCCTAAGCAAGCTGAAAATTTTTTAAAAGATGCCCTCAAAATTAATCCCAATTTTGATTTTGCCCTTATAAATCTTGGTGCAGTACTAAATGAATTAGAGGAATTTGATGAAGGAGAAGAATATTTAAGAAAAGCACTTAGCATAAATTCATCCTCACCAATTGCACTTAACAACCTAGGTAATATTCTCTCCAACAAAAATAATAATAAGGAGGCAGAACTTTGTTACCGCAAAGCTATTGAGATAAAGTCAGATTTTTCTCTCGCGTATAATAATCTAGGTTCACTTCTGTCAAAGCAAGGTAATATTGTTGAAGCAGAAATTTTTACCCAAAAAGCGATAAATTTCAATCCAAAATTTGAATTAGCTTATGTTAATTTAGGTTCAATTAAGGTAGATCTTGACAAGTTAACAGAGGCAGAAGAATTATTTCTTAGTGCAATTGAACTTAACGAAAACTACAATTATGCTTACGGAAATCTTTTTAGTCTCTACGAGAAAACGAACAAAATAAGTAAATTAAAAAATAAGATAGAAAGTTTAAACCAAAATAAAAACATTATTAATGAAATTTTGATGTTTAAAGCGAGAATATCCTTTAGAGAAAAAGACTTCATTAAAGCAAAAAGATTTATTGACCAAGTTTCTAATGAATGGATAGAAAATACTGATCATTCTACAAATATCCTTTTTTGGTCTTTTAAAGCATTTATTGAAGAAAAAGTAAAAAATTATGATGAAGCCTTTAATTGTTTTGAGAAAAGTCAACTTAATTTAAAGTATGAGGGTACTAATCCAAAAGTTTTCCGAAACTATATACATACTTATAGAAAAAATTTAGATAATAAAGATTTCTCGACTTACAACAAAAAAACTAAACTACTTAAAAATCCGCCAGTCTTTTTAATAGGATTTCCTAGGTCAGGAACCACATTACTTGACACAATTCTAAGAAGCCATCCTGATATTGATGTTTTAGAGGAAAAACCTTTAATTAATTCGGTCGAACAAATTATAAAATCAAAATTCGATTGTTCTCTTGATAAACTCCATAAATTAACTAGAAAAGATCTAGATCATTTAAGAAATCACTATTTGGAAATTTTGCGAAATAATTGTGATAATAAAAGCGCAAAAATATTGATTGATAAATTTCCTTTTCAAACTGTTTGCTTACCTCTTATCAATTTGTTATTCCCAAACTCAAAAATAATATTCACTCACAGAAACCCATACGATACTGTTTTATCATGCTTCCAACAATCTTTCGAACCAAACAATGCAATGTCTAACTTCCGAAGTATTGAATCAGCTTCAAGAATTTATGATTTAACCATGAATATGTGGTTGGAATATAAGGAAAAATTAAAAATCAATTATGTAACGTCTAAATACGAAGATTTACTAGAGGATTTTGATAAACATATTTTAAAAATTTTAGATTTTTTAGATGTTAGTTGGGACGAAAATATCAAAAATTATAGAAATACTGCTCATGAAAGAGGAAAAATAAATACTCCCTCATCTTCACAAGTTGTACAACCACTATACAAATCATCAATAGAAAAGTGGAAAAATTACGAAAAGTATTTTAAAAATTCGAATCAATATCTTGATAAATGGGTAAGTTATTTTAAATATTAATTAAGCATTATTTTTATCTAGGGAATAATAGAATTTCTTAAATTTTCCGTTTATACGGATATTATGTTCAAATTAAACTCTCATATCTTTGTTTGAGATTCTGAAATTATTTTTTTATTAATTAATTTTTTTAGAAATTTTGAAAGGTGTTTTTTTTTGTTTTATATATTTTCTTTTTCGAAATATTGATATCATCAACATACCAGCCAGATGCTAAACGTGTATCTATCTCTTCATAATCTTTTTTAATATCAAGATTCGCTAAAGACTTTTTTTTATATTCCATTAAAGATTGGATTTTAATTTACTTACAATAACAGTAATATACATACATATAATATTAATACAATAAACTTTTTTGAATTAAATACGAAATCTTTAGAAAAAAGAAAAAAATACTAGATTTTACCTCGATAAAAAAAATTCTTAGTTAGATTCCTTACAAATTTAAATACCTGAGGAGCACAAGGTCAAATGACTCAACTAAGTTTTTTTGTAAATTCTATGCCAAGAGATTTGGCAGAATTCGTTCTATTTATGATAATTGGTTTTACCGCAGGTTCACTAGGTATAGTTTAAAACAAAAAATTTTTTAAAAACAATTTTACCTTTAAAATTTAGTCTAAATTTTTAAATTCTATTTATAAAATCAGCATTGACTCGACTGGGAAATCAAATAGTGACCTCCCATTGAGCTCCAAAAGTTCAACAACTGTTATTAAACCAGATATTTCCTTACCACTTTTTCTTAATAAATTGGCTACACATTCAATTGTTCCTCCTGTAGCAAGCAAATCATCAACAATTGCATAAGAGCTGAATTTCTCAAGTGACTCTTTTTGTATTGAAAGAGAGCTTTTCCCATACTCTAAGTTGTAGTTTCCTTTTATGATTTCCCCAGGAAGTTTTCCCGGCTTTCTAGCAACTATCATTGGTTTCGACGCTTGAAGGGAAATTGCCGACCCAAAAATAAAACCTCTGGCATCTATTGAGATAATCGCCTCAGAACTCTTTATTACTTTGTTTGAAGACATCTTAAGTATTAATTCCCTAAATACTTCAGTATCCTGAACTATTCCAAGGATGTCTTTGAAAGCAATACCTTTTCGGGGGAAATCATTGTATGTCTTAATCAAACTCTCTAGATTTTTCATACCTTCAAAATTCAAATACTTTTTATAATAGTAATTCTTCAAAAAAATTAAATAATGAGATATTTCTATAGGATGATAAATATAAAAACCAAATAACTATTTGACCTAATTTTATAACAACTAGTAATGGTAAGATCATTTCTACCCTAAAAAATGATTTTTTATAAAAGATTTAGCAATTTAGTCTTTTATTGATGACTGTTATGAACTAAGATCTTATGAGCGGGGCGTGGCGCAGCTTGGTAGCGCGGGTGCTTTGGGAGCATACCTTTTTACTAACGAGACTGATTGCAATAACTGACTTTCTTAGTTTTATTACAAACTTAAAAGCGAGGGAAAGCGACAAAACTTTAATAGCGCGTGCGCTTTGTAAGAAATTTTATACTAGGTAATAACAAGTCCTACTGCTCTAGAAAGAGTTGATTCATACAATTTAAATTGAACAATTAAAAGATATCGAGAAATATTTTTTAGTCGCTAAATCTATGGATTTTATATGACCCTAAATAAACGTCAAATCAGCAGCTGTAGTGTTTTGAACAATTGCTAAAAGGTCATCTTGATAATTAATCCTCGTATGTCCTTCTGCATACCTAAAACTTAAATCATTTCCTGTTAATCCACTCAATAGTTCTATACGATCATTTCCAGTACCATAATCAGTAATAACATCTCTTCCGGCTCCGTTATTTATCTGGAATATATCATTACCAGCACCACCAGTTATCTTGTCAAAACCATTACCGCCATAAAGGGTGTCATTACCTAAACCACCGTTAAGGGTGTCATTACCATTTCCACCATTAAGTGTATTTGCAGATCTGTTACCGGTGATGATGTCATTACCAGCACCACCATTTACAT
>QCQM01000038.1 GCA_003212195.1 Prochlorococcus sp. AG-449-O05 | reverse complement strand
TGATAAAAATAGGATCTAAATCTTCCGCGACAGTAATTCTTTTAACTTTTAAATTAGAAACAAATTTTTCAGCCCATAATTCAAATCCAAATCCATTATCAATAAAAACAAAAGCACTAGAGGCATTTACCAAATCGCTCGGAGTTGGTTGGTAGCCATGAACTTCAACTCCGGGTTTCGTTATTGATTTAACAATAAAATCATCTTTAGCAACATTGCTAATTATGTCCGCCAAAACAGTAAAACTTGCAAGTATTACTTCTTTACTTTCATTTTTATTTGATATTCTCTTGCATGAGCCTGAAGTAATAGAAAGGAGAAGTAATAAACTAAAAAAAAGAATTTTTTTCCTCATATTTAACTTTCAAAATAGATTATGAACTAAAAGATATTTTCATAAGTGGTTTTCTAAGATCAGAAATAAATCCTTGCCAATTTATTTTTTCTTTTTCAAAAGCTTTTTCAACAATTTTCTCAGAATTTTTCTTTATAAAATCCAAATCAGGTTCTTCTACCCCTTTTGTTATTGCCATAAAATCAGCCAAAGAACTTGATACTACTCTTGTTAAATAAGCAGCACTGACAGCTTGAAATGTTCCATAAACAAGCCAATTTGGTCCATGTAATTTTGTTATGCCAATTAGAGTTTGTCCACTCCATTCAATAACTCCCTGAGCAATTGCAGTCTTTAAAATCTCTTTAGAAACTTTATCTAAAATCTCAGGAGACCAATTACATCCCCATATAGATTTAATTTCTTTAATCATTAATGAATTTAGTACTGTCATTGCCATAACATCAATTGATGGGATAGGAGATAAGAAAACAGTTGTCGCGACAAGAATTTGATTTTTTCTTTGTACACCTTTTAACTGCATTCTTCTTATCCCTTCAATTTCAGATTGCCAGGCAACATGAAGTTCTTTCAAAAGCCTTTTTTTTGTATTTTCAATATTTTTAGATGAACTTATGAAAAACTTCCTTAACGAAAAAGGTATATTTTTTATTTCTTTCTTATTCACATCAAAAGTAATAATTTTATTTATGAAGTCACCTGAAATTTGCGACTTTAGGTCTTCTATCTGATTTTTGGCTTCCATTTCGTTGGAAGTTAAAGCCACCAACCAGATTGGCATATTTTTAGGAAACTTTTCCAGCCACAAAAAATCATTTGCCGACAAAGGCAAGTTTAAAAAATACAAGATTGCATCACTTTTCAAAGCTTCTTCTGGAATAACTTGAGAAGAATTGTATTTAGGCAGTTTTTCATATAAATCAAAGTCAAACTTATCTATTTTAAAATGACTTTTTAAAACAGACTGACAACTTTGATAATCTTTTTGTCCAATGCAACTTATTTTTTCTTTTTCAAATCTATTAAGAATAGATTCAAGTGTTTTTTGTCTTTTTGAATTCTGTTCTTCTAATTCATTTTTTGCTTCAAGTTCTTCAAAAAAATTTAAATCTTCATTACATAGATTTATCCAACCATCTAAATTATTTGGCTCATTAAATTTAGGCTTTTCATTCTTCAAGTAAAAATATCCCCCCAAACACAACGCAAAAAATCCTATTGAGCCTCCTGCAAAATGAATTAGGTCACTGACAAACCATTCCCCAAAACCTAATAATAATAGAATAATAATTAGATTTTTTTTCGGAAACTTTATGAAATCCTTTAAAAGGTTGTCTTTACTAATATCAAACACAATACTTTATTTTTCTAATTTTATTTTAATGCAAGTTATGAATGAGAAAAGCAAAAATTCATAAGTCGTTAATCAAAAGATAAAAATTTAAGGCTTTTCAAAAGACTTATTGCATAACAAGATGCTAAGTTAATAGACTATTTAAATAACTTAAGAAACATCAAGATGTCTAATTCAAATTTCAGCAATAATCCTGGACAAGAAAATTATAGAGGTCGTTCTAACAATGAAAGATCTAATTTCAGAGATAGATCGGGTGGCAGAAGAGATGGAGGAGGATTCCGAATAAGATTGAGTGATAACGAAATGAAAGCTGTTAAATCAATACAAGAAGCCTTTCAATTGAGATCAACCGTTGCAGTTCTGGGTTTCTCTGTTAGAACACTTAGCGAAATGATCAAAGACGAAAAATTGATTGAATCAATCACAGAATATGCAAAAAATAATAAAAACTCTTCTCCGAATAGACAATCACAAAATCCTTATCAAGAAAAGACAAAAACAGTGCCTGACCCTTTTGCAAGACCTGTAAAAAATACATCAACTGAAGAGATCCAATCTAGCGAAGTAGAAGAGGATGGAAAATAAAAAAAGAATTCTTTCTGGAGTTCAACCAACTGGTGATTTACATATTGGGAATTGGCTTGGGGCCATAAATAATTGGGTTATGCTTCAAGAGCAATATGAAACATTTCTATGTGTAGTTGATTTGCACGCAATCACAGCTTCATATAATCCCAAAGAATTGTCTCAGAACACTATTTCTACTGCTGCTTTGTACATCGCTTGTGGAATTGATCCCAATATATGCTCAATTTTTGTCCAAAGTCAGATTTCCGCACATTCAGAACTTTGTTGGATATTAAATTGCATGACCCCAATAAATTGGATGGAAAGAATGATTCAATTCAAAGAAAAATCCATACAACAGGGGAATAATGTATCCATTGGATTATTTGACTATCCGATACTAATGGCTGCAGACATTCTTCTATATGACGCTGACTTTGTACCCGTAGGTGAGGATCAAAAACAACATCTTGAACTTGCCAGAGATATTGCACAACAAAGAATTAATGCCAGATTTAGTAAGGATAAAAATATTTTAAAAATACCTCAACCAATAATCATGAAAAATGGATCAAAAATAATGAGTTTAATTGATGGTTCAAAAAAGATGAGCAAAAGTGATCCAAATGAAGGCAGTCGTATTAACTTATTAGATGCTCCTGAAGTAATAACGAAAAAATTAAAAAGAGCAAAAAGTGACAGTTCTATTGGAATTGAATTTAACAACCCTGAGAGACCAGAATCTAAAAATCTTTTGATGATTTATTCAATATTATCTGGCAAAGAAATTTCTCAATGTGAAAATGAATTCTCAGAGACTGGATGGGGGACATTTAAAAAATTAATTACAGAACAACTTATTGAATCACTAGAACCTATTCAAAAAAAATATAAATTATTAATTAATGATCCCTATCAGTTAAATAAAATCCTTGATGAAGGGAAGGAAAAAGCTGAAAATTTAGCAAATCAGACTCTAAAAAGAGTTAAATCAAAATTGGGATTCTTTGAAATGGAGAAATAAAATATGCCAATAATTACCTTACCTGATGGTTCAAAAAAGGTCTTCGAAAAATCTGTAACTATTCTAGAAATTGCCCAGACTATAGGTTCTGGATTAGCTAAAGCAACAATTGCTGGGAAAGTAAATGATGTTCTCCTTGATGCAACTATTCCTATAAGTAGAGATTCCGAAGTTGTAATCATCACATCAAAAGATAAAGAAGGAATTGAAATAATAAGACATTCCTTTGCTCACCTTATTGGTCATGCAGTTAAACAAATTTACTCTGATATTAAGATGGCGATTGGGCCTGTAATTGAAGATGGTTTTTATTATGATATTTTTTCTGAATACAGATTTACTCCTGAAGATTTAATAAAAATCGAAAACAGAATTAATAAATTAATAAAAACAAACTATGACGTTGAAATTTTACAAGTTTCAAAAGAAGAGGCAATTAAAACTTTTAAAGAAAGAGATGAGACTTTTAAATTACGAATAATTGAAGAAATTCCTGAAGAAGGGCTCATAAATTTATATAAACACGAAGAATATATCGACATGTGTAGAGGGCCTCACGTACCCAATACTAGACATTTGAGGCACTTTAAATTACTTAAATTATCAGGTTCATACTGGAGAGGGAATAGTGAGAATGAATCATTACAGAGAATATATGGAACTGCATGGGCAAAAGAAAAGGAACTCAAAGATTATTTAACAAGAATTGAAGAAGCGGAAAAAAGGGATCATAGAAAACTTGGTAAAAAACATTCACTATTTCATATACAAGAAGAATCTCCAGGAATGATTTTTTGGCATCCAAATGGATGGACAATTTACCAAGTACTGGAAAAGTATATAAGAGAAATACTCAAAAAAAATGATTATTTAGAAATTAAAACCCCACAAGCTGTTGATAAATCTCTTTGGGAAAAATCCGGTCATTGGGAAAAATTTAGAGACGATATGTTCACTACTGCATCAGAAAATCGAACTTATGCAATTAAGCCAATGAATTGTCCATGCCATATACAAGTATTCAATCAAGGTTTAAAAAGTTATAAGGATTTACCTATTCGTCTTGCTGAATTTGGTTCTTGTCACAGAAATGAGCCCTCTGGGGCACTGCACGGCTTAATGAGAGTAAGAAACTTTACTCAAGATGATGCACACATATTCTGCACAGAAGAGCAAATTCAAGAAGAGGTATCAACTTTTATAGATCTTGTTTTCGAGGTTTATAAAACTTTTGGTTTTGATGAAATTATTATCAAATTATCAACCCGTCCTGAAAAAAGGGTAGGTAGTGAAGAAATTTGGGATAAATCAGAGGAGGCTCTTACCAAAGCTCTCGATAATAAGAACCTGAAATGGGAACTCCAACCAGGAGAAGGGGCTTTTTATGGTCCAAAAATAGAATTCTCCTTGAAAGATTGTCTTAATAGAGTCTGGCAATGCGGAACTATCCAGGTTGATTTCTCAATGCCTATTAGATTGGATGCAACTTATGTAGATATTGATAATGAGAAAAGAAATCCAGTTATGCTTCACAGAGCAATTTTAGGATCCTTTGAGAGATTTATCGGAATCTTAATTGAACAATATGAGGCAAAATTCCCAATTTGGCTTGCACCTTATCAAATAATTTTATTAAGCATTACTGATAGAAATATTGAAAAGTGTTTTAAGTTTAATGAATTGATAAATAATAATGGTTACCGATCAAAAGTTGATGTTAGAAATGAAAAAATAGGATATAAAATAAGAGAGGCAACTCTCGGGAGGGTTCCCTTAATTGCAGTTATTGGAGATAAAGAAGAGGAAATTGATTCAGTCGCTTTAAGAGCTTTAGATGGAACAAATTTAGGAATTTTAGACCTACCCAATCTATACAAACTAATTGATAAATTAATAGAAAAAAAAGGGAGAACAGAATAATTTCGAATAGATGAATTTTCTGGCTTGTGATTTAGGAGGTACCAAGGTTCTATTGGGAATATTCGAAAGAGTAATAAATGATGATTCGCCTAAATTGTTATTCAAAAAGAAATATATATCTTCTGATTGGGATTCTTTTGAACTTATTCTAGAAGATTTTCTTAAAAATGAATGCAAAAATATTACCCATCCTTCTTCTGCATGTTTCGCTGTAGCTGGTCCTTTATCTAACAACAAGGCAAAAATCATGAACTTGTCATGGAATATTTCAGGAAATAAATTAAAAAATAAATTTAAATTTGAACAATGCGAGCTAATTAATGATTTTGCAGTACAAATTTATGGAATACCTTTTTTAAAA
>QCQM01000037.1 GCA_003212195.1 Prochlorococcus sp. AG-449-O05 | reverse complement strand
AGTCCCAGATACTTTCTTTATCCTGCAAAAACATTGCTATCCTCTCTAATCCATAAGTAATTTCAATTGGGATTGGATTACAATCTATACCGCCGCATTGTTGGAAATAAGTAAATTGAGTAACTTCCATTCCGTCTAACCAAACTTCCCAACCTACACCCCAGGCTCCAAGTGTTGGAGACTCCCAATTATCTTCCACAAATCTTATGTCATGATTTCTAGGCTCAATTCCAAGAGATTCTAGAGATGTTAAATATTTTTCCTGTATTCCTTCCGGTGAAGGTTTAATTATTACTTGATATTGAAAGTAATGTTGCGCTCTATTAGGATTATCGCCAAAACGCCCATCTGTGGGCCTTCTACATGGCTCTGCATATGCAACACTCCAAGGCTCTGGTCCAATGGCCCGTAAAAAAGTATGCGGATTCATTGTTCCAGCACCCTTTTCGGTGTCATATGGCTGCATAATCAAACAACCTTCTTCTGACCAAAAATTATTTAAATTTTGAATTATATCCTGAAAAAACATTAAATTAAAATAGCGGAAAAATTAGATCTATGCCATTAGTCATAATAACAAAGCCTTAAAGCAAAGAATATTTTAAATCCAATTCCTCAAATATATCATCGGATAAAAAGCTCTCATAAAATTAGATCCATGATAAAAAAAATGAGGCATTAATTATTTAAAAAAATCTAATGGGAATGGTCCAAAAGTATTAGATTCTTGAGCACACTCGTCATTCTGACATGTTATTAAAATTCCTTCTCCAAGACCATTTTCAGATCTTACAAAAACATTACCAGTCTTTTGATTAGCTTTTAGAAAAACACTTCCATAAGCATGAAGGGGACCTAGATTACCAAATTTAATTGAGGAATATTTCTTAGAAATTGATTGTAACGCTTCAATAGCTCTATCATCACTAGGTGCCATTATTCCTATTGTTATCCAATCTGTATTAAAAATATTTGCTTCTAATTCTTCTAAAAGTTTTTTTTCTTGCCCAAAACTTAATTTAGGGGCAGTTCTAAGATTATTTAAATCGACTAATTTATTTACTTCCATTAGATTTATTCCAAAAAGTCTTAACCAAATGTTCTTCCATTCCAAGCCCACAATGAAGCGGGAACATCCTCAAAAGAAATATAAATCCTATCTATTGGAATTCCCATTTTCTCATATACAAAATCTGATATTGGCTTTGCCATTTCGGAAGGATTAAGAGAACCAATTGATTTGATTTCTAAAAAGCAAGACGGTGTCTCATCATTAAAATACATTTGGCAATTATCATTTATTTTCGCCATAACAAATCTTCTTGATTTTTTAGTTAAAGATGAGATGAGAATTGAAATTTCTTCGAGTAATTTATCTTTATCATTTACTTTTGCTGAAGTCGTAAAATTAATATAAGGCATCTCTATGCAGCAAGATAATCTTTCATAGAATCATTTTCTAAATAAACAGTTTTATTTTTTAAATTTCTTTTTGATGAAAGATATGCCATATCGTATGAACTTATCCCGTTTTTATAAGGATTAAAAAGAGCATTTTTAGACCTGTTTTTTTTACTCCTTTTGTAGTCAATCATCATTATTAAATCAATAATTAATAATTTAACTTTTTTTGAATAGATGTCTAGTTTTTTGGGAGAATTTTTAATTTATTTAATTAAAAAAATTCCTAATACACAATTAGAATTTCTATTTACTAAATTTGTTATGGAGATATTAATGTACTTATCTTGGAAGTTTTAAATAATTATCAAAGGAAAAAACTTGACGAGAGTAATGATGAAGAGTTTTATTCTGATCCAAAATTTGTTTATCATCTAGATGCAAACTTCAGGCAAAATCTATCAGATTTATACGAAAGAGAAATTGATAATAATTCAACTGTCCTTGATTTAATGTCCAGTTGGGATAGTTATTTACCAACAAGGAAAAAATATAAAAAAGTTATTGGACACGGTTTAAACAAACAAGAACTTGAAAGAAACAAAATTTTTGATTCTTATTGGATACAAAACTTTAATTTAAGTCAACAAATTCCGCTAGATAAAGAAAGCGTTAATTATTGTTTGATGGTAGCTGCATGGCAATATTTGCAATATCCAGAGAATTTAACTAAAGAAATCGCAAGAATATTGAGCAAAGAGGGCAAGATTATTATTGCTTTTTCAAACAGAGCATTTTGGCATAAAGCTCCTAATATATGGACTTCATCTTCTGAAGAAGAGAGAGTTAAATATGTAAGAAAAGTATTAATCTCAAACGGATTTAATGAGCCAAAAATTATCAAAAAGTTTACTGAACCAGCTCTTAATATCTTTAATTTTTTAAATAAAGACCCATTTTATTGTTTAATCGCAACCAGAGAGTAATTTTTTAACTGCATTCCATTAAAGGAAAACTCTAAGAAAAAGCTATCAACTATTTTTCATAGCCATACTTTTAAATTTTTACTAATATTGGGTAGTTAAAATTAATCATATGGGTTCAAAAAGAGAAAAATATCCTGAAAAATGTCCCTGGGATCTTGGCCCTAACCAACATTTAGCAAAAGAAGAAAACTGGACTTTAAGATTAGGTGAAGCAAATGTATGTTTTAGCAAAAATAAATTAGATAATAATTATTTTCATGTAATTAGTAATGAAAATGAAGAGCAAATTCTAGCTTTTAGAGCAAGACTCTTATATCAAAAACTTCTTGATAAAGGTTTTAGATTGGTTGAATAAAATAACCTAATTTAATAAGCATAGATCTTCGAAGACAAACTTTTGTGTTTCTTCTTCTTGGTTTTGGTTTAAGTATTTTATTGTCCTCGAATTCAATATCCAATAATCGCTTTTACCCATATTTATAAATTCATCCTCGTATTCCAATTTTTGAGAATTTTTCTCAAGTGTATCTGGATCAATATTTTGACTACTATATTTTTTACTAAGAGACCCTGTTCCTGTATCTAAAAATTCTTTCACAAAAATTTCTATTATAGTTCCATGAATTTTTCTGTAGACCATATTAATACAGTTATTTTTAACTCTATATTTATCACCTTGATTCTTCCCAGAAACACTCATTTCAATACCACTGTCAGAATTTTTAAGCAATTTAAAATTATTTTCTGAGTGTACTGATTCAAATCTTCTATTTACCCTATGTATACATACTTCAAATAACTGAGAGGCAATACTTCTAACAACTTTCTCATCTTCTATATTTTGAATATTTGGTTTAAAATCTTCACCTAATACGAAATTACCTTTATGAATATTATTATTAGTCAAAAAAATACATTTACCTTGGTAACCATGAAAATCATTCTTCCAGGTGTAACGATTTTCATATGCCTTTTTGAAAATCTCCTTACAATTAATTTCTTTTAAATCATCCATTATTTTTTTATTTTATGAATTAATTCTACAAAAAAAAAACCTCCCTGTTATGGGAGAGGTTTTTTTTTGGATTAAACTAGTTTTGCGTAATTTTTGTATTTTCAATATTGTCAAAAGCTTGACCAATTTTCTTAAAGTCAAATCCCATTGCTCTTAATGCGTGCCAAAGATGACCTTGTAAGAAAAAGAAACCCAAATAAAAATGAGTATTAGCAAGCCAAGCTCTTGAGCTATATGCTCCTGAACCTAAATCTACTGTATCTGTAAAATAAGGAGCGAATTCAAATTGAAGCTTTAAAGGCTCTCCATATAGATCAACTGGGTATATGGTTGTATTTGAAGCACACCAAAAAGCAGCAACAAAAGCCATATAGGAAACACCTACCACAGAGTATGACAAAATTGCCTCTGCACCAAGTAATCCTTTACCTTTAAATTCTGTATATTCTCCAAATTGTTTAGTACAAATATGGAAAACTCCTCCAATTATTTCGAGGAAAGCTAGAAAAGCATGTCCCCCCATAACATCTTCCAGACTATCAATTTTTAAAAAATCAAATTGATGATTCCAGATAGCAGCAATATCTAAATTGTAAATAACTTGTCTTGTAGATCCTATTGCTGGGTCGTAAATTCCATGAATTCGAGCCCACTCAACGAACATAATTGCTCCAAGCCCAAGAAAAATAAGATGATGACCAAGAATAAAAGTTAATTTATCTGGATCATCCCATTCAAAATCAAATTTTTGTGGCTTACTATTTTCTGGATAGTCTCCAAGATCACCCGCAAATTTATTGGAGTGTAATAATCCCCCTGCACCCAAAACTGCTGAAAAAATTAGATGTAATGTGCAAATTACAACAATTCCATATGGTTCAGTAATAACACCATTTTCAACGCCTCCAATTCCAATACCCGCTAGGTGAGGCAAAACGATTGCTTTCTGTGCACCCATTGGAATACTGGCATCATAACGAGCCAATTCAAATAATCCAAAAGCTCCTGCCCAGAACATCATTAGGCCTGCATGGGCAGCATGAGCAGCTATGAATTTACCTGAACGACCAACAACACCAGAATTTCCTGCGTACCAGTCATAGGTGACATCAGATTTTCCGTAAGTTTGTAACACTTGATTTAAGTAAACAGCAAATTGAGCATATTGCTTATCAGTATTGTTTTTACATGTTCTTTACAGATTTAATTACTTATGTAAAAAAAACATATCGTGGAAGAACAAATGTTACAAATTAAGGAAGTAATATCTGAAAAAGCTTACGCCAATGAGGGGATTTCACCTTTAAGCTGAGAAGCCCATGTTTCAAGACGTGAATCAGTCAAATCAGATTCACTATCCTCATCAAGAGGTAATCCGCAAAAGCTTTCTCCTATAACACTTTTAGACTCGTCAAATGTATAAGTAGATTTATCTACGTAACCGACCATTTCGGCACCCGCTTTTGTGAAGTAGCTATGAAGTTCTTCCATTGCATCACAATAGTTTTCAGTGTAGGTAGAAGAATCTCCTAAACCAAAAATTGCAACTTTTTTTCCAGATAAACTTAGTTCACCAATATCCTCTAAGATTGAATCCCATGCAGTTCCAGATCTTTCTTCATCAGCACCAGTATTCCAAGTAGGTATACCGCAGATAATTCCATCAAGACCTTCTAATTCTGAAAGATCATCCACATCAGATACATCTTTAGGTGCTTCTGCTGAAGAGATAAAATTGTGAAGACGATCAGCAACGTCTTCAGTTTTTCCAGTTGTAGTTGCGTAATAAATTCCTACAGTCATAACTTCAAAATGTTTACATTAAAATAATAAAATCTAAAAACGTTAAATTAATTTCTTTAAAAACTTTTTCGTGTAAAATTTTATACTAATCAAGGTAAGAAAATTTTTTTGAGAATAATTTATAAAACATTTAAAACATCGTGACTAACAAATTCCAAAATAATATAAAAAATATTGCTGAAGAATTTAACTTTAATGGGCAAAAGAAATTCAAATTAATTGTTTTATTTGGTTTATTGGGAGATTTTGATAGCTTTGAATATGCAATAAATTTAAAAAACTTTATCGATAAGAATCAAGATAAAAATTTAGATATTTTTGCAATTGCTATTGGGAACCAAAATGGAAAAGAAAAATTTTGTAACTTTACAGGATTTCGTAAAGAAAATTTAATAGTCGTCTCTAATAACAAAATTCATAACAATCTTAAAGTCTCAAAAGGATTAGATATTGGTTTAGGAGGTTGGATCAATATGCTTTTGATGTTATCCGGAATCAATTCTTTAAAAACAATCAAAGAAGTTTTTAGAGGTTATCTCGGAGACCGCAAAGCAAAGCAAATCTATTCAGAATTTGACAAAATTGAAGTTTTTAAATTTCTGAAATTTTCAGGTAATTCATTTAGACAGGTTTTTGGGGATGGTTATTTGAGACCATTTGAATTGGCGACATTTAGATTAAATAACATGAATGAAATAATTCAAAATTGGGGTGATTATATCCTTCATGAAGAATATCTTCCTCAAAGAGGGGCTACTTTTCTAATGAACAACAAAAATCAAGTTATTTATAAATTTTTTTCAAATAATGTGCTTGGATATTCATCAAACATGAGAGATCCTTTAAGATTTTTGACTGATTTAATTAAGGAATAATTTTTTAAAATATTTATGAATGTAGATTTATTCGGATATTTTGCAGCGATTTTAACAACAGCGGCATTTCTACCTCAATTGATAAAAACTTTAAAAACAAAAAAGGCCGATGATGTTTCTTTGACAACATTAATAATGTTCATTGTAGGTGTTTTGTCTTGGATTATTTACGGTTATAAAATTTCTTCCACACCAATATTGATAGCAAATTTAATTACTCTGATCTTAAATCTATTAATATTAA
>QCQM01000036.1 GCA_003212195.1 Prochlorococcus sp. AG-449-O05 | reverse complement strand
TTAAAAGAGAAGATTTAAATCATACAGGTGCTCACAAAATTAATAATGCCCTTGGACAAGCTTTATTAGCAATAAGAATGGGAAAAAAAAGAATAATTGCAGAAACTGGAGCAGGTCAACATGGAGTTGCTACGGCTACTGTTTGTGCGAGATTTGGCTTGAAATGTATTATCTATATGGGTGCTGAAGACATAAAAAGGCAATCCCTTAACGTTTTCAGAATGAAACTTCTAGGAGCTGAGGTTAAAGTTGTAAATTCTGGAACTGCAACACTAAAGGATGCTACTAGTGAAGCCATTAGAGATTGGGTTTCTAATGTCGAAACCACACACTACATTTTAGGATCTGTTGCCGGCCCACACCCCTTCCCAAAGATTGTGCGAGATTTTCATTCAGTTATAGGTGAAGAAACTAAAAAACAATGTTTGGAATCATTTGGATCTTTTCCCGATATTTTGCTTGCTTGTGTAGGTGGGGGATCAAATGCGATGGGGCTTTTCCATCCTTTTGTTAAAGAAACTTCTGTGCGACTTATTGGAATTGAAGCCGCAGGAAGCGGAGTTGATACTGATAAACATGCCGCTACTATCACTAAAGGGTCAGTTGGAATTTTGCATGGATCTATGAGTCTTCTCTTACAAGATGACAATGGTCAAGTACAAGAAGCTCACTCAATAAGTGCGGGTTTAGATTACCCTGGAGTAGGGCCTGAACATAGCCATTTAAAAGATATAGGTAGAGCAGAATATGGATCAGTCACAGATCATGAAGCTTTAGATGCTCTAAGACTTGTTAGCGAACTTGAAGGAATTATACCTGCACTTGAAACTTCCCATGCATTTGCTTGGTTAGATAAATTATGCCCTACTCTTAAAAAAGATACTCATATAGTTATCAATTGCTCTGGTAGAGGCGACAAAGATGTTAATACTGTTGCATCTTCATTAGATATTTAATCAATACCTTGGTATTGATGGGTCAATATATCTACTCCATCCATCAATACCTTCCTCCAAATTCCATATTTCGTTCACAATATTATTATCCAAGCACCATTGAGAAAAGTTATAACTTCTTATTCCTGCATGACAGGTAACTACAATTTCTTTATCTAATAAACCAGCAAATATTTCTTCAACATATTCAAAGGTGACTTTACTAATTGGTATATGTAAAAATTTATTTGAGAAACGAGCCAGTTCAATCTCTGACTGCTCTCTTACATCAATCAAGACTGGATCTTCTCTCTCAGAATTAAACCAATCATTGAGACTAGAAGCATTTATAGATTTTGGATAACTTCCCAATTTATAGGATAAATTATGTGTTATTTACAATTTAATAAATTAAGTTGCAGTAGGAAGTTTATTGTTAAAAATAAAATAAACATTGATAATGAAACTTAGAATAGTAGCAATAATATTATTATTATCTTTATTACTTTTTTTTGGTTTTAAAAAAGTATCTCCTAATAAAAATAATGAGCAAAGTACAAATATTGAGCAACTAAGTATCATAAAGTATATACCTGAAAACAATAAATTATTATTTATTTCAAATTTAGATAGTTTTAAAATTGTTAATAATAATGAAAAGGATAAAAATCCAACAAATAAAGATAACTTTATTTTAATAAAAGACTCTATATTAGATTACTTAGGAATAGATCTAGGCAACAATAAATTAGAAGATATCTATAATAATGAACTCATAATCTCAACTTTTGAAAATAATAAAAAGCTTGAAGATGATATTTTGATTGTTTTTAAAATTAAGCCAGAAAAAACAATAGATGATTTATTAAATTTGCCTAATAAAATAGATCAGATTGATGAGATAATTTCAATTAATAGAGAAAACAAAATAAATTTCCTCAACTATATATACCGAACCGAGGATAATTATATAATTGCTTCATCAGATAAAAAATTAATCAAAAATAGTATTAGTTCTAGTAAGAATTTTAAGAAAAAAAAATTTCAATATAAGGAAGAACTTGTTGGACTGAACAATGAAAAAAATATATTATTCACAAATAAATTTTTGGGAAGTAAATTTTTGAATAAAGACATTTTTACTGAGAATAATGGGGATAATATTGCTACAACTTTTGACTTTAAAAATAAGCAACTAATTTTAAAATCATATTTACTAAATAATAAAAAAAATATTAATATTCTTACTTACGAAAAGTTAATTAATACAGAGAATAGTAATGCAGATAATCCTGAAAATTTAATTTTTTGTGATATAAAAAATTTTGACAAATATCTTAATCCCTTAATAAATGATTTTCAACTCAGTTTTTTTGAAGAGTTTAATCAAAATAATAATCAAAACATTTTAATTCTCAATTCAAATAAAGATTGGCTTATTACTTTTGAAAAAAATAATGAAGATCAACTTAATTTGAGTGATTTGAAAAAACTAAAAGATTTCAACAAATATACTTTGAAACAAAATGAAGATATTTATTCGATATATTCCAAAGATATTCTTGAAGAAAAAGACGATGATATAAAACAGTTATCTTTTGAAAATATCTATTCGAGAGAATCAGGAGTTCTACAAATTATAAGTAATCATTTAATTGATGGTAAAGAATTTGAGAAAATATCAAAAAAATTTTTTAACCTAAAAAGTAATAAAGATAAATCTGCTGCTTTTCTTTATTCAAAAGTTGATATCAAAGATGGTAATTCTAATAAAATTGAATATTTTTCTAATTTGCAGGACCTTAATTTTCTCATTAAAAATTTTTTAAAAATATCGAATGAGGAATCGCTAGAAATCATAAGTCAGTCTATTCCTGAAAAAAATCCAATTATTTACAGAGAAACAATATTAAACATTCTTTAAATTAAATTTATTCAAACAAGCTTCAAAAACAATCATTTTAATTTTTTGCGAAGTTAATATCTTGTGGTTAATTAAAAATTATTTGACTATCTTTAATCTATAAGTATTTGATATTGAATTAAGCAATTGGATAGTAACAAACTAATTTTAAAACCAGGATTAGAGGGTGTCCCAGTTACTAATTCATCTATATGTGATATTGACGGCAACAAAGGTAAATTATTGTACAGAGGCTATTCCATTGAGGAACTATCCAAAAAAAGCAGTTTTTTAGAAACTGCTTACCTATTGATTTGGGGTGAATTGCCCACAGCTATTCAACTAAGAGATTTCGAACAAGAAGTTCAGATGCATCGAAGGTTAAGTTTTAGAGTCAGAGATATGATGAAATGTTTTCCTGCAACTGGTCATCCTATGGATGCTCTTCAATCTAGTGCGGCTTCTTTGGGGCTCTTCTATTCGCGTAGAGCAATAGATGATCCTAATTACATCTACAACGCAGTCATAAGACTAATAGCAAAAATACCCACAATGATTGCAGCGTTTCAACTTATTAGAAAAGGACAAGACCCAATTCAACCTAGAGATGATCTAACTTACTCATCAAATTTTCTTTACATGTTGACTGAAAAAGAACAAGATCCTATAGCCGCAAAAGTTTTTGATAGGTGCTTAATTCTACATGCCGAGCATAGTTTAAACGCAAGTACATTTAGCGCTAGAGTGACTGCAAGTACTCTTACAGATCCATATGCTGTCATCGCCTCTGCAGTAGGAACCCTAGCTGGGCCATTGCATGGAGGAGCAAACGAGGATGTGATTGCGATGTTAGAAGAGATTAAAACCCCAGAAAATGCTGGGTCTTTTTTAGATAATGCAATAAAAAATAAAAGTAAAATAATGGGCTTCGGCCACAGAGAATATAAAGTCAAAGATCCCAGAGCAATAATTCTTCAAAAACTTGCAGAAGAACTTTTTATTAGATTTGGAGCAGATGAAATGTATGAAGTTGCTAAATCACTTGAGGCAGAGGCAATACCAAGACTTGGACCCAAGGGTATATTCCCTAATGTGGATTTTTATTCTGGTCTTGTTTATAGAAAACTTGGTATTCCTCGTGATTTATTTACTCCAATTTTTGCCATATCTAGAGTGGCTGGTTGGTTAGCTCATTGGAGAGAACAACTTGGAGCAAATAGAATTTTCAGACCATCGCAAATCTATACAGGTTCAGCACCAAGAGATTGGATCAGCTTAGAAAGTAGAGAATAATATTTGCAGCTTTTCATAAAAAACACACATATTGTTTGTTAAGAGTTAATCTATTAAGTAAATAACATAAAAATTTTGGAATACGGATTAGATCTCGAATATAGTTTTAATGAATTCTTAAAAGGTTTTGGCCTTTCCAGCGAAATCGCTCATATAATATGGCTCCCTCTTCCTATGCTTTTGGTTTTGGTAGCAGCAGTTGTTGGCGTTTTAGTAACAGTTTGGCTTGAAAGAAAAATATCTGCTGCTGCTCAACAAAGAATAGGTCCAGAATATGCTGGAGCGCTCGGCGTCCTCCAACCAATTGCAGATGGTCTTAAGTTACTTGTCAAAGAAGATATTATTCCTGCCAAAGCGGATGGGATTCTCTTCACTGCAGGACCTATATTAGTTCTTGTCCCAGTGATTCTGTCCTGGCTAATTGTTCCTTTTGGACAAAACCTTTTAATAAGTAATGTTGGTATCGGAATTTTCCTATGGATTGCTTTAAGCAGTATCCAGCCAATTGGCCTTCTTATGAGCGGATACGCATCAAATAATAAGTATTCTTTATTAGGAGGTTTAAGAGCAGCGGCTCAATCAATAAGTTATGAAATTCCTTTAGCTTTATCTGTACTGGCTATCGTACTAATGACAAATTCTCTAAGTACTGTTGACATTGTCAATCAACAAAGTGGTGCTGGAATCCTAAGTTGGAATATATGGAGACAACCAGTTGGTTTTATAGTCTTTTGGATTTGTGCTCTTGCAGAATGTGAGAGACTTCCATTTGACTTACCCGAAGCTGAAGAAGAATTAGTTGCGGGATATCAAACTGAATATGCAGGGATGAAATTTGCATTGTTCTACCTGGGTAGTTACATTAATTTAATTCTTTCCGCTTTATTAGTATCAATACTTTATTTGGGAGGATGGGGTTTTCCTATTCCAGTTGAATTAATAGCTAAGTTGCTAAATTTACCTATTAATGCACCCTTTATTCAGGTTTTCACTGCATCAATAGGAATTGTAATGACTGTACTGAAAGCATATCTTTTAGTTTTTATTGCAATATTATTACGTTGGACAACTCCTAGAGTGAGAATAGATCAACTTTTAGATCTCGGATGGAAGTTTCTTCTGCCAATTTCTCTTGCTAATCTTTTGATAACAGCAGGATTAAAACTTGCTTTTCCGCAATTCTTTGGTGGTTAAATTTAAGTAAAAATACTTAAATCCGAAATTATTCCACTAAAATAAAATAACTAAGTAAATTTTTCGAAATGAACAATTTCCTTCAACAAATTAATAGCTATATCAAAGAAGCATTTAATGCTGGCAAATATTTATACAATGGTATATCGGTAACTTTTGATCATCTTCGAAGAAGACCTGTTACTGTTCAATATCCATATGAAAAATTAATACCTTCTGAAAGATATAGAGGAAGGATACATTATGAATTTGATAAATGTATTGCTTGTGAAGTTTGTGTGAGAGTATGTCCCATAAATCTCCCAGTAGTTGATTGGGTAATGAATAAAGAAACCAAAAAAAAGGAACTTAGAAATTATTCAATAGATTTTGGAGTTTGTATTTTTTGCGGAAATTGTGTTGAATATTGCCCAACTAATTGTCTGTCAATGACCGAAGAATATGAATTAGCTACTTTTGACAGACACAATTTAAATTTCGATAATGTCGCACTTGGCAGACTCCCCACAAATGTCACAACAGATCCTTCAGTTAAACCTCTAAGAGAACTTGCCTATCTTCCTAAAGGTGTCATGGACCCTCACGAAGTCCCAGCTTCTGATAATAGAGTTGGTAAATTACCTGAAGAAGTTTATGATTGGATGAGGCCTGAATCCAATGAAAATAAAGATAAAGTTTCTAATCCAACTAATTAATTTCCATAATCTATGTCCATTGCCATAACAACACAATTTATTTGTTTTACAGTTTTATCTTTAGTTGTCATTATTGGAGCACTTGGTGTTGTGTTGCTCGAAAGTATTGTTTATTCAGCCTTTCTGCTTGGTGGAGTTTTCATGAGTGTTGCAGGATTATATCTTCTATTAAATGCAAGTTTTGTTGCTGCAGCTCAAATTTTAGTTTATGTGGGTGCAGTGAATGTATTAATAATTTTTGCGATAATGCTAGTCAATAAAAAAGAAGATTTAAAGCCTATCAATGACATTAAATCCAGAAGAGTTATATCAACATCGATATGTTTAACCCTCCTAAGCCTCTTAATAAGAGTTGATTTGACTAATGTATGGAGCCTATCAAGTCCTCAAAACTCTATTGGAGAAGAATCAACTATCAGAATTGGAGAACATCTTTTTAGTGATTATTTACTCCCATTTGAAGTAGCTTCAGTCTTACTTTTAATGGCAATGATTGGGGCTATTGTTTTAGCTAGAAGAGATGTAATGAGCAAAGACATTTCGACAGGACTACCTGTTGATCAAGAGTTAATTGAAAAATCATCAGAACCATTACTTACAAATAAAAATTAACCTTTTGAGTTTCTTATTATGAATTTAGAATCAATTCCTCTTCAAGCTTTTTTAATAGTTTCTTCATCACTATTTTGCATTGGTATTTGGGGATTA
>QCQM01000035.1 GCA_003212195.1 Prochlorococcus sp. AG-449-O05 | reverse complement strand
TCGGATATTATTCAGTTTTTCATCAATGCTATTAATTTTGTTTTCTAGTTGGAAAATTATTTGAGGCTTCTTATTAGACTCAATTTTTAACTCTGCAGCTGCTTCGTCAATTAAATCTATTGCTTTATCAGGAAGACATTTATCGCTGATATATCTATCAGCCAATTTTGCAGAATAATTTATAGCATCTTCAGAAATTCTTATGCCATGATGAGATTCATATTTCTTTTTTATACCTTGTAGTATTTTTGAGCTCAATTCTACTGAAGGTTCATTAACACCTATCTTTTGAAAGCAATTATTCAATGCTTGATCTTTTTCAATAGTTTCACGAAATTTCTCAGGTGTTGTTGTGCCGATACATCTAAGTTCTCCTTCAGCTAGTAAAGGTTTTAAGATATTGCTAATGTTGGTACTTGATCTTTCAGAACTTAGTATTGAGTGTATTTCATCAATAAATAAAATCATTCCTTGACTAGGATCGTTTAATTCCTGAAGTATTAAGCTTAGTCTTTCCTCTAATTGGCCTCTAAGTTTTGTCCCAGAAACCAAAGCACCTAAGTCAAGTGAAATAATTTTAAAGTCTTTTAAAGAATCAGGAACTTTTTTGTCAACAATTAATTGTGCAAGTAATTTTGCAATTGAGGTTTTACCAACTCCAGGATTGCCTATAAGTATCGGATTATTTTTATTCCTTCTGCATAGTATCCTCATTAAATTATTGATCTCATTTTCTCTTCCTATAACGGGATCTAATAAGCCTTTTTTAGCTGATTCTGTTAAATCTTTTCCATAAATTGAAAGAATATTTTCATCTTTTCCAACTTTTTTTTTGGTTTCAATCTTAAGTTCACTTTTGGGTAATGGAACAATAGCTTTTTCAAATTTTTCTTCTTTATCTAAAGTCTCTTTGTTTGTTTCCAAATTAGATTGATTATCTATCTCAATTACGTTCTTGTAATAAATAGGATCTTTTGGTTGATTAATATTTGGGAAAAACTTTAATTCTTCCTCTAATTTTTCAATTGAAAGATTGCCTTCTTCAAAAACATAATTACCAATTCTTAAATCTCTTCCAAGAGCAATTAGTAAATGCGGAATTTCTATTAATTTCGATCCCCATTGTATTTTTATCTGATTCGCATTATCTAATAAAATCTCTAAATCTTCTCCGATAGTAAAAATATCTGACTCATTTATCGGTGTCTCTTCCAAAAAATCTTCTGTTATATCAAGAACTGTATCTTGGTCGATTGATAATTTCTCAATAAAAGAAAAGAATTCGCTCGATGAGAATAGTGTATGTATTATGTGTTCAATATTAAATTCGCTATGATCCCACTTTTTTGCTGTTTCTTCCCCTAATAGAAGAAGATTCCAACTTATATCGCTAAAAAGTTCAGGACTTGATGTAAGAGTTTCTCTCATAAACTATAAAAACTATAGTTGATTATTTATTAATATTCTAAATAAGATCTGCATTAATAATCATCCAATAATTTTCAAATTGTAAGATGAAATTTAATATTATGCCCATGCAAGGGCAGGTGCGGACTTTGGAATTAATAAAAACTTTTAATTTTAGTTGTTCTGAAACTAAAAAATATATTTGGTTAAAATATATATTTCAGATATTAGCCAAATAGTTCAGCTATTTATAGGATTTAAATAGTAGTAATTAAATTGTGAAAGAAACTATTGATTTTCTTATTGATACTATTGAAGCAAGGCAAGTCCTTGATTCAAGAGGTAATCCGACTGTAGAGGCAGAAGTATTTTTGGAATGTGGGGCAAGTGGTAGAGCAATTGTTCCCAGCGGTGCTAGTACTGGTGCTCATGAGGCACATGAATTAAGGGATGGTGGTTCAAAATATATGGGAAAAGGTGTTTTAAATGCTGTTAATAAAATTCATGAAACAATATCCCCGGCTTTATGTGGTTTGTCAGCTTTAGATCAAACTGAAGTTGATAACTTAATGATTGAAATTGATGGAACTCCTAATAAGTCTAATCTTGGAGCAAATTCAATTCTTGCAGTAAGTCTTGCAACTGCCAGGGCATCAGCAAATGCATTAGACATTCCCCTATATAGGTATCTTGGAGATCCATTATCCAATCTTCTTCCAGTTCCTTTGATGAATGTAATAAATGGCGGTGCTCATGCACCAAATAGCCTAGATTTTCAGGAATTCATGCTTGTCCCACATGGAGTTAATACTTTCAGTGAATCATTAAGAATGGGGACTGAAATTTTTCACTCATTAAAATCACTTCTTGATCAAAAAGGTTTATCTACTGCTGTAGGCGATGAGGGTGGATTCGCCCCTAATTTGTCATCGAGTGAAGAAGCAGGGGACTTATTATTAGAAGCAATTCAAAAAGCCGGTTTTACTCCTGGTAAGCAAGTATCTTTAGCTTTAGATGCTGCTAGTACTGAATTTTATAGTGATGGATATTATAAATACGAAGGGAAAAGTTTAAATAGTTCTGAAATGATTTCATATCTTTCAAGATTAGTTTCTAATTATCCAATAGTTTCAATAGAGGATGGTTTAGCAGAGGATGATTGGGAAGGTTGGTCAGAATTAAATAAAGAATTAGGAAGCAAAGTTCAGCTTGTAGGTGATGATTTATTCGTTACTAACACAGAAAGATTAAGGAAAGGGATTATGGAAAAATCTGCTAATTCAATCCTAATAAAAGTAAATCAAATTGGAACATTAACTGAAACTTTGGAAGCTATTGAGTTAGCCAAAATGTCTGGTTTCACAAGTGTTATTAGTCATAGAAGTGGTGAGACTGAAGATACAACAATTTCTGATTTATCTGTCGCTACAAGATCTGGTCAGATCAAAACCGGCTCTTTGAGTAGAAGTGAAAGGATTGCAAAATACAATAGGCTTTTAAAAATTGAGGAAGAATTGGGAAATCAAGCAAGATTCGCAGGGGCTTTAGGTTTAGGACCTAAGAATATATAGTGTTTTAGCGCTTAAGTTTTTCTAAACGGGAGCCTTTCCTCATACTTAATTGGCATTTTATCCAGTCAATACTTATTGGTAGTGCAAAAAAAAGTGGTAACAAAGCAATATTATTTTGTTTATTTGTCACAAGTAAAGCAGATGTAATTGATAAGCTTCCTATAAGAATTGAATGGCCTAAAGTTTTCTGTGCAGTAAACATTTTTTTGAATTGTCTATCAGACTCACCCATTCTTATTTGCAATTGTAAATCGCCCTGCTCTAATCTTTCTAAACTTTCATCTATTCTTTTGGGAATTCCTACAGCTTTGGTTCCTAATTCACCAACTTGCCTTCCCAATTGGTTAATTAAATCGTTAGGTGTTTGATTATTTGAAGTCATAAGTTCTATTAAATAAGGCTTGGTAACTGATACAAGGTTAAACCCTGGGTCAAGCATTCTACCAACTCCTTCAAAAGTTGATAAAGCTCTCATTACAAAGATTAAGTCTACTGGTAGTTGAAAGGGTGTTTCATATACAAGTTCGTATAAATCTCCAGATAATTTTTCAATAATATTTGGACTAAATGGTGGAGTTAAGGCTTCTTTAAGCATCAATCTGACTAATCTTCTGACTGGTCCTACATCAATATCTTTTGAAATTAGACCAGCTTGCTGTAATTGACTGACAAGTGATGAGGCATCTCTTAAAGCAGCAGCCTTAACCATCCCCCCTAATCTTGTTTGAAGATTATTTGAGATATTGCCCATCATCCCAAAATCATAAAAAATCAATTTACCTTCATTTGAAACTGCTAGATTTCCTGGATGAGGATCTGCATGAAAAAAACCATAATTTACTAATTGTTTTAAATAACTGATGGCGCCTATTTCTGCGATTTTAGGTAAATCAATTTCTTGTGATTGTAATTTTTCTAAATCGCTTATTTTTGTTCCTTCTAGATAACTTAAACAAAGTACTTTTTCACTACTCATATCCCAAATTACTTCAGGAACTTCAACATTTGCATCATCAAGAAATTGCTGTCTAAATCTTGCTGCATATTGTGCTTCACAATTGAAATCAAGCTCCTTCATGAGAACTTTCCTACACTCTTTAGCAATCTCAACCCAGTTTCTACCTCGACTCCAATTCTTATTTTTCTGTAATAAGCCTGCTATTTGCTGCATTATGCCCAAATCAATAATAAACAATTCTTTTAAATTAGGTCTTTGAACTTTAAATACTACTTTCTTACCATCTTTTAAAGTCGCCCTATGGACCTGAGCTAGTGATGCTGATCCAACCGGATCACATATTATTTGATCTATTTCATTAAACTTAGATCCTAGTTCTTCTCTTATAATTTCTTTAACTTGCGCAAATGAAAAATTAGGAACTTGATCCTGCAATTTAGACAATTCCTGTATCCAGGTATTAGGAATTAAATCTGGTCTCGCTGATAATAATTGTCCAATTTTAATAAATGCTGATCCAAGCTTTATTAATTGATTAGTAAACCACCTAGCTCTTTGAATTTGGACCCTACTTTTTTCATTGTTCTTATTTTGGAAAATTGTAAATCTAATATTATCTATCCACAAATTTATTAAAAGCGAAATCAGAGTTATCCAAATAAGAAAGGCCCTCTTTAATTTTTTTAAACGATAATGAAGAATGTGATAACTCATTTAATTTGATTATTTATATTTTTATTAAAGAGATCAATTTGCTTATTAATTCCTTCAATTTCATATAAAGCTTTTTTAATTTTTGAATTTTCGAAAGTATCATTGGGTTCATTTGTTTGAATATTCTCTGCTTTTTCCATCCTTGAGGCCTCCTCTATTATGGATTCTTTTAAACTATCAAATTCTTTTTTGAGAATTTCTGGGGCACCTTGAGCTATATTTGTTGCTTCTTCAATTTTTTCAACCAATATCTCGTTTAATTTGTCGGATACTTTCTTAATAGCAGCTTTCAAAAGGTAATCAGGGTTGGTCATGAAAAATATAATGTTTCAACGGTAAATGATTTGTCGATATGAACTAATAATAGATCAATACAGAACATTTCTCGAAACTGATCAATTAGAAAATTAATTTTTTATGTTTTTCCTATGTAAGTTTGTTTCTATATTAAGCTTTTTTCTCTTTTTTCTTTTAACTTATATCTATATAAAGGTTCGGGTATTTACTTTAAAAATATCTTCTAACCAAGAACTCATCTAATTAACTACTAAAAAAGGAGTTTTTAAAAATTGGAAATCATTGAGTCAGATGTAGTGATTATCGGAGGAGGCCCGGCAGGATGTACTTGCGCACTTTATACATCTCGTTCCAACTTAAAGACAGTAATTTTAGATAAAAATCCATCTGTTGGCGCCTTAGCAATAACTCATCAAATAGCTAATTATCCAGGTGTTCCGGTTGATATAAGTGGAGAGAAATTACTTACTCTAATGAGAGAACAGGCTGTGCAATATGGCACAGATTATAGAAGAGCGCAAGTGTTTGGAATAGACGCTAGTGGAGAATGGAAAATGGTTTACACCCCCGAAGGTACTTTCAAAGCTAAAGCACTTGTACTTGCAAGTGGAGCCATGGGTAGGCCAGCATCATTTAAGGGCGAAGCGGATTTTCTTGGCAAAGGAGTAAGTTATTGTGCCACATGTGATGGGGCTTTTTATAAAAATAGAGAAGTTGCCGTTGTTGGAGTGAACAAGGAGGCAATTGAAGAGGCCACTGTTCTAACTAAATTTGCCTCAACTGTGCATTGGATTACATCAAGTGATCCTAAATCAGATAATGAAGAAGCAATGGAATTGATGGATAATTCAAATATAAAACATTGGAGTAGAACAAGATTATTGGAAATTTTGGGTGACGATATGGGTGTTAATGGGGTTGTTGTAAAAAATAAACAAGAAGAAAATCCTATCAATTTAAATTTAGATGGAGTGTTTGTCTATATGAGTGGTTCAAAGCCTATTACTGATTTTTTAGGGGATCAAATTGCTTTAAAAGAAGACGGAGGAGTTGTTGTTGATGACTTTATGTCCACAAACTCTGATGGAGTATGGGCTATTGGAGATATAAGAAATACACCATTTAAGCAAGCTGTAGTTGCGGCTTCTGATGGATGTATTGCTGCAATGTCAATCGATAGATACTTAAATAGTCGAAAAAATATAAGAGTAGATTGGATTCATTCTTAAAAATAAATATTGCTTCTTTAATTTAAAGTGGTGTTGCTTCCGAAATATAAGCAACTCCTCCGTAGTAGCTTAAATCGTCCCTGATGTTATCTCTCATTTTATCTATTAACTCTTGCTCACAAAAAACAATTACATGAGCATTTGCTCCTAATCCTGTAAATTCCATATCTTCAGTAACAACTCTTTCAGGCCCTCTGCCTGTGGCGTGTTTCATAATTGTATATCCAGGAACATTAGCTTTTTCTAATGTTTTAATGATTGCATCTAGTTCTCTTTCACTAAATATTAAGTCTAATCTTTTCATTTTTATAGAGGGGATAATGGGATAATGGTATTTACTAAACTCATATATATGGGAATGCCAAGAACTATATTGAATGGGAAAGTTAGACCTAGTGTAGTTGAAATATAGTAACTAGATTTAGCTTCTGGAACTGTCATCCTCATGGCTGCAGGAACTGCTAAATAAGAGGCGCTTGCACATAAAACCACAAATAAAAGTGCGTTGCCAGGTTCTAAAGATAAAAATCTTGCAACGAAAACACCAATAAATGCGTTAAACAAAGGCATAAAAATGGCAAATCCAATCAAGAACGAACCTGCATTCTTCAGTCTCGGCAATCTTTGAGCAGCGACTATACCCATATCTAACAAGAAGAAGCATTCTGCTCCATAGAATAATTGTCCAGTAAAAGGCTCCATTTTTGCAATTCCTGAGGGATTACTGGAAGCAGTGAGAAATCCTACAATTAAGCTTGAGAGCAATAAATAAACTGATCCATTCAAAAGTGATTCGTGTAATATTGCGCTTAGATGCATTTTTCTTGATTTTGGTCTATTTTTGGGGGCTGCAAATTTCACAAGTAATA
>QCQM01000034.1 GCA_003212195.1 Prochlorococcus sp. AG-449-O05 | reverse complement strand
AACCTATTGACACATCCTGGGGCTTCTTTAACCAGCATTTCTACAGCATGAAAATCACATAGTCCATCACCTGCTTTTAAAGTATCATCTACGTGAAGATCGAATGAATCATCTTGTCTGACAACAGATGCTATTCCTCCTTGAGCCCATCGACTAGAAGATATCTTGCTAGTATTCCTATTTAAAAGCAGCACTTTTAAATTTGCAGGTAATTCAAGACAGGTCATAAGTCCTGCAGCTCCCGCGCCAACAACGATAACATCCCAATTATTTAATGGAATTGGTTCTTGCGAAAATGGAGGCCTTAACATTAAACCAATCCACTAAAAGTTGGTTGCAGAATTGCTAAAACAATAAAAATACCATCAACAATCAATGTCGTTTGAATTACATAACTAGAAACTAAGAGTGCTTTACCATTAGTAGTATTAATTGTGGCAGAATCAAAAATTTCTTTTGAAATATACCAAAGTATAAGAGCAACAAAAACAATAATAGATAGTGACTTTATTTGGATAAGATTCTCTGAGGTTTTTTGGAGAATTTGGGGTGCAGTTTCAGAATCTGCTGCAATAACCTGTCTCCATTGATCCATTATTCCGATTAAAAATATTGTAATGTCGGTGACTGCAGTTCCAAATAAAGAAGAAATATAAAAACTTGAACCTATCTTCCAATTAGTACCAAGTCCAATTAAAGCTATTGGGAGAGCTACAGCTTCAACAGGTATGTGAAGGATAGGAAATGGGCTTAACCATCCCCAGAACAAACATCCACCAAGCCAACTACCCGATACACCAAGTAATAGTGAACTAACAATAAACCACTTATTTGATCCTTTCTGATTTAATACAAATGCACCTAAGAGAATAACAAAAGTAAAGCAAAGAGCACTTATTGGTTCTAATCTAACCCAAGGGGCTTGAACAAAAATAGGTAAAATTACAAAAAAAGAGGACCATAATCTTAAAGATATAGGATTTGACAAAAGGCCATTTTCGTATGAATCAACTGTCTCATGCAATTCATAGTTCAAATTATCTTTCACTTCTAAATTTTTTGTAATTAATTCTTTCAATGAATAAAGTTTTTTGAGGTATTTTAATTAATTTAAATCGTGTTTTTAAAAACTGCGAATGCCACATTTTAATAAATTGAAGGCCCCTAATCTCACACTTGTATTTGACATTTTAAAAGTATTTAATACACTTTGAGTCATATATAAGTTTAGAATAAGGTAAAAGAAGAATATTTTGCATTGAATTGTGTGGCAAGAAATTAATTACGAAGATTCCAATGATATTTTGGTTCCTAGTATTACTCATAAAATAAATCCTGCAGAAATTGAAAGCATTGAAGCTAATTCAATCGCTCATGAAATAGGATTTGAATCAGGCGATTCAATTATTAGTATTAATGGGAAAAAACCAAGAGATTTAATTGATTATCAGATTCTCATTAGTGAAGAAATTTTGGAAATATCAGTTTTAGATAAAAATCATGAAATTCACAATATCAGTATTGAAAAAGATGAAGACGTTAATTTAGGTATTAATTTTAAAGATGCATTATTTGATTCAATCAAGCAATGCAATAATAGATGTCCATTTTGTTTTATAGATCAACAGCCAAGTGGTAAAAGAAAAAGTCTCTATATAAAAGATGATGATTATAGATTAAGTTTCCTTTATGGCTCCTATCTAACTCTTACGAATTTAAAAAAAGAAGATTGGGAAAGAATTGCTATGCAGAAACTATCACCACTTTTTATTTCAGTTCATGCTACTGATCCCGCTACAAGAGAAAAATTATTAAAAAATAAAAAAGCAGGAGTGATCCTTGATCAAATTTCTTGGTTTGAAAAAAACTCTATTCAAATTCATTCTCAAATTGTTGTTTGTCCAGATATAAATGATGGGGATATTCTTGAAAAATCAATTTTGGAACTTGCTGAGTTCTACAAAAAAACTTCTCAGACAGTACTCTCAGTTGCAATAGTTCCTGTAGGACTTACAAAATTTAGACCTGAAAATGATGGATTGAAATCAATAACCCCAGAATACGCAATAAAAACAATTAAACAGGTAGAGAGAATTCAAGCCTCTTTAAAAAATACTCTTGGAACTCGTTTTTGTTGGCTAGCAGACGAATGGTATTTAATAGCTGGTATAAATTTACCTAGTTATAAAACCTACGAAAATATGCCGCAAGAATCTAATGGAGTTGGATCAATTAGAAACTTTCTAAAGATATTAAATGAGAAATCTCACAATCTGCCAAAAAAAATAAAACAACCCAAAAAAGTCAGTTGGATTGTTGGTAAATTAGTTTATGAAGCCCTTATTCCCACAGTTAATAAATTAAACTTAATTGACGGTTTGAAAATCAACTTATATGGTTTGCCAAGTATTTATTGGGGTCAAGATCAAGTTGTTACAGGTCTTCTTACTGGAGAAGATCTAATTTACGGTCTTAAAAATAAGGATTTAGGAGAAGCTATTTTCATACCATCTATTATGTTAAAACTTGATACTGATTTATTTTTAGATGATAAAAATATTAAAGAAGTTGAAAATCAATTAAATACCAAAATTCACGTTCTTGATGATTCAAATGATATTATTAATACTTTGATTGGTTAATCGAATATCTTCGATACTTTAAAACATGCTTAGAAGAGTAATAAATCCATTCTTATTCTTACCCCTCGCTCTAAGTATGAACTCTATTAATTTACTATCGAGCGAGACAAAAAATTATATTGATAATGTTTTAGAAGAAAAATCAAATGTAATCTTTGTTGATTATCAAGAAATAGAAAAAATTGTCCTAAATAATAAAGAATTAAAATCATTACAAAACTTAGTAACCTCTGCAAGATTTAATCTCTCCAGTCAAATTGCTCAAAGATACCCATCCTTAGATTTTCAGGCAATTGGGTTGCCAAAATATGTAGCAGGTAAAAATTACAGCAGTAATTCCCAGACTTTAAAAACATCACAATTTACGGCTAATCCGTCACTAAATATTAAATGGGATTTAATAGATCCACTAAGGGGGTCTGAAATTAAAATTGCCAAAGAAAATTACAAAATTGCAAATAATAATTTTGAAATTAAGAAAAAAGATTTAATTCAAGAAGCAAGACTGAGGTATCACAAATACAAAAAGTCATATCAAGAAATTAAAAATAAAAAATTTACACTTGATTTATCTATTACAAGTTTTGAAAATGCACAAACAAAGTTAGAAGCTGGAATTGGTACAAAATTTGAAGTTCTTGAAGCAGAGGCGCAATTATCTCGAGATAAACAATCTCTCAATGAAAAAAAAATAATACATGAAATTAATAAAATTTCCCTTAAAGAAATACTGAATATTAAGGGGGATTTTAAAATTAATAAAGAGCAAAATCTAATAGGGTTTTGGAATCATAGATTGAATAAAAATATTAATGAAGGTTTAGATAAAAATCTCTCCTTAAAAAACCTTATTCTTCAAAAATCAATCAAAAATAGCCAAGCGAATAGTTTCTTAGCTCAAAATAAGCCAAATATCTATATCAGCAATACATTATCAAGTACATTTTCCAAGGGTGAATCTCTAACAACTAATATCGACTCTGAAAAATCTGCATCTAATTACACGAATACCATAAGTCTAAATTTTGCATGGAAAATTTTTGATGGCGGACAAAATAAGAACTCTTACAAATCAAAAATAAAAGATGCAGAAGCTGAAAAATATGCTTATGAAAATCTAAAAAATGTTTTAACCACAAGTATTAGTAAAGCTTATTTAAATCTTAAATTAAATGAAGAGAAAATACTTTCTTCTCTTAAAGAAATTGAATCCAGCCAAGAGTCTGTAAGGCTTTCCAGACTTAGATACGATGTTGGAATATCAACTCTAAAAGATGTTCTTGTTAGGCAAAGTGAACTAAGTAATGCGAACTCAAAACATATTAATGCAATATATAATTACAATCTGAATATAGATGAATTAGAAAGATTAACTTTTCTTGATAAAAGTAAAAATTGTTTAGATAGTAAAAATACTAAAATTAAAGATACAGAATCTATTTGCAATATACAAAGATGAATCCACCAAATTTAACTAATAAGCAACTAAGTGAATTAGATTCTTTATTTGAATTAGTTAGTCAACGTCAAAAAAAAGATTTTGGAAATATTAGCGCTAGCAATAAAGCAGATGGATCATTATTAACAAGTTGTGATTTATGGAGTGACAAAACAATCGTAGATGGCTTAGCTTCAATAGCTCCAGGTGAGGGCGTCCTTAGTGAAGAAGGACAAAAGTTAATTCCAAACTCAAAAGCTTATTGGGTGGTCGATCCACTCGATGGGACAACAAATTTTGCTGCAGGTATTCCTTACTGGTCTATATCAGTGGCAAGGTTCGTTGATGGTAAACCGCAATCTTCTTTTTTAATAATTCCTACATTGAACAAAAAGTTTGTATCCATAAAAGGTAAAGGGGTTTGGTTAAATCACCAGAAAATTGAACCTAGCCAAAATAATCATCAAAGTGAATGCATTTCTTTATGTAGTAGATCAATAAAAATTTTACAAAAAAAACCAAACTCCGTTTTTCCTGGCAAAATAAGACTCTTAGGTGTATCGAGTTTAAATCTTACGAGTGTAGCGATGGGACAAACTTTCGGAGCAATAGAATCAACTCCTAAAATATGGGATATTGCGGCAGCCTGGCTGCTATTAGAAGAACTAAATTGTACTATAAAGTGGTTAGAAACAGATCCTCTAAATTTAGTTTCAGGAGAAGACTTGAGCGATGTTAATTTTCCATTAATTGCTTGTAGATCTTTAGAAAAAGTTGAAATTTTAAAGCCATGGGGCAATTTATTATTGGAAAAATAGTTGCTTAATAAATAAAAAATTGCTTGAAAAATTTCTTAATCAGATACAATGATAAATGAGTAAATAAATAAAATATTTGACGAAAATTAATATGCAGCGAAGCTCAAGATGGATATTTAAAAGTTTGTGGGGAGCTTGTGAGCGATGGAGTAAATCTGATTGCGTTGATTTAAGCGCTGCATTTGCATATTACACACTTCAATCATTTTTTCCTATCCTTCTAATTTCTCTTTCAATAGCTTCATGGTTACTTGGTAAACAAGAAGGATTAGATCAACAAATAATTGCTATTGCTGCTCAGCTTTTACCTCCTTCAATAGTTGAGTTAGTAGAAACAACATTATTTAATTTAATTGATCAAGGTTTTGGGGCGGGTATTCTAGGGGCTATGTTTTTGCTTTTTACAGCAGGAAATGCATATCTATCTCTTCAAAGAGGTTCGGATAGGCTTTGGGAAGACGAAATTCCTTCTAAAAAAGTAAATGCTGCTTGGAGAGTCCAAGCGTCGAGGTTTCTCAGAAATAGAGTTGAAGCCTTTTTAATAGTATTCTTTATTGGATTTTTAATGGTTCTAGATCAGATTAGTGCAAATCTTAGGATGATCCCAAGTACTGTTTTAGAAAATCTTTCAAAATCTAATAATCTTATTTCTGATTTATTATTAAAGTTACCGCTATTACAAGTTGGTCAGTTTGCAATACCACTAATCGGATTTTCTTTAATGGCTCTTTTATTACAAGCTCTCTTACCCAGTAGAAAAGTTCCTTTGCAACCACTTTTACCTGGATCTTTTCTTATTGGAATTGGCCTAACCATTTTGAACTTAGCAGTCAGTAAAAGTATTCTCTCGCTAGGAGCAAGATTTCAAGCCTATGGTTTTATTGGAGGTTTTCTTGTACTTACCTTGTGGGTATGGCTAATAGGAGTTATTTTATATTTTGGACAGTGCTGGAGCGTAGTTATTGCTAGTATGACTCTATTAAATAAAAAAAATAATTATAAATAACAATAACTAAGATGAATTATTTTCTTAAAGCTAATAAAAATCTTATTACTTACTCATTAATTCTACTTTTAGTTATTCCAATTTTTGGAATAAAATTTTTCATAAGCATTCTCGGTAATATCCTAATCCTATTATTTTTAATTCCTCTTCTACTAGTAATTTTAGTAATTATTGGATTTAACTCTTATAAATCAAAAATGTATACTTGTAATAGTTGTGGTGTAATTTCCTTAGGATTAAGTGAAACCTGTATGAATTGTGGAGCAAATCTAGAAAATATTAATAATGACAAACAATTTAATAACAAGCCTAGTGAAAGTACCGTTGAAGTGAAGGCAGAAGAAATAAAATAAAATACTAACCTATTCCAATTTGTCGGAGAATACTTTGTCCAGTAATTAATTCAGTACCAAGACCAATTAAAATACCCATCATTGCCATACGACCATTCCAGGTTTCTGCAAAATTTACGAAACCAAATCTTGGTTGATTTTCATTATTCATAATTAACTGGATAATATATCAAATTATTTTAACGTTTTAAGGAAGAATTTATGATAATAATAAATTATTTATTTAACATGTCTTACACCATCAATAGGTCTATACTCTTCACCAGTTAATTCCTTATACACAATACCTGGCAATCCTGTATCAAACATTGTTTGTAATGCTTCTTTTAACATAGGATTCCAACCTCCAGTACTGACTTTTCCATGTCTTACAGTCCAGTCCCAAGTCCCTTGAAGATCTCTGGGTAATCTACCTTCTCTATCTCTTCGAGCAACTAAGTCTAAAGATTCAACTAGACCAACAATAACTGGGCTTTTACCGTAAGAAGGAGTAAGACTTAGTTCAAGTCTAACTGGATCTTCTTTAACCATTTTTAAACGAAACCTTGGTGGCAACTTAAGAGATCTTAATACTGCTGAGACAATTTTTGTTCTTAATTCCAATTTTTTTCCTTAAATGTAATTTGATTAATCAGTTGTTGAACCTTTTTCTTCTAACGTAGAATCATTGTCATTCGAGAACCTTACTGTTAATAGTTCCTCTTCTGTTATATTTCCTGATTTGTCTAAAAGTTCTGGATGTATTGTGTACTTATTTTGTTTAAAACTGGAAGTATTGAAACTTTTATTTTTATTATCAGATATACTCCAACCATTAGACATAACTTTAAAAGCTTTCCAGACTAAATAGGTTAATGCCGCAGAATATATGATTGGAAATAGAATAGTCATCAAACTTATAAATTAATTTGTTTTATGTTTAATATCATAGCCCGAAAAAAAGAAATTTAGCTATTTTAAATGAAAAAATCATTCTCTTGATTAAATAATTTATTTAGTAGTTATATTAAAAATACACTAATATGATTTTTCATCTTCCGAAGTACATAAGAAAATCAAAATTGACAAAATACATCCAAAAGCTATTACTAATCTCCACATTATTTACAGTTGGCATTACATTTCCTTCAAAAGTAATATCTCAACCATTAAGCAGACCAAAAATTAATGAGGTTAATTTATATTCAAAAAAGTCTTTCATAACAAAAGCTGTAGAAAGAACTGGTGCAGCTGTGGTGACAATTGATACTCAAAGATATGTTAAAAAAAGAAAATTTCCAAGAAATTCTCAACTATTTCTAGACCCATATTTTGAGAGATTTTTTGGATTAGATTTACCTAATGATAATCGGCCAAGAATAGAACAAAACCAAGGTAGCGGATTTATATTTGCAGATGGACTAGTAATGACCAATGCCCATGTTGTGAATGGATCAGATAAGGTGATTGTTGGTTTAACCAATGGAAAAAAATTAGACGCAAAACTTATAGGTCAAGACTTTTTTACTGATATAGCTGTGC
>QCQM01000033.1 GCA_003212195.1 Prochlorococcus sp. AG-449-O05 | reverse complement strand
AAACCTGGAAGAAGTTGACCTCCAATAATAGATCCATTTGAATTGAATTTTGTTATTGATAAAATTGTTCCACAATCTGCAATTAGCAAATTTTTTTTGAAAGGATTTTCAATAATTTTTAGAGCGGCAATACAGGCAAGAGCTCTATCAACTCCAAAATAATCAGGAAGATTTGATAATTGGATATCTTTAGTTTTTATTTCATTTTCTTTTTTCAGCAAAAAATTTGGTAGTTTTCCTACAGAAGCCCAAATTAATTGATCAAGATCTATATTTTCGGGAACTTTTTGCTCTTTTTTGGTATGGAAGAATTTAGATTGATTTTTAGAATATTTTGCCCAATGAAGCCTACTATTGCCTACTAATAAAAAATTTATATCTGAGACCATTGTTCTATGATCAATTTAATTATTAGTGTGTATTCCACATTCTTGTTTAATCCCCCCAAATCTTGTATCTCTGCCCTTTGTTTCAATACCATCGGGACTGCTTGAATGCCAATCTCCTATAGAAGAATAACCTTTTGTAAAAAGTGGATGAGCAGGTAAATTATTCTCTTCCATATAATAAAAAATATCTTTATTTGTCCAATTTAATAAAGGTCTTAAAGAGAGTCTTTGACGAATTACGTCTAGAAATTTCATTTTGTTTCTATTGTCTGTTTGACTTGATCTAACACCGCTTGCCCAGCAGAAAATATCATATTTTTCTAGACCATTTTCTAAAGGTTTTATCTTTCTCAATTCATGATACTTATCTAAATCACTCTCTTTATTTGTTTCCCAAAGTTTTCCGTATTTGGCCTCCATTCTTGCTGGAGATAATTCACTTTGCAGAACTTCAACTTCTAAGGATAAATTGTTAATAAGCTTTTCAGCGTAATGGTATGTTTCTGGAGGAAGGTAACCTGTATCTATCCAAAATATTTTGATTTTTTTTTGTAGACATAATTTACTGACCATATCTAAAAGGACTGATGACTGTATACCAAAACTTGTTGTAATAGCAAATTGATTATCAAACTTTTCATAACCCCATGCAAGCATTCCTTGAGGCTTCATATCTAATAGCTCTTGATTATATTTCCTTAAGTTGGTTTGAATATCTTTTTGGATTTTTTCAATCATTATTCAGTTTGGTTATGAGTTTAATTTTATTTCGCTCAATTTAAAAATTATTCGTATAGTTTAATAATACATTTACGCATAACAATATTTCTCTAATGAAATCAATACAAAAACCAATAGTAATAGTTGGAGCAGGTTTTGCAGGTATGACATTTGCTTTGAATTTAAAGAATCTTAATCCTTCTTTGCCGATTCTTGTGGTTGATTCTGAAACTAATTTTATATTTAAACCTTTAATGTACGAAGTTTTAAGTAAAGAAATAAGAAGTTGGGAAGCCACCCCAAAATTTGCAAATATTTTTTCTGATGCGGGTATAACTTTTTTAAGAAATCGTTTAACCAAGATTTCCTTCAAAGAAAATATTCTTGAATTTAGCGATGATTTAAAATTAAGCTATCAATATCTTGTTATCTGTACAGGATCTATTCCAAATAGTTTTTCAATAAAAGGTGTAGATGAACATTGTTATTTTTTTAATGATTTTCACGATCTAAATAGATTAAAATCTTTTTTAAAAAAATCACAAAAAACTGGGATTTATCAAAAGTTATTCATAGTTGGAGGTGGTCCGTCTGGTATCGAGTTGGCATGCAAAATTAAAGATATTTTTACAGACCAATTTGAAATTAATGTAATAGAAAAATCAAATGAAATCCTTAATAAAAACAAAATTTTTAATAGAGAACAAGCAGAAAAGTCATTAGAAAAAAGAAAAATCAACGTTCTTTTGAATTCTACAGTTAAAGAAGTCTCAGAAACTAAAATCACTATTTCGAGTGAGGTTGGAGTAACTTCTTTGGATAAAGATATTGTTATTTGGACTGCAGGTGTTAAACCTAATTTGTTTTTCTTAGAAACTGATGAAATAACAAAAAAATTTGGACGAATTTTAGTGAATCAAAATTTGCAAATAGAAAATCATAAAAACTGCTTTGCTATTGGTGATATTTCAGTTATTGAAGGGATGGAGGATTTACCCATAACTGCTCAGGTCGCTATGCAGGAAGGAAATCATCTGGCCAATAATTTAGAACTTTTAATTCAAGAAAAGAAACTTTTACCCTTTGAATTTAAAGATAATGGTGAAATGATTAGCTTAGGTATAGGCGAAGCTTCAATTTCTGGTCTTGGGGTTACTTTATCTGGGAAATTGGCTTTTGATGCAAGAAGACTTATATACGCTTCCAAGTTGCCTGATATTACTGAAAGCTTAAAATCTGCATCTTCATGGATATTCCAAAAAAAATCTATTTTCAAAAAGTTTCTTAAAAAAGATAATTCAAATTAAACTTTTTTGAGATATTGTTTTTGGGTATATTGAGTTAAATAAGTTTCGTATGAATTTAATTGCAGTAGTTAGTAATAATTTTGACGCGTTTATAACGGTAGTTGTTTTAATAATGTCAATAATTTTGTTTATTAAAAATACTATTGCGCCAGAATTAACTGGTTTGTTGTGTGTTGGAATATTTATAGCTACAGGGGTTCTTTCTCCTGAAAAAGCTTTAGCTGGATTTGGTAGCCCATCCTTAATTACTCTTATGGGTTTATTTGCAGTTTCCTCTGCATTATTTAAAAGTGGTGCTTTAGACAGAGTAAGAGAATTGATTTCTTCTGAAAGTATTAGAACGCCAAGGAAATTAATTTCTTTAATAGCTTTCTTGATTGCTCCGATTTCAGGAATTGTACCTAATACTCCAGTAGTAGCATCTTTGTTACCTTTAATTGAAGGTTGGTGCGACCGGAGAAATATATCACCATCAAAGGTTTTATTACCTCTTTCTTTTGCTACTTTATTGGGAGGAACTCTGACATTATTAGGTAGCTCAGTAAATCTTCTTGTAAGTGATATCAGTCAACAATTAGGTTATGGAGCTTTGGAATTATTCAGTTTGACTTCAATTGGAATACCTGTATGGCTAATAGGCACAACCTATATGATTCTAGTTTCTGACATGCTTTTGCCAGATAGAGGGAGAGATAAAGAGTTTATTAAAAATAGTGATATGAGTATATACTTTACTGAAGTTACTATTCCATCTACTTCAGAATTAGTTGGACAATCTGTCAGAAATAGTAGATTGCAAAGACGATTCGACGTTGATGTTCTGGAATTGCAAAGAAATGGAAAAGTTATTCTTCCTCCTTTAGCTGATAGAAAGATTGAACCTGAAGATAGATTAATAATCCGCGTTACAAGGGCAGATTTATTTAGGCTGCAGCAGGAACATACTATTCTGTTAGGGGAAAACAAAACATCTCTCAAAGGAGCTAATGTTTTCTCAGATGATGAGAGTACAAAGACCTTTGAAGCCCTTTTACCAGCTGGCTCAACTTTAGCTGGTGCAAGTTTGAGAGAATTAAGATTTAGGCAGCGTCATAATGCCACAGTTTTGGCTTTAAGAAGAGGTCAACAAACTGTTCAGGAGAGATTAGGCCAAGCTGTATTAAGGGCTGGAGATGTTTTATTATTGCAAGCACCGTTAGATTCAATAAGAGGTTTGCAAGCTAGTAATGATTTGCTTATTCTTGATCAATTCGAAGATGATTTACCTTTCTTGATAAAAAAACCTATATCGATTGGAATTGCAATAGGAATGTTGGTTTTGCCTTCGGTTTCTAATATTCCATTAGTTGGTTCAGTACTTTTAGCAGTAATTGCCATGGTTGCTTGCGGATGTTTAAGACCTGCAGAAATACAAAAATCAATTAGGTTAGACGTCATTTTATTGCTGGGATCTTTATCGTGTTTTAGTGTAGCTATGCAAGTAACAGGATTAGCAGATTTAATTGCTGTCAATCTAAACTTTGCTCTTAATGGAATGCCTCTATATTTTGCACTAGTCGTAATTTTTGTTTCGACTGTTATTCTTACACAATTTATAAGTAATGCTGCTTCAGTTGCTTTGATTTTACCTGTTGTTATTGAATTCTCAAATGTCTTAGACATTTCATCAAGCGCTTTAATAATGCTTGTTTTATTCGGTGCAAGTCAATCTTTCCTGACTCCAATGGGTTATCAAACAAATTTAATGGTTTATGGTCCTGGAAGATATAGATTTCTTGATATTGCAAAATACGGAGCTGGATTAACACTTATAATGACATTTACAGTACCAGCATTGATAATTCTAAATTACGGGTAATTTCGTGAAATTCGCAAGTAAGGTTTATAAGTTAAAAGATGCTTACAAAAAGCTATCTGTCCCTCAATTTACTATTGTTACGGGATTGTTTATTATTTGCGTTGGAACTTTAATTTTGAGTTCTCCATTATGTTCATCTTCAGAGGTTGGTCTTTGGGAGGCATTTTTTACATCTACTTCTGCAATAACCGTTACTGGCTTAACGATAATAGATATTGGTGTTGATTTGAATTTCTTTGGCCAAGTTTTCTTGGCTTTTATGCTTTTATCAGGTGGTTTAGGATTAATGGCTATTACGACATTTTTACAAGGGTTTGTTGTAAAGGGGACAAAGCTAAGAACTAGATTAGACAAAGGAAAGACTTTAGATGAATTTGGAGTTGGAGGAATTGGTCGAACTTTTCAAAGCATTGCTATTACGGCGATTAGTATCATATCTTTGGGAGCAATTGTTTTATATTATGTTGGATTTGTAGACATTCAAAATAATTGGGAAAGACTATGGTCCTCGATTTTTCATAGCATATCTGCATATAACAATGCAGGATTTTCTTTAATGTCAAATAGTCTCCAAGACTATAGAACAAATTATTTGGTTAATAGCGTTTTTGTTTTTCTCATTGTTATGGGTGGATTGGGATGGAGAGTTATTGATGATATTTGGAGTAATAAAAAAAATCTTTCATATAAAAAATTAAGCCTTCATTCTAGGCTAGTTATTAGGACAAGTTTGTCTCTAATTTTATTCGGATCGTTAGGATTCTTTATCACTGAATCATTGTTAAATAGTCAATTTTTTAATGATTTGAATTTGTTTGAAAGGTTATTGTCATCAATCTTTGAAACAGTAAGTGCAAGAACTGCAGGCTTTACAAATTACCCAATCTCTTTGAACTCTATATCAGATACTGGCCTATTGTTATTAATGACACTAATGTTTATTGGAGCAAGTACCGGAGGTACTGGTGGAGGTATAAAAACTACTACATTCATTGCTCTAATGGCTGCAACTAGATCAACTTTAAGAGGTCAGAAAGATGTAATTATTAGTAATAGACTAATTTCAGACAAAGTTATTCTAAAGGCAGTTGGAATCACAGTTGGATCTTTGCTTTTTGTTCTTTTAATGGCAATGCTTTTAAGTACAACTAATACGTTTATTAAGAAAGAATCTTTCACATTCTTAGAAATTCTATTCACTTGCATATCTGCATTTGCGACTGTTGGTTTTGATATTGGTTTAACAGCGAAATTAAATCATTTCGGCCAATTTATTCTTATAGTCGGAATGTTTGTGGGCAGACTTGGTATCCTTTTGCTTTTAAGTGCACTATGGCAGGCACTTTATAAGAGTAGAATAGATAGACAAAAGAGAATTGGCTATCCTAGAGCTGATCTTTATGTTTAGGATTGACTGAATTTTATTATGGCTGATTGGTGGCAGTGGTCTCAAAAAAGAGAAAAAGAAACCTTAACTTTTGCAGTTGTCGGCGTTGGAAGATTTGGAACTGCTGTTTGTAGAGAACTTATAAGTAATGGTGCAGATGTTTTGGCTGCAGATTATTCGGAAAAAGCTATTGATGATTTGAGACAATTGGAACCTTCCATAGAAGCTAGAGTTGTAGATTGTACTGATGAAGAGTCTATGAAAGAATCTGGAATACTTGAAATGAATACTGTAGTAGTAGGTATAAGTGAACCCATTGAAGCAAGTATTACTACTACACTTATTGCTAAAGATAGTGAGGGTAGCAAAGTGAAAAGAGTAATAGCAAGAGCTACGAGTGACTTGCATGAAAAAATGTTAAAAAGGGTAGGTGCAGACAAAGTTGTCTTCCCTTCCAGAATGCAAGGAGAAAGATTAGGTTTAGAACTAGTTAGACCTAATCTAATTGAAAGATTAGAACTCGATAATCAAACGGGTATAGATGAAATAACTGTTCCAGAGGAATTTATTGGTAGATCTTTGAGAGATTTGAATTTGAGGAAAAATTATTTAGTAAATGTTCTTGCGGCAGGTCCTGCTGAAGAGTTAACAGTTAATCCACCAGCAAAATATATTTTGGAAAGAGGAAACATCTTGGTAGTAATGGGAAAAACTGCAGACTTACAGAAATTGCCTCAGGATTAATTATTTTAATCAGATTTTTTGTAGTATCTAATCCTTTGAGGAGCTTTTTTTAATCTTATTACGTTTTGTTTTTCAAGTTCGTCTCTAAATTTATCGCTATTTATATTATTTTCAGGATAAAGTGATTTTCCCTCTTTCTCGAAATATTTTTTTATACCATCTTGTATTAATACTTTTGCCATATTGCTAACAGTTCTAGATTCATTATTGGCTAGAGTACTTAATTGCTCACATATTAATTCTGGAAGAACTACTTGAATTCTAGGGGATTTAGGCTTCCCATTAGTTGAGTTTTGCCGGGTAGCCATGACGCAAAGTTGATAACTGTTACTTCTTAGTATACACAGTTAGTCAAGGATACTATCTTTGTGTATATTATTAGTAAGGAAATTTATGTCCGTATCGATTAATTGTTTTTATTGTCCCATGAAAAATTCAAGAAAACTTGATTCTCCCAAAAGGCCGATAATTGATAAAAAGAAAAAAAGATTAGTTAATTCTGATTCTCACGATAATGAAAATAGTGATGTTTTGGTATCCGCTGTAATTAGTCCATATTTGTTAACACATCTTCACCATATTCTTCAGCAGTCTGAGTATTTTGCTCAAAAAGATGGTAGAAAGTCTCACGCAGCTAATTTTGCAAAACTGAGAAAAGTTTTATGTTTAGATGCAAGAAGTATGGCAGATGCCTCAGCAAAAGAAATAAAAGATTCTGATAATGATTTATCTATTAATAAATATAATGAACAAAATGTAGCTTAAAGTAATAATCTATTAATAAATTGATTTTAAAAACATGTCCAGTAATGCTGAAAAGCTCTATAAGTTAATAGCTAACGACTCCAAAAAGAAACAAAGTTTGTTTATGACAGCCTTAACTAATCCCAAAAAAGCTTTAGATAAGATATGCGATATTGGCAACGAGTTAAATATTTCTGTGACTAAAGAAGAGGTTATTGAATATTTGAGTACTATTGATGATGAGGCAACTAAAATGTGGTTAATTAAGGCTCGAGGCGGTCTTTAGGAGAAGGTTGCGAATAATTATTATTTAGATTATTAATAGGTTTTATTCTTTTGTTGTACCCACCACCTCCAGCTAAAGTCCAAAAAAACCAATAACTTGGAATTGCAAGAGCCGCAGCTATGAAAATCACTACAATTTGTTCTATTCTTTTCATAATTTAATTTTATTCCACAAAATATTTTTTAGTAATTAAGCCATTGATTTTGTAAATTCTATTTTTAAAAAAGTGATTAGATTTGAAGGTGTAAGCAAAATTTATTCCACAGATGTTGTTTTAAAAAATATTAATTGGGAGATTAAGAAAGGAGAAAAAGTTGGCTTAGTTGGTTCTAATGGTGCAGGTAAATCAACCCAATTTAAAATTTTAATTGGAGAGGAAGAGCAAACAAGTGGAACGATCATCAAAGAGGGAAATCCTAAAATTGCCCATTTAAAGCAAGAGTTTGATTGTAATTTGGATTTTTCAGTGAGACAGGAATTAGAAAGTTCTTTTAAAGATATACAAATTATTGCCATTAAACTTTTAGAAATTGAGAATCAAATGAAATCATTTGATATAAAAAAACATCCCTATGAATTTGAAAAATTAGTAAATCAACTAGCAAAATATCAGGCAAAATTCGAAGCTTTAGGTGGTTATAAAATGCAATCTGATGTAGAAAAAATATTACCGAAATTAGGCTTTTCTATAGAAGATGCTGATAAATTAGTTGGTAATTTTTCAGGTGGTTGGCAGATGAAAGTTGCACTTGGAAAAATAATCTTACAAAAACCTGATTTACTTCTACTGGATGAACCAACCAATCATTTAGATTTAGATACTATTTTCTGGCTGGAAGAATACCTATCTTCGCTTAAGATTGCTGTTATTATTATTAGCCATGACAGATATTTCTTAGATAAATTATGTAAAAAAATAATTTTTGTAGATAGAGGAACATCTGAAATATATAACGGCAATTATTCTTTTTTTGTCGAACAGAGATCTTTAAATGAAGAATCACAAAATAAAGCATATCAACTACAACAAAAAGAAATTGAGTTACAGAAGAGGTATATTGATCGATTTAGAGCTAGTGCAACAAGAAGTTCTCAAGCAAAGAGTAGAGAAAAACAATTAAAAAAGATTTCTAAAATTGAAGCTCCCATAGCAAAATCAAAAAGTCCTGTTTTTAATTTTCCAGAGTGCCCTCGCTCAGGAAAATTAGTTCTAAATATCAAAAATTTGTCTCATAGTTTTGAGAATAAAATTCTTTTTTTAGATGTTAATTTAAAGATTTCTTCGGGGGAGAAAATAGCTATATTAGGACCTAATGGCTGTGGTAAATCTACATTACTTAAAATTATTATGAAAAAAATATCTCCTGAAATTGGAGAAATTAATCTTGGTAAACATAATATAATAACTAGCTATTATGAACAGAATCAGGCTGAAGCACTTTCTCTTGAGGAAAGGGTTATTGATTTAATTTGTTATAAGTCCCCAGAATGGTCCCAAAAAAAAGTAAGAACATTTTTAGGAGGTTTTGGCTTTCAAAATGAAACTGTTTTTAAATATGTTAAACAACTCAGTGGGGGAGAAAAGGCAAG
>QCQM01000032.1 GCA_003212195.1 Prochlorococcus sp. AG-449-O05 | reverse complement strand
AAAAGAAATTTCTATGGCAACTAGGATAAAAAGATTTATTAAATTTAAGTCATTTAAGCCAAAATATCTATAAATATAAAACTTATTATCAATACTAATATTATTAATTTGAAAATGCCAAAGATAGAGAGAAATCAAAATAAAATTTACCAATATTATTTTTTTTAACAGAAACCTAGATTTCTTATAAATTAATAGGATAGAAATTAAAAATATGAAAAAACTTAACTGTGGAATATCAGGTTTTGGTACATTAATTCCTTCAAGAAATAAATTGAATATAAGATCAAAATTTATATATATATAATCAGCTATTAAGTAAGAGAGAAATAATAAATTTATTACTACTAAGAATAATAATCTTTTTCCTTTAATTATTTTTATACTATGGATTTTATCCTTAGTAAAATCATAGTATGTATAGTTTTTTAAAGAGTTTATATACACAAAAGATGGACATATTGCACCGCTCAAATAGTAAAGGATTGAATAAAAGGAAATATCATTAATATTGAGTGAATACAAATTTAACCATTGTTTTTGTACAAATGGAAGAATAAGTAAAAATGAAAGTGTAACTAATAACTTCGGTGTATTGTTTTTAATTATCAAGAAAATATTTTCTTTAATTTAAAGCAATTAAATCAAACTTTCAATAATTTAGAAGTTGTTAATTTAAAAACTTTTTTATCTATAGTTTCTTGATTTATAAGTATATCAACTAATTTATCCAGTAAGACTCTATTTTTATTCAATATTTTTATTGAATTATTTAATGAAATTTTAGAAATATTTATGATTTCATTATCTATTCTAGAACTGGTATTTTCTGCTATGAGAGGCTTTCTTCTAAATAATCCATCTCCTAAATACATTTCATTATTATCAGAATCCATTGAAATTGGACCAATAATTGAAAATCCAAATTTTGTAACCATTTCCCTTACGATATTTGTCGCATAAGATATATCATTTATGGAGCATTGTGTAATTTCACCTTCACCAAAAACTATCGTTTCTGCTGCTCTTCCAGCTAGAGCAATTTCAATTTTTGAAAATAATAATTTTTTTGAAATCAATCCACTAGAAATTACATCTTCGTCAGGGCATATTTTTGTATATCCTCCTATAGATCCAGATCTAGGTAAAATCGTAATTTTATCAACTGATTCAATTCCATTTCTTACAGCAGATACAATTGCTCTACCTACTTCGTTATAAGCAATAATTTTTTTCATATTAGGAGAAGTTATTAATGAACTTCTCAGGCCAATAGTAATTTTATCAAGAGCATTTTCTATATGAAGATCACTGATTAATTTAGATTCGTCTCTTGCACAGTGAATAGCACTCTCGTTCATCAAGTTTGCAAGATCTGCGCCCGAAAATCCAACTGTTCTAGAAGCCCAATATCCTAAGTCAACTTCGCCTGAAAGTGGCTTAGAAAGCGAGTGAACTGAAAGAATTTTTTTTCTTCCATCTAAATCTGGAAGCATTACTTCAATTTTCCTATCAAATCTCCCTGGTCTTAATAATGCTGCATCCAAAATATCTGGTCTATTTGTAGCAGCTAAAACAATAATCCCAGAATTATCAGCAAAACCATCTAATTCAGTTAGAAGCTGATTGAGGGTTTGTTCTCTTTCATCATTTCCACCTCCGATCCCAGACCCTCTTTGCCTACCGATGGAATCAATTTCATCAATAAAAATTATACAAGGAGATTTTTCCTTAGCCTTAGAGAACAGATCACGAACTCTGCTAGCGCCAACACCAACAAAAAGCTCTACAAACTCTGATGCCGATATTGAGAGAAAAGGCACTCCTGATTCACCAGCAATTGCTTTAGCTAATAATGTTTTACCTGTTCCTGGTGGGCCTATTAGAAGAACTCCCTTAGGAACTTTTGCTCCAAGATTTTCAAATTTCTTTGGTTCTTTCAAAAATGTTATTACCTCTTTTAATTCCTCAGCGGCTTCAGGGACGCCAGCTACATCATCGAATCTCGTTTCTACATCATCAATAGTTACAAATTTAGCTTGATTTTTGGTAAAACCAAAAGCTCTGGAAGCCAATTTTGATGTACTCCTCAAGATTAAGATTATAGCTAATATGAAAATCAGGAAAAGACTTATTGAAGCAAATGAATTAGCAGCTGAGGCTTCTTTTCTACTATTATTGATAGTCAGATCTACCTTATTTTCAGTAGCCTTTTCGAGGATTAATTGATCGTTGTAAAGGATAGGTATTTTAAATTTATCCCCATTTTTATACAGAACATCAATTTCTCTCTGCCTTGGGTAGAAAAATATTGATTCTATTTTCCCCGTCTCTATATCTTCTAGAAGATCCGAATAACTTGATTTAGAATCTGAATATGAGAATTTTGATCTAAACACTAATCTTTATAAGTGGTTAATAAAGCATATATGCTTATTTAAAAAATTGACGTATATAAACAAAATATACTCAAAAGTTTTGGAGATAACCAGTTAAAGGTTATATTATTATATGGAAATAAAGAAACAGAATGGCTGTACCAAAGAAGAAAAAATCAAAGAGCAAAAGGAACCAAAGGCACGCTGTTTGGAAAGGGAAAGCAGCAATAGCAGCTCAAAAAGCTATATCTCTAGGTAAATCAGTTTTAACTGGGAAAGCTCAAGGATTTGTTTATCCTATTGAAGAAGAAGAAGAAGAAGAGTAGCGTTTAAGATCCTAATTTAAATGCTTCAAGTATAATTGCATAAATTGCACCAATTCTTAATTTATCAACTACGGTCCATAGATAATAAAATTTTGAACTTGCGGCAGGTTTAATTCTTATAATGATTTCAATAAAAATAATTATTATTGGGACCATCATCAACTCATTTTTACCTTCAGATATAAATTTTGTAATGAAATTTGCGAACAAAAAATAACCTGTCAAAACAGAAATTAGACCAATAGATTTTGTTCTCCAAGTATCACTTAGAAAACCAAAAAATAAATTATTTAACTGGTAGGTAATTTTTGAAAAATTAGTTTTTTGCATTACTAAAAGACACTAAATAATCACTTAGAAAGTTATAGTCAACATATGATTTTTTTAGTTTAGGGCCTTTAATTACATTTGCCACAATATTCTGATCACCAAGACTATCTAAAATACAATCTAATTTAATATTTTCCTCAAGAACAATTGGGATATTTGAAGGAACAAAAATTGTTGGCAAGTTAGCTGCCAAGGAAGATTTCAATCCTGGATTGGAGTCTTCAAAAACAATTGAGTTGTTTGTATTTATACCACTTAATTGGATTGCCTTTAAATATGGTAATGGATTTGGTTTCTTTAATTCAACGTCTTCGCTTGAAATAATGAACTCAAAAGGGTTGAAGCCATTAAAAAGATAATCAACAAGGAGATTGACTTGCATTCTTGAACTTGAAGTAACAATAAATTGTCTTACTTTTTTTCTATGTAATTCATTTATTAATCTAAAAACACCAGTTTTTAAACTAACGCAATTTTTTTTTATAATTTCTAAATAATGGAACTGCTTTGTTTCATGAATTTTGAGAATTAAATCTTCTGAGAAATTATCATTATGAGATTTAGCATAATAAGCAATCCTATTTTTGCCCCCATTTATCTTAAGAAGTTTTATATATGTACTAGTATCCCAATCCCAATCAATACCAAGGTCATTAAAAGCATTATTAAAAGCAGGTAAATGGGCCTCTAATTCAGTATTTGCGATAGTACCATCTAAATCCCAATAAACACCCTCAAGATAACTCACCAAAAAGAATTTCTTTTATTTACGGTAAAATACAAGAGCAATTATTGCTGGTCCTGCTAACGCAACTACAGCCAAAGGAATAAGTGTTGCCATGATTAATGTATATGTTTTGTGATACTATTTTTACAAATAAATGACGAAACTGTACTGATACGTTACAAGATTGAATTAAATTATGAAATCATGGACATGTATAGAAAATTGTGGGGCTTGTTGTAAATTCGACTTGAACGAAAGAAGCGATTTGGCTAACAAACTTAACAAAGAAGATATAACTTTGATAAATTCGATGACAGCTAAAGACGGTTGGTGTAAAAACCTGGACAGAGAAAATAAAAAATGCTTAATTTATGAAACCAGACCACATTTTTGCCGGGTAAGTGAATTTTCAACTTCATTTAAAGGGTATTTGAAATCTGGTGATAAATTTTTAATAGATTGCTGCAAACAACATATTTCATCAAATTATGGATACCAAAGTAAAGAGATGAAAACTTTTAGAATTGCTGTTTCAGGAAAATGAATAGTAAATTAGAAAAAAAAGAAAACAATCTAGAAAAAAGTTTTTTTTCAATATTTATAACGACTTTTACAACAATTTTTATCGCTGAACTTGGCGATAAAACTCAGATAGCCACATTAATGCTTTCTGCTGAATCGGGCAGGCCAATAGTTGTTTTTCTTGGAAGTTCTCTAGCATTAATAAGCTCCAGCATAGTAGGAGTTCTTATTGGTAAATGGGTATCAAAAAAAATATCTCCTAGCAAATTTGCTTTATCTACTGGTACTTTAATGATTTTGATAAGTATATTTTTAGCTTATGAAACATTCAAAAATTATTTATAAATGGTTTTAAGTTTATTACTATCAACATTTCTAACCGTTTTCATAGCTGAATTAGGTGACAAAACTCAACTAGCTACTTTAACTATAAGTGGCACTTCAAATAAACCACTAGCAGTTTTTCTAGGATCTTCTTCAGCACTTGTTTTTGCAAGTTTACTAGGAGCTTTAACAGGTGGTTCTATTTCAAGTTTTTTACCCGAAGTAGTTCTTAAGTCAATAGCGTCCATTACATTTTTCATTATTGGTTTAAGGCTTTTTATCAACTCTTTCACCATCGAACAAGAAGAAAATGAAGAGAAAGAAAATAATTAATTTTAAGCTTGGATAATAAGGTGTAATAATGAAGTGTATACCCCTAAATTAATTTATAATTTCATTTAGATCATGTTCACATCATCTTCAATAATTGATAATCTTAATCAGTCAGAAGGATTAGAATATAAAAAATTATGCAGATTATTAAAAATAACAAAGAAATCTGATAAGGATAAATTAGATATTGCTTTAACGGCTCTTGAAAAACTTGAAATAATTAATAAAAATGAAAATGATGAATATACTTGCATAAAGGATAATGATCATCTTGTCGCCAAAATAAGATGTAGTAGCAAAGGCTATTGCTTTGCTGTAAGAGGGAAAGACAAAGAAGATATCTACATCAAAGAAAATCTACTTAACTATGCATGGAATGGAGACAAAGTTTTAGTAAGGATAATAAAAGAGGGATATAGAAGAAGATCACCTGAAGGAATAGTTGATTGTATTCTTGAAAGATCAAACCAAATACTTCTTTCTAAAGTAGAAATAATTAACAATGATGTATATGCAATCCCAATAGACGATAGGATCCTTTCTAAAATTAAACTTCCAAAAGAGAATGAAAAATATACTTTCAATCCAGACAATAAGAATATAGTAAAAGTTGAAATTGATAGATTCCCCATAGGTCAAGAAGAAGGACTAGGTCATGTGATACAAGAACTAAAACTAAACAATAATGAAGACAATGATACGGATTTTGTTTTATCTAAAAGCAATATCGTTAAATCATACGATTTAAATTATATTGAATCAAAAAAAATAGAAAAAAGGGAGAGGATAGACCTTACAGATAAAAACTCTTATTTATTCAAAAGTTGGAATTCTAATAATTCTCCAATGCTCCCAATGATTCAAATAGAGCAGGGAAAAAATAAAAATACTAAATTATGGATACATACAAATAATCTTGCAGAAAGAGTAGATCTAAATAGTAAAAAATCTCTAGAAATATTATTCAAAGGCTTTGAATCATTACCCTTATTAAATGATTGGCAAAACTACCTTAGTGAAACCATAAGAAATGATTCTGAATTTAAATTTGGTGAAAAGAATGAAGCAATAAGCCTCTGTGTGAATTTAAATAGTAATAATGAAATAATTGATTGGTCATTCCATCTTACTTTAGTAAAATGCACCCTTATTGTTGGAAGTGATCATACTAACGCGCTTTTATCTAGAAAAAGTAACTCAAGGATTACCTCTAGGGTATTAAAACCAATAAAGGAATATATCGACGACTTAGATAAATTATTTAACTTATGTTTTATTAGTAAATCAAATCCAGCCTGTATTATTTCAATATTATTGATACTTTCTAATGTTTTCTGTGTATGGGGATCATATTCTCTTATTTTCTCAATTACATTATCAAAAAATTCTAATCTTATAGGAAATTCATTATTGACAGGATAAATATCTATTATTTCCCCTCTCCTACTCCAGAATCCTTCTGTTGAAGTTATATTATCCTTCTTATAACCCAGCAAAGTAAGTTTATTTGCTAATTCTTGAATCTCAATTTGAACCCCTTTTTGCAAATCTAACTTGTTTTCAATTAATAAGTTTTTATTTATTAGATGAGGTTGTAGTGATCTCTCTGTTGAAATAACAATATTGAGTTCATTTTTCTCTTTTTTTATTAATTTGGATAAAACAGTAAGCTGACTAAATTCAATCTCTTTGGATTTATTAATTGATGCGTACGGTAGATGTTCCGTTGGAGGATAATATAAAACTGCTTTACCATTTATACTTTCAAAATAACCAATCCATTTGTAGGCAATTTCTACATTAGGACAAATTAACAATATATTTTTTCCCTCTTTTTTTGCGATGCTATCTAAGATTATTGATTTTGCATATCTACTTGAACCAACAATATTTAATTCATTATTTTTTGAAATTCTTTTTATTAATTCAGAAGTAATTTGTGAGTTCGAAATATAATCAACTAAAGTATTTAAACTCATTTATAGCTATCAATCTTGATTACAATTAATCGATACATTATATTAGATTTTATAGTGATTGTGAATAATATTTGATGGATTCAGCCGCAATAAATTCTTTTATACCCACACTAGATCAGGTAGACAGTTGGTACGAAATCTTTACACTTTTACCAATATTAATTTCTCTAGAATTATTATTATCGGCAGATAATGCTGTAGCACTAGCTTCTCTTACTAAATCTCTTGACAGTTCAGAATTAAGGTCAAGAGCCTTAAATATTGGTATAACAATATCTTTATTATTCAGAATTATTCTCATCATATTATCTAATATTCTTCTAAAGTTTATTCTTATTAGAGTTTTTGCTGGTTTTTATTTAATATACTTATTCTTCTCTAATGTTTTTTTAAATTCAGATATAGAAAACGATGAAAATGGGACAGATAATAATAAAAATAATTTTAGGTTCTTAAGGGTTGTAGCGCTTCTTTCAATTACTGATTTTGCATTTTCTATTGACAGTATCACTACTGCAGTAGCTATCAGTGATCAATACATATTAATTATATTTGGAGCAGTTATTGGAGTATTAGCCTTAAGATTTACATCGGGGATTTTTCTAAAACTTCTGGATATATTTTCTAGATTAGAAAAAGCCGGTTATATAGCAATTTTAATAGTTGGGATTAAACTTTTACTAAATACGTTAATTAAAGAATCTATTCTTCCAGACTATTATTTTTATATTTTGATTCTTTTTGCTTTCATTTGGGGATTCTCTAAAAAAGAATCTAAAACTTAATCTGAGAGATATTCACCTACTGATGGTTTTAACTGTTGTATCAATTGCTTTTTGCTAGAAATGTTTTTGCCTTCAAGTTTTGCTTCTAACAAAATAATAGGATCAGTTTTAGTTGAAATTATTATTCCTTCATTTTCTACAACAACAAGAATTTTACCTGGTCTTGAAAAATTGCTCATGAAAAGGTATTTTTCATTTTTAATTTCATCACAAGTTAAAACTTTGATTTTAAGTATTTTAAGGTTCTTACCTCTAAAAGTTGTATTTGCTCGTGGGTATAATGCTTTTATTTTTTGAGAAATTTTAATTGCCTCATCACCCCAATCAACTTTAAAGTCTGATTTTTCAATCATTCTTGCGTAAGTAATTTCTCTTCCAAGGGTATTTTGTTTTGTTAATTGAGAATTGGTATTTTTATTAATATTTTCTTCTATTAGAGATGTGGCATTTAAAAATAATTTTGCAGATAAAATACTAAGTTTTTCTGATAGTGTATTTAAATTATCGTCATTATCGATTTTAATTTTTTCTTCCAATAATAAGTCCCCAGTATCTAGTCCCTCATTCATTTTCATAATTCCTACACCAGTAAATTCATCGCCTTTTATTAGGGACCATTGGATTGGAGCAGCACCACGCCATCTTGGAAGTAATGAAGCATGTGCATTCCAACAACCAAATTTTGGGATTTCCAATATTTCTTTGGGTAAAATTTTCCCATAAGCTATAACAACAAATAAATCACAAGATAGTGATTTGAGTTCATTAATAAAATGTGTATTGTCCCTGATTTTTGCTGGAGTATAAATTTTTAAAGATTCTTGCTCGGCAAAGCTTTTAACAGGAGAGGATACTAATTTATTTCCCCTAGATCTTTTCTTATCCGGTTGACTAACTACTGCAATTACCTCGTGCTTAGATTTAATAAAAATATTAAGGCTCTCAATTGAATATTCAGGTGTTCCCCAGAATATAATTCTCACGCGTCACCAGTAATTGATAATTCATCCACCCATATATGTGGAGAAATTCCACTTGTAGTTACCTCTTGGCTTGATTCAATATTTACTATATTTTTCAAAAGATATTTGATATCCCCTGCTACAGTGGCAGATTCTATTGAGATTTTTTTACCGTTTTTATAGAGCCATCCATCAAATGGAAGAGAGAATGAACCTTGACTTGCTCTGACACCTGCATGGATTGCATTTAATTCTTCAATATAAACAAATTCTCCCTCATAAGTAGAGTGATCTAGTGATATTTTTAGATCAGAGTTTTCATCTGATTTCTCAACTACTATCCAATCAGGAGATACTGAGACTTTTGATCCTAGTCCAGCGTGGCCTGTAGGGATTGTTTTAAATATTCTTGCAGTTGATTCAGAATGTATAAAGTTTTCAATTCTCCCTTTGTTAATTAAACATAGTCTTTTGGTAGGAGTTCCTTCTCCATCGAATGGTGATGAAGAAATATTCTTTTCGTGAAGACCATCATCATAAATATTAAGTGCTTCTGTAGATAACTTGTCTCCAATAGAATTTTTATTAGATAAGCTGACTCCATCTAAAATGCTTCTTGCATTAAACATTGAGCTAAAGGCATTAATGATCGTTAAAAATGACTCTGGGGAAAAACATATTAAATATTTATCAGTTTTAATAGATGAATAATTTAAATGAGAAATTGTTTTACTAGAAGCGTCTTTGATACAAGACTCTATATCTATATCTTCAACTCCATATCCAAGTTTGACAGAACCTGAGCTACGAGGTTTCTTATTTTTTTCTTCTGCTCTTGCATATAAATAAAGTGCAGCTTGACTTTTGGTATAACTCCGAAAGGCACCATCACTATTTGCATAAACTCTCTCATAAAAACTCTCAGATAGACCATTATATGGAACAGATTTTATGGATTCATGGCTTTTTAATAGTTTTACTTCTGCTTCTCTTAAAATCGTAAGTAATTTTTTAATTCCAACAGGATTTCTTTTTTTTGCTTTTTTAACTTCAATAGGATCCTTGGCTAGTGGAGAGAATTCTGTTCTTTCATTCTTGTTGCCAAAATCAGATGCAATATTAGCTTGGTTTAGAGCCTTTTTAATACCAGTTTCACTGATATCACTTGTTGTTGTAATACCAACTAAATTAGATTCGTTCCAAACTCTTAAAGTTAAAATTTGCTTTTGTGATGCCTTAAGTTGTTTGGCCTCACCTTTATCTACTTGCACGGAATAGTCATTAGAAAAGCTCGCACCATAATCCCATTTTTTAAGTTTTAGGAAATCTGCAGCTTTGGAGATTTGAGCTGTAATTTCTTTTGAATTCATATCCTATCTTCCGCCAACAGTGATTGAATCAACCTTAATATGAGGTTGGCCAACAGTTACGTTGACACTTCCACTAATGGATCCACAGAATCCAGGAGCTAATTCGAGGTCATTTCCGCACATTGATATTTTTGGCATAACTTCTTTAGCCTCACCAATCAAAGTTGCTCCCTTTACAGGACTAGTTAATTTTCCATTTTTAATAAGATATCCTTCTTCTACAGCAAAATTAAATTGCCCTGTAGCACCTACACTTCCACCACCCATTGATTTGCAGTAAAGACCATCACTAATACTATTGATTAAATCCTCTTTAGAGTTCTCACCTTTAGCTATGTAAGTATTTCTCATTCTTGAGGCTGCAGCAAAAGAATAATTTTGTCTTCTTCCACTACCTGTTCTTTTATGGCCAGTTCTTAATTCACCTGCCCTGTCTGATATAAATTTTTTTAAAATTCCATTTTTTATAAGTACTGATTTTTCTGGTTCCATACCTTCATCATCTACTGATAATGAACCAAAGGATCCTTCTGATATCCCTTCATCTATTGCTGTTACAGATTCATGTGCAATTTTTTCATTCAATTTATTCTCAAATGGTGTTGTTCCTCTCTCTATTTGGGTAGTTTCAAGTAAATGACCACAGGCTTCGTGGAATATAACGCCACCAAACTTATTAGCT
>QCQM01000031.1 GCA_003212195.1 Prochlorococcus sp. AG-449-O05 | reverse complement strand
GAATAGTGACGGTGACTTCTGGAGCACAATTTTTTGGCAAAGTTGGTTGGAAAAATCTTAAAGCCGAGAACTATTACAACAAATGGGAATCTTACTCCAATAGCAAATTGGCAAATGTAATGTTTGCTTTGGAACTAAATGAGAACTTAAAGCACAAAAATATACTTTCTTTAGCTGCTCACCCAGGAATTGCAAAAACAAATCTCTTTACTGCTCAGAAACCTATCCCTGGTCCATTAGAAACATTCTCACTGGAATTATTTAGTCCTATTTTTCAAACTGCTGAGATGGGTGCTTTACCCCAGCTTTTTGCAGCTACTTCACCAGAGGCAAGAGGCGGTGATCATTATGGTCCTAGATTTAATTTCAGAGGGCATCCAAAACTATCCCCTACTTCTCCTTTCGCCATGAATAAAAAAGAAAGAAAAAATTTATGGGAAAAAAGCCTCGAAATACTTAATAACTTCTTATAAATTTTTCATTTTTACTAATTTTAGAAAATACTTCAAGATATGTAATTCACTCTCTGAAAGTTTCATAAATTCTGTTAAGGCATCATAATTTTTTTCATCAATTTTTTTTGACAATTGAATAAAACTATCATGGTTTTCATTAACAAAGCGCTCAGCAATCTGAGACGGAGTTAAACCCTGTTCAATTAATTGACCTGGAGCATTTTTCTCCCACTTTTCATAAAACCAAGAGAACCAATATTTTGCAGTATTATCTTCCATTAATTAACTTTTCTTGGGCGAATACTATAAATACTTAAGAAAAATCTCATGATTGAATTACCCTTTAAACACAATTAATATAAATGCAATTATAAATTTAATGATAGATAATCATTCAAGTAAAAGAAATATTAATCTTGTAATTGGATTAGGTAAATCTGGATTTTGGGCTGCCAAGTATTTGAGAAGCAATAATAAGAGAGTAATTGTTTGGGAAAGTAAAGATGGGATAGACTTCTTAGAAAGAAAAACAGCATTAGAAGAGCTTAATATCATAGTTTCTCTAAATAAAGAATTTGTATTTGAAGAAATTCAACCTTTTTTGAAAGAGATCGAATCTGTTGTTGTAAGTCCATCAATACCTTATGACCATATAACTGTTATTGAATTAAAAAAAAAGGGAATTAAAGTAATTGGAGAAATTAATGTTGCATGGGAAATTTTAAAAGACACAAATTGGATAGGTATTACTGGCACTAATGGCAAGACTACTGTTACTCATCTACTAAGCCATATACTCTGTGATACTGGATTTTATGCTCCTTTTGCTGGAAATATTGGTACACCTTTATGTAAGTATGCTCACTCCAAAAAACATGAAAAAATTGATTGGGTTGTAGCTGAATTAAGCAGTTATCAAATAGAAATATCTCCAGAAGTAAAACCTAATATTGGAATATGGACAACCTTCACAGAAGATCATCTTGAAAGACATAAAACACTTGAAAACTATTTCAACATAAAAAAAAGCTTGTTAGAAAAATCTGATTTTAGAATTTATAATTACGACGATAAAAACCTAAGAAATCAGTACAGTTCGCTATCAAGAGGGGTTTGGATAACAGCTAGTTTAGATAAATCAAATTTTATTCATTGCGATTATTGGATAGATGAACAAGCTTACATTGTTGAGAGAGGGAAGAAATTATTTAAACTTGAACATTTTTCTTTAAAAGGAATGCATAATCTTCAAAATCTTTTATTGGTAATTGCAGCAGCCAGAAAAGTTGGGTTATCTGGCAAGAAGATTAAAGATTCTTTATCTAATTACAAACAATTACCTCATAGGATGGAAACAATTTATAAAAATAATGATCTGGAAATCATTAATGATAGTAAAGCTACAAATTTTGACTCATCTATTGCGGGAATAAGTTCAATTGAAGGTCAAATAATAATCATTGCTGGGGGTAGATTAAAAGGCAATGAATATAGTGAGTGGATAAAAGTTTTAAAGAAAAAAGTTAAATGTGTTTTCCTTTTTGGAGAAAGCTCAAAAGTCCTAAAAATGGCGCTTATTAATGAAGGATTTAAAAAAAATATTTTTGAATTTTCAGAACTAAAAGAGCTTTTAAATTTTGTTTTTCATTATTTACAAAATAATAGGGTTGGAACATTATTATTCTCACCTTCATGCTCTAGTTTTGATCAATTTAAAAATTATGAAGAGCGTGGAGATTATTTCAAGAAACTAATAAGTGAAAAATTAAAGGTTAATAAATCCATTTTTTGTTGAAGTATCATTTCGTAATTTTCAGGTCGGTCATCACAACCGTTTACCCTCTAGCAAATATTCACTTAATTAGTTAGATTTTATCTATAAATTAATCACTAGCAATGAGTGAATCTAACAATTTACCTCAAGCAATAAGTCATAAAAAATTAAGTTACTTGATGCTTAAGGCACAAAAGGATTCTCATTTTTCTGATGAATTAGCAGAAATAGAAAGCCCTGAAAAAAGAGAATTTGAAGAGTTAATCAACAATTGGGAAGCTTCAACTAAGAAGGTAGTTAATGAGTTATCAAAAAGAAAAGAGAATTTACTAAAAGATAAATCACCAAATTCTTTAATTGCACTTGGTGCTATGGAAGTTCACCTTAATATGGCTTTGCAAGCCTTAAATGCATTTAATAAAGGAGTTGATGGGTAAAATAACAGCTCAATTATAAGGAAGGCATTGAAAATAAGAGAAAATCTAAGTTTTTTTCAGTATCTATAGAGACATCATCATAATAATTAACTTCAAAACCCAAGCCATCTCCAGATTCGAGATATATATGTGAATTAGAGTCTTTACTTTTTAATAAAAGATTACCTTCTATTATTTGTATCCAATTATATTTATCGATTTTTAATGGCAATTTTTTTTCTTTAATTGGCTTATATTTACAACGCCATAAAGAGATGCTTTGATTTAGAAAAAGCTTATTATTTTTACCGTCTTTGTAATTAAAAATAAGATTGTCCCACAACTTTTCATTTAATGAAATTTGATCATATCGAGGTTTGATATTTTCTTTTTGAGGGTATATCCAAATCTGGAACAACTTACAGTTCTCATTTTCTTCATTCTTCTCGCTATGAGAGATTCCAGTACCTGCAGACATAACTTGTACTTCATCCTTGTGAATTTTTCCAAGATTGTTTAAAGAGTCTCTATGAGTTATTGCTCCTTTTGTTACAACAGTAATTATTTCCATATTTGCATGAGAATGTGTATTAAATCCTGCATTAGGAGAAATAATATCTTCGTTTATAACTCTAATTTTCCCAAAATTATCCCATTTTGGATCTCTATGCTCTGCGAAAGAAAATGAATGCATCGAATTTAGCCATTCTCTAGTCGATCTAAATCTTTCGTGCGATTTCCTTATTTTGATTATTTTCAAAGACATAAATACTAAGAAATAAATATGGTGTATTTGTGTAAATTAAAAATTTTTGAAAATTATAACTTATGAATAAGTGAAATTACTTTTTATTTATTTGTTGATTTTACTTTGTGCTTTATTTGCTTTATTAATAATTTTTTTTGCTTCTTCTCTTGTAGAACATTTTTCTGCCTCAACATTCAAGTTTTTTAGTTTATTTAATTGCTTTGAAATTTTCATTTAATTTTAAATTATAAATAGAAATTAACACATATTATTCATAGTAGCTAAAACTACTGGTTTGAATTTTAGACATACTACCTAAAAATAAGATTGGAGGATGGAATAATCAGAACAATATAGAGGATGTATTGGATTATCTTTGATTGTTTTGTTAATTAAAAGCGGTCCAAGAGGATTATCAAAATTATTTTTCCTAATTGAGTTATATTGCATTATTTTTTTTGATATTCTTTTATTTCTATTTAGAAATTTACCTTTGTTACCCCAACCTAACCATAAATCACAATTTTTACTTTCAGACCAGTGTTTTAAGTTTTTATAAATATGATTATTGTTTAGATAGCCCACAGGATTTTTATGTTTAAAAAGTTTTTCTGGTTTGCTTGAAATAAGAGCAAATAGATTTATTAATTTTACTTTGCCGTAATTATTGTTTTTCGAAATCTTGATTATCTTTTTTGTTGTGTTGTCCAAAAAAAATTCATCCGATAATGAGGGATTTAAACCAATAAAGATAATCTCTTTTTTAGATTTAGAAATCTTATAACTTAAACTCCATCTATATAGTTTGTTTGTACTTATTAAACAATTTCTTTCTAGAAATAAATTATTCAACCTAAACCTACACCTCTAGCCATGAGAGTGGCAAACAAAGGTATTGTTGCAAAGCCGACTAATTCAGTAGTAATGATTAGTCTGAACCTCTTGACTATATTTTCAGATATTTCAGGTAATTTATTCTTACTTAATGGAATGGCCCATAAGATATAGGTTGTTGTTGGGTATAAAGAAAGTAAACCCACAAGAATATAAAGAGAAACCTTTATCCAAAACACAGGATTACCTGTATAGAAATCCCCTCCTTGACCAAAATACTTAACACGCAAAATCCCAGTAACTAATATCGCAACTCCTGCTAAACCATAAACCACATCTGCAATTATCATTGAGATCGTCTCATTTCTATTAAGACCTACTTTTAGAGTCAATCTTTCAAATAAAAGTGAACCGAAACACAATATTATTCCTAAATAATGAACATATGCTACTAATGCACTTTTAGCAATTTCACCTGTCAATAAAGTTCCTAATAACATTTTCTAGTCAAAATTTATACAATACTAACCACCAAATAAAGAATTTGTTTAGAAAATAAGTTAAACAATAAAAAGTCAGGTATTGAATCTAGGACTCTAAAAACCTTTTTTGACCATCTTCAAAGAAATCCTTTTTATTCCATACTTCGATTACATCTGGGAAATGTTTTTCCATACAGTTATCACAAACCCCATGACTGAATCTAATATCACTAATTTTCGAAAGATATTTTTCTAAATGCATCCAATCGCCCTCCTTATTTTTCACTTCTCTGCAATATGAACAGACAGATAAAATACCTTCCTGTTTGTGCAAGTTAGACAAAGCATCTAGCAAGTTCAATGACTTTTTTCTAAGCTCTAAAAATGAAACTATTTGCTTGGATAATAATTCCATAATATTGAATTGTTGTGTAGTTAGATTTCCTGGCTTTCTGTCTATTACACAAAGAGTTCCAAGTTTATTACCATCACTATTTCTAAGGGGAAAACCTGCATAAAAACGAATCTTGGGGTCTCCTTTTACCAATGGATTATTTATAAACCTTTCATCTTGGAAAGCATCATGAATAATTAATGGACTATTTTCTTTTATTGCATGGGTACAAAAAGACCAATCTCTTCTAGTTTCTGATATTTGAAGTCCTATTTTGGATTTAAACCATTGTTTATCTTTGTCTACCAAAGTCATTAAAGAAATAGGCACATTACAGGTTGTAGCAGCAATTTTTGTAATATCGTCATAACATGATTCTGGCTTGGTTCCCAAAATCCTATATTCTGCTAAAGCTTTTAATCTTCTTTCCTCTTCTTCTTTTTTTGATACAAGATTCTGCATTAATCTTCACCAATAATTAAAACTTTAAAATTAAAGTTTCTCCAAAAAACTTTTTCCCTCTAATACTTAATAAAAAAAAGATAAACTTATTGAATTGTTACTTACTGATTTAATACTTATTAATTTATTATTGATTGATTTAACTTTGAGACTGCCATCCCAGCGATCCATCCACTTGTCCAACAATGTTGAAAATTAAATCCACCAGTGATCCCATCAACATCCAAAACTTCTCCAGAAAAAAATAACCCTGGACAAATTAAACTCTCCATACTTTTAAAATTAACCTCATTAATTTTTACGCCTCCGGAAGTAACAAATTCCTCTCCAAATGGACCTTTGCCCGAAATTATATATTTATCCCTCATTAGAGTATTTATCATTTTCTCTCTTTCATCCGCCAGTAAATCAGCCCACTTTTTCTCTTTATCAATACCTATTTTCTTTAATAAAAAAATCCATAATCTTTTTGTTAATAGTGAAACAGGTCTACTATTTATAAGATTCACCTTTCCTTTATTTAATCTTAAATAATTAATTTTTTCTTTTAACTCCTCATAACTTAAAGAAGACCATTTAATGATTAAATTAAATTTATATTTTTGGCTATAAAGTTCCCTTGCTGCAATTGATGAAAGTTTTAATACTACTGGCCCACTAAACCCCCAATGCGTTATTAGTAAATCGCCTCTATTTTGAAAATTCTTATTGTTCAAATTAATTTCTATATCTATGCCCCTTATCGATACCCCACTACATTCATCCAAATTTGGTTCTTTTGTAGAAAAAGTAAAAAGCGATGGTACAGGTTTAACAATGCTGTGTCCAAGATTTTGAGCTAATTTATATCCGCTTGGATTACCTCCAGTTGAAAGAATAATATTTTTTGTACTAACCTTTGCTTTTTTAAGACTAAAAATATTGAATATATTATCTGGAGTTTTTGAAATTTCTTTTACAAAAAATTTTGTTAGTATCTCTACGTTTTTTGATAAAGCACTTTTTCTCAAACAATCAATAACATCTGAAGAAGAATTAGACACTGGGAATACTCTTAGATCTTCCTCAATTTTTAATTTTAACCCTTTTTTCTCAAACCAATCGTATACATCTCCAGCAGCAAAACGATTAAATGATTCCAAGAGCTGAATTCCACCTCTGGGGTAATTCTCAATTAGTTCATTCGGTATCCATGTCGCATTAGTGACGTTACATCTTCCCCCTCCACTAATCCTTACTTTCTCCATAAGTTTTGAAGTTCCTTCAAGAATTATTATTCTTTTTACTCCATTTTCAGCAGCAGTTATTGCTGTCATAAAACCGGCTGCACCGCCTCCAACAACTGCTAAATCAAAAGGTTCCAAAAACTTATTATTTAATATGCTTCAATCTGATAATAGCAATTAGTTTCAAAGAAAAATTAGTCCAAAAACCAAAAAAAAATAAATATAAAACTTTAAAACTACATAATAAATAGCTACGATTCGCTAATTTTTAAATTTCTAGAAAAATCAACACAGTCGTTATTTTTATGCTTTAAGTTAATTAAATGAATTTATTATTTTCTTACGTTAAATATTCTGAGGCCAGTTTTCCTATGACTGGTCAGTATACTGCTCTTCTTTTAATAACTTCTGTTATTTGGGTTCTACTTTGGTTTGGATATAGACAAAATAAGATAAATGATGAGATCAAGAAAAAAGAAAAAGATGAAAGAATTAATGCGAAAGTTCAAAGAAGAAAGAAGTTAGAGAGTTTGTACCCTGCCAATAAAAAAACTGTTTAAAATATATTATTTAGAAAATATGAAAAAAAATAATTTCAAATCACTAATTCAGTACTTACCGGGGATTTTGATTCTTATTTATGTATTCTCTTTAGCATTTACTCAACTTATAAAATAAAATTTTTAAAAATTATTCGTTTTGATTGGAATCCTTTCTGCTTTTGGAGCTGCTACATCTTGGACATATGCGTGCTTTATTTGGCGCTCGCAAACTCAAAAATATAAATCAATAGATATTAATTTAATAAAAAATATAATAGCTTTTTTAATTTTTATACCTGCTTTTATCAATCTAAGTTCTACAACTGAATTAAAAAACATATTTATCCTACTAATTAGTGGAATAATAGGTATTGGTTTAGGTGATACTTTCTATTTAAAGTCACTACAAACAATTGGGACAAGAAAAACTTTATCTATAGAAACTCTTTCTCCGTTAATGGCAGCTTTATCAGGGGAATTTTTTATTAATGAAAATTTAACAACTAAATCATGGGTTGGAATAATTATAGTAACGATTTCGCTATTCAAAATTCTCAGAAAAGGTAGCGATTTTAAAGAGGAAAACTCCTCTTTCTCAGAAAAAAATAACTTTAAGATTTTTGCTTTTCCTTTTTTATCAGTTTTATGTGCTGTTCTTGGAGGTCTTTTATCAAGAATGGTTTTCCTTCAAAGCAATTTATCTCCTTTACTTACAACTGAAATAAGATTATTAGGTGCAATACTTTTTTTAATTAGTCTAAAAGGATTTAAGATTAATTTTTTCTTAAAAAACATAGAAAAAAAACAACAAAAAAGATTTTTTATTTCAATACTTCTTGGAACAAATATAGGAATATTTCTACAACAAGTTGTGTTTAAAACCCTTCCCATAGGTGTAGGATGGGCTTTATTAAGCATATCTCCAGTAATTTCCTTATTTTTTGCTAAGACTGAGGAAAAAGAAATTACCAAAAAAATAATATTTTTTACTTGTTTTTTATTTTTTGGCTTGACATTAATAATTCTTTAATCTCTGAGTTAATGTAAAAAATACTCATGTTAATAAAAATCAAATTAAATAAAATAACCCTATAAACCCTCAAAACAATGAAAACATTAAAGAAAAAAAGACTCGGTACATTGGAAGTTTATGTTATTTTTTTAAGCTGCATTTATGCAGGCTTTATAGGTTATAAATCTCTATTAAATGTTTTATTTACTTGAAATTAATTAATTCTTTCTAATGATTTAATCAACTTACCTCCATCTTGGTCATCATCATCATTTGAAGCGAAAAATAAAAAAAATATTCCTAAAGAAGCTATAGATAGCGAAATTGACAATACAGAAAGCTCATCCATAAATTAGAAATTTTTTTTATGATAAACGAAAAAAAATAAAAGACAGTAAAGAAATACGCATTCTCGAAAATAAATATTTCTTTTATTTGTAAAATGAAAAAACACACCCGAACTATTTCGTGAAAGTTCTAATAACTTCCCCCTGTAGTGCAAGCGTAATAATTCAGTATGGAATAAAAAGTTGGCCTATTTGGGAATGTGAGCCAAGCAAATTTCAATGGAATTACGATGATAAGGAAATTTGCTTAATTATTGAAGGTCAAGCGAAAATAAGTACCCAAAACGGTGACATTTACGTGATTAAAGCTGGAGATCTAGTTGAATTTCCTGCTGGACTTAACTGCGAATGGGAAGTAACTAAAAGTATTAAAAAACATTATCGATTAGGTAGCTAAATTTAAGGAAAAAGATTTTTTCTTCTTTACTGTTAAGTCAATGTAGATAAAATATGGTTAATAAATAATTTTCAAGAAGGAAACTAATATTATGCCTTTTACTGATCAAGAATATTTTGAGGTTATTGAAAAAAACGAAATTGTAAAAAAGGCCTTTGAAAATATTAAGCAAATTTGCATTGATTTACAAAAACAAACAAATTGTCCTGAAGAGGATCTAAAAGATTTTCTTGAATTTATTTCTAAACAATGGAATAAGTAATAATTAAAAAAGTCTTTTAAATACAAAATTTAAAATTTCAATTTAGTTTTCTGAGTCAATAATTTCTAATCTAATTCCTTTTTTGGTTTTGTATTGATACTGGAAGTTCCCTTAGCAGCAGAAACGAAGAAAAAGAAGCCTACAATTCCTGATATACCAAATATCGCAGCCAAAGGATCAAAAGTGAAAGAAAACATAGAATTTATAAAATCAAGATAAATAATAGTTTTTGAATCAAAATTGTACAATTATTGTTAAGTATAAAAAATAACAATTGGGCGATTCATTATGTCATTACTAGTTTCTCAGTAGCTTCAAAAAATTATTATTCAAATTGATTTTAATAATAAAAAAATCAATACATACCAAAGATCAATTCGTGCTAAAGAGAAAAGTTTTTAAAAAATATTTATAGAAATATTGAATAAAACACTACCCAGAGGATCCACAATTGTTGTTTCTTTAGATTAGTATCAAACCATGACAGAATTTTATTCAGCTTCTTCCTCAGTAAGTCCTTTTACAGCGATATTATGGTGCCTTTATCCAGTAGCTGTACTTGTAATTATTGAATTACTTCTGGGGGGTGGATTTGACGATGACAATAATGACGATCAAGATGGTGGAATGTTAATACCTGCTTACTCCAGATCAGACGTTTGATATTAAATTGAATTTTAAATTACTAACTTAGTAAGAATTTTAGTAAATTGGCCTACAACATCGATTTTACATTCGTTTCTTTAATTACACTTACTTTTATCATTATTTCTTCTCTCTCCTGGCTTGTCTTAAGAACCCTTAGAGAAGGTAGAAAAGCTTTAACAGAAATCAATAACGATAAATCGTGAATATCACAGAAAACATTTTAAAAATTTAAAATTTATGAGATTTTTAAACTCTTAAACTTATAAATTTTGCTAACTAAAAAGATACATTCCTAATATTTAAAAACTTTTCCTTTGAAAGTTTGGGGAAATCATAAAAAACTTTAATTAATACTAGAATTCTTACGAATGCTAAGTTAAACAATTACCAATTTATTGATTTGCCTTTTTTGTATAAGGTCTTCTCTTAGTAATTATTTTAATAAATAAAAATGCATCTAAATTCTTTACTTTATATTTGTTCTTTATCCTTATTCATTTATATAATGGCGCTATTTTGGAGAGACTTGCCAAATCAAAAAAAGTAAATAAATAATTAATATTAATTTGTTGCTTATATAAATAAATTGAGTTAATAATTTAATATTGGATTTAATTTTTTTATATAAATGCTGAAAGAATCTTCAAGTAACAAAAACAAAAATATATTCTCAGAAACTACAAGCATTGCAAAAGAAAAGATGAGTTGCAAAAACGGGTTCTGTTCATTACCAAATCAAGATGAGACCCCAAAACAAGATTCAAATGATATGAATTTATTTGATCCTATT
>QCQM01000030.1 GCA_003212195.1 Prochlorococcus sp. AG-449-O05 | reverse complement strand
TATTTCTTTAATGCATTAACAAGAGGAGCATATAATCTGCATGATAATTTATCAAAATTATTATTTCTCAAAAAGAAATCTGGTTCTTTTTCATTTCCAAAACATAATTTCATTTCGATATTATCTCTTTCTCCTTTAGAAAAAGATTTATTACCAATCCATCTATCCGTGAAAGCTTTTTTCTCATTTTTTGATTTTATTTTTGCCTCTACATATTTATAAGCACTTTCAGGAGGGAGAGGGAAACATTTTTCAGAATAATTTTTAAAAATATTTATATATTCGGCCAAAATTAGATTTGACTCAATTAATCCTGGTGATTGAATAATTTGCGATTTGTAATAATTTTCTGTCCTAAAAATTACTTTAGTCTTTTTTATATTCTTCTTTAAAGAAGAAATGAAAAGTGATTTTATCCAGGCCTCTGTCAAACGACTTAAACTTAGTTTCGAATGAATTAATTCAATTACAGTGTCATCAGCGATGAAATATTCTTCTTTATTTGCATTTGATTTGACATAAATTCTATTAATCTGATTATGTGGACTCAAACTTATAGATAGACTTTCTAATAAATCTTTGATTTCTTTTTCTTTTATAAAAATGCTATTTTTGGGCATAATAATACTATTTTCAACCAATTGAGAATTGATATTCAAATTTTTTAAATCATCAATAATATTACGGTTATCAATCTCTAGTTCCCGGATTATTTTTGTAATTAGTTGCGACTTCTGAAGATTACTTACATACTCATCATCTGGATGATGAAAAAATATTTCCTTGGGATAAATATTTTTTTTATTTAGCCAGTATTTTTGTGGAGTCTTGAACCAATAAATCAGTTCTGATAATTTAAAATTTTTAATATCAGATTTTTTTTCATTCCAATCTATATCTTCTACTAAAGAATAATTAGTTTTAATTATCTCAGTATTATCAAGATCAATTATTTCTTTTTTACTTAAATCAGAATATTTAATTATCTGTTCTCTTTGGCCTTGGTTTAAAAAACTATCAAAAAAAGAAATTAACTCTTTTACAGGAAAAGAAACATTTAATTTTTTATTGTTTTTGTCATTCTTTACCCAAGTAATTATAAATTTATCTCTACAGGAAATTAACAACTCAAGAAATGAATATTTCTCTCTTTCAAAAACTGACGGATCTCCAAGGTGATATTTATTATTTAATAAATTAATATTTTCATTCTTTGATAATTTTGGATAATAAACACTATTCATGTCTATTAAGAAGATAACCTTGTGCGGAATATGCCTAGAATTTTCAATATCACTTACCAGGATCTTGTTGATAAGTGATTTGCCTTGGTATTTAGCTTCATTAATGCAAGAAATTAATATCTCTCTAAAAACATTTAGCAAAATAAGATCATCAGGTATTAAAGGTATTGCGCGATTATCAAGAATTCTATTTATTTCACTTATTTCCAAATTGAAACTTGCATTAGAATCAGAAATACTTTTTAATATAAACTTTATCTTTTCAACCCAACTTGAGTAAGTAAAAGATCCTCTCAGCAAATTAATATATTTTTTAAAATCAAGTAATAATTTAATCCATTTATTCAAATCCAGACTTATATTTTTTAAACTAAATGGTTTTAAATTAAAAGTACCTAAATTGAATTCTTTGTCATAAATCAGGCCTAATGTAATTCTATTTATACACCACTCTAGAGTGTTTTTTTCTTCACCTAATCTTTCATTAGCATCTAAGCCCCAATGAAAACCAACTTTTGTAAATAAGAAAATAATTTCATCCTTCTCAGAAATATCAAAATCAAAAATGTTCTGAGTTACTTTTTTTGAAAGAAAATAATCTATTTTTTCAAGTGTAATTTTCTCATTTGCTATTTCAGTGATGTCAATTAAAAATTGATAAATGTCTGGAAAATCATAATTATTATCATCAACAAAAAAATAAGGTATCTTCTCACCATTAATTAATTCATTATTAAAGATATACCTTAGATAAGGTTTTATTTGATTAGTCTGTGGAGATAAGATAGCAATATCACTATATTTAATATTCTCGTACGAATTTAAAATTTCTATAATTTTATTTCTTATATATTCTATTTGACTATTCTGATTAAAATGCTCACAAAATAATATTGAATCATCCCTTTCATTTACTATAAAATCATCGTAATTATTATCAATTAATCTTTTTTGTATTTGATTAAGAAGAGGAATATCTTTCTTCTCGTTAAAATTAGTTGTTGGGTCAACATAAATTAAATTATTTTTTAAATTTATACTTTCATTATTAATGTTTTCCTCAATTAATTTCTGAAAGTTTGCTCCAAATTCACCAAATATTTTCTCTATATTTGTATTTTTTAAATTCAATTTAGTTTCAAATTCATCAAATTCCAACTTACCTTCAAGACAATTAATTCTATTCCATAAATCTTCCCCTGCAGATAATAAATATAAATTTACACTAGAAAATTTTGAAAGTTCTGAATAAAAGTTAATATGTAGTTTAGATAAGTTATTATCTGAAATAATATAAATTTTGTTTGGTACTTTAATTTGAAAGTATTTAACTTTTCTTAAATTCTTTATTAATTCCATCATGTACAAACATGAAGGCTTTTCAGATATCTTTTTCTCTAATAATTTATATAAAATAGGTTGCCAAAATTGATCTGAATTTAAATTCTTGAATAGATTAAATGAATTAATTTCATATCTATTCCATTCCGCAATCATTTCTGGTCTAAAAATTAAATAATCAATAAAATTATTCGCAATCTTTTTTGTCAGATTATATAGGTCTCCATCAATTGTTTTTTCATTATCCAAATATTTATTAATCCAATTTTTAAGCGGAAATGATTCTTCAAAGCTATTTAATTCTTCTAATGAATCAATAATGCCCCACTTAATTGACTCAAAATTCCATAAACCCATATCAATTCCTGGGAAAAAATTGGACAATAATGATTCGGTATAACTTGATATTGTCTTAAATTCACAAAGAGCACTTATTTTGTTTTTTATAGTTATTTGTTCACTTAACCACCTCCCCAAAAAATAATTAGGAACAACTATTTCTAAATTATCAGTTATGCCGGGAGGACTTGTTTTTAATTCTTCTGCCAACAGCTGGCCAATCACTTCAATTTTGTTTGACTTATATAGATTGAGCAATTTACTGGTTGGTTATATTATTCAACTTTAAAAGGATCAGTTATTTCTGCATTGGGAAATTCGAATTCCCCAACAGCAACAAACTCTAAACGCAGCTTTAAGAAAGTTATAAATTTTTTATCCGTCGATAAAATAGCTGCTGGGGGTGATGGAATCTTTGCTTTTAGATCAACAAATTGGGTGGTTTGCAAAAACGATGGATTTTTTAAAAGCCAAAAATCTTTTTCTTTATTATTTTCTTTATAGTTCCTGATCCTCTCTTTCAAAATCTCCTCAATTGGTTCTTCAACTGTTAAAAACTTTTCACTTGCGGCTATGAAAAAATATTTTGTCATTTTGAAATTTAATTTGATTTAATAAGGGACTTCATTTCACGTACAGACTTTTCTAATCCTATTGCTAAAGCCCTTGCAACAATACTATGTCCTATGTTTAACTCGTTCATATTGTTAATTGATGCAATTTTTTTAACATTATTGTAGTTAAGGCCATGACCAGCATTAACAACTAATCCAAGGTCGTTTGCTAAATGTGTAGACTCTATAATCCTTTGAAGCTCTTTATACTGATCATATCCTGATAGTTCAGCATATTTTCCAGTATGTAATTCTATAAAATTAAAACCTATTTCTTTGGAATAATTTATCTGGTCGCGAAGAGGATCAATAAATGCACTTACTTCTATTTTTGAATCTTTTAGATTTCCAACAAAATCCTTAAGATATTGCACATTGGCTTTTACATCCAACCCGCCTTCAGTGGTAACCTCCTCTCGTTTCTCTGGTACGAGCGTTACGTAATCGGGAAGAATTTTTTTGGCAATTTCTAACATTTCTGGTGTAGCAGCCATTTCTAAATTGAGTTTTGTTTTAATAGTCTTTTTCAAAAGGATTACGTCCCTATCTTGTATATGTCTTCTATCTTCTCTTAGATGAACTGTTATGGAATCTGCACCTCCTAATTCAGCTAAAAAAGCAAATTGTACAGGGTCAGGTTCTACCGTTTTCCTTGCTTGCCTTACATTTGCAATATGATCAATGTTTACTCCTAAAGTAGCCATAATTTTAAAAATTTAGTTTCTAGACAATCTAGTAACCGCCCAATAATAGCTAATAAAAAAAGGCAAACACTTAAATTAATAATATATGATAATTTTAATTTGAAGAAGAAATCCTTAGATATCTGGCATAAAATCAACCCTATATTGGGATTTATTGCAATGTTTGTTACCCAAGACATTGTTTTGAGGTTTTTTTTTAGAAAAAAGAAAATATTAAATAATGGATTTTCAATTCCCATCAATTCCTCTATTATTTTAGCTCCAACCCACAGATCAAGATGGGACGGCTTAATACTCACTATGGCAATGGGTAGAAGGGTAACAAAAAAGGATTGTAGATTTATGGTTACTAAATCAGAAATGAGAGGAATACAAGGATGGGTTTTAAGAAGATTAGGATGTTTTTCGATAAATCAATTATCGCCATCTCTCTCAGCTTTAAGATATGCTATTTATCTTATAGAAAAAGGAGAGCAACTAGTTGTTTTCCCAGAAGGAAGGATTAATAAATATGGAAAAAAATTAGTTCTCAAAGAGGGGCTGTATAGACTAGCTAAATTAGCTACAAAAAAAACAAAATCCATCATTATCATTCCAATTGGGATTGCCTATAGTAAAGTACCTCCTAACTTTAGGGGCGAATTTTGTTTATCCTTTGGACAACCTATAGCAATTAACGATTACTTAAAATTTACTATCAATGAATTTAATATATTTTTAAATGAAAAAATGACCCAAGAGGAAGAAAAAGCATTAAAAAATGTAGGAAGATGAATCTGAAATAAGTTACTATGAACTTTAATAAATGAATAAGAAAATGAAATTCCTAAAATTTATCCCAATTTTATTTATATTTTTTGGAAATGTTCCTTACAAAAATGAAGTTCATGCAGAAGTCAAGAATCCAAAAGACTTCAAAGTACTTTCAAATAAGAGTAAAAAGCTCTCCATCTCAAACGTAGAATATTTCATAAAACAAGGTGATAAATATATTAAAAACGGGGATTTAGAAAAAGCAAAGGATTCTTACTTAGATGCTAGAAAATTAGCAAAGCAACTTGCGTCTTTTTATTCTGATATAAATTCCTCCTTTAAAGGAATTGATGCGAGAATTCCAAACGAAATGCAAAGGAAAGGTAAGCAAACATTACAAATTTTGGCAGAATCAAATGAGAGATTAGCATCTATTTATATAAAAACTGAAAAACCTGAGGTTGCAGTACCCTTACTTGTTGAAACAATTAGAATAATGTCACCTAATAGTCCAGAAGGTAAAGAAGCTTATGAAAGATTGATCCAATTAGGATTTGTTGAAACAAAATACAAAGGTTAAAAAACATTTATTATGATTACGAAAAACGAAGTTATTAAATTAATCACTAAAAAAATTCCAAGTTCCAAAGTTTTTGTTGAAAATCTCAAGGGAAATGATCATTTGCAAGTAACTGTAATTGCATCTGAATTTAATGGATTATCATTAGTTAAACAACATCAGCTAGTATATTCTGCTTTGAAGGAAGAATTAGCTTCAGAGGCTATTCATGCACTGGCATTAAAAACAGAAACTCCAAATTGAATTATGGACAACCTAACAAAAGATAAAATACAAAAACTGATTGATTCTAATCCAGTGATGGTTTTCATGAAAGGTACAAAATTAATGCCTCAATGCGGTTTCTCCAACAATGTCGTTCAAATACTAAATTCCTTAGGTGTAGAATTTAGTACGTTTGATGTATTAAGTGATTTCGCTATACGAGAAGGTATTAAAGAATATTCAGATTGGCCAACAATTCCTCAAGTTTACTTAAAAGGAGAATTTCTTGGTGGATCAGACATTCTTATTGAGATGTACAACTCTGGATCTCTTAAAGAAAAAATAGAAATTGAATTAGCGTCTTAAGACAATTAGTGAGTATAAATACTGTATTGATTAATAAAAATTAATATTTTAAATCCTTTTTTTATCAAAAAAACCTTTATTTCCTTCTCCATCTGGATCAATAAAACTTGATGGATCTAAAATCCATCTTTCAATTAATCTTTCTAATTTATCTTGATCCTTTTGCTCTAAACTACTGCAATTCCTTAATGCTTGGAGATAACCATCACAATATAATTTAAGATCAGATGGCGTATGAAAACGAGTAACTAAGTCCTGGCAACTATCGCAAATTGACTGAAAGTGACGAATTGCTTTGGGGTTTTCAAATGATGTCATAATTCGATAAATTCTGATTTTTATTTTGCATTTGTTATACCTTATTAAGAACGATCAAAAATTGCCCGGCCAAACAGTAATTAAGAATGCAATCATCTGAGCAAATCTTAGCTTCAACTCCTGGCAGTTCACAATTGCCTACGAGCTCTCAAACTCCCTCCAGAGTTCTAGTTGTTGAACCTCACCCCACACTTAGAACAGTCCTTGTACAAAGGCTTCGCCAAGATGGCCATTTAGCTGCAGCAGTAGGTACAGCGGCAGAAGCTATTGACTTATGCAGAGAACAATCACCTGACTTATTAGTTAGCGCAGAAATCCTTGAGCATAATACTGCAATGAGACTAGCCCAACAACTGGGATCTTCAGTCATAGTTTTAACGGCAAGATCAGGTGTTGAAGCATTAGTAAATCTTTTAGATGAAGGGGCAGATGATGTTCTCAGAAAACCTTTTGGACTTGAAGAGCTTGCAGCACGATGCAGAACACTTTTAAAAAGGGGAAGGATAGGATTGCAAGAAAAAGTTGAGGTTGGACCTTTAGAGGTTCATCTTCTTTTAAGACAAGTTACTCTAAGTGAGAAGCCTGTAGAATTAAGCCCTAGGGAGTTTGCATTGCTTTGTGCCCTACTAATGCCACCTGGAATGGTAAGAAGTCGTCAAGAGCTCTTAAGGATGGCCTGGCCGCCATTCAGTGGAGGTCCTAGGTCTGTTGATACTCAGGTATTAACTTTGCGGAGAAAATTAGAACAGGCTGGATTAGGAGAAGGTGGGGGAATAACTACTGTTAGACAACAAGGTTATAGATTCAGTATTGATAATATTTAATTTAGAAAAGCAAAAATTTCACCAATAATCATTAAAACTGATATTAATGTGAGTAATTTATAAGTCCATAATGGAGATATGTAAGATATTTCATTAATAGCAATACCAGTTTTACTGGAAACAATTAATAAGAATTTTTCAAAGTTTTCCACTCTTTGTGGGACCAGAAAATTATCACCTTGAAATGTATTAAAGTAATAAACTTTACTACCCTGACTGGTTGGCAAAGATTTGATTAATTTAATATCTTTCCAAGAAATCTCCCAATTTTTTTTTCCTAGGAATTTTGAAATAAAGCTACTTTTGTATGAAATTTTATTACTACTAGTTTCTACATAATCACTTGTAATATTGATTATCAAATAAAGTCCTAAGGCAAAAATTATAAAAGAGGGGATTTTTAATTTTTCAATTGAAATGAATGGTAAAGGAATTGTAAGCGCTAAATAGAGAGAAATTAACGAACTTTTTACAAAAAAAAGAGTTTTAAACTTTTCTATCATTCCAGAAGGATCCTTTTAGTCTAGTCGGGCAATTTAAAACTATTTATGTTTAACTTTGCACCTATTTTGTGAGCACATGCGTATCCACTAAAAGCAACTGCATTTAGGCCTTGGCCAGGGAAGCATGAATCGCCTACACAATAAAGGTTTTGAATTTTTGTAGTGTTGAAAGGCATTGGTAAAAGTCCAAGCAACTTTTTACTGGGAATTGGTCCATAACTACCTTTATATCTTCCAAGAAACTTTTTATGAGTTTTGGGAGTACCAATTTCTTTGTGATCTATATTTTGTTCAAGGTTAGGAAGAATAGTTGATATTTTTTCAACAAGAAATAAAAAATATTTTTCTTTCTTTTGCAAATATTCTTTCCTTGATAGGCCTTCCCATTCACTCATTGATGAAGGAGTGAATGCATGTACGATATGTTTACCTTCTGGAGCCAAAGACGAGTCAAGCAAAGTAGGTATAGAAACAAAAATCACTCCCTTTTCACTTTCTAAGTTATCCCAATTTTCAACTATTATATGATGACAATTGAAATTATCGGTTATTAAATTTTTTTCTACTCCAAGGTGGATCGAAACAAAAGAAGGTGAAGGTTTATAAGTTTCAGACCACTTATATTCACTTTTTGGCACATTTTTGCTAGAAATTAGTCCTTTATTATTATCTTTTAATCCAAACGTATCCCATCTAGTAGAGTTAGAAACAATAATATTTGAATAAATCTCTTCCCCGTTTGAAAGCTTTACTCCTACCGCTTTCTCATTCTTTAAAAGAATTTCAGTCACATTAGCTTTGTATCTTATTTTGCCTCCAAATTTTTGTATACCAGTAACTAACTTTTCTGCTATTGTTCCCACTCCCCCTTTTGGATAATTTATACCTCCAGCATGCCTATCAGTAAAAACCATTCCAGCATTAATCATAGGGGTTTTTAGCGCTGGCATTACTGACCAACAAAAACATTCGATGTCGATAAATTTTAAAAGTTCAGGATCTTTTATAAATTTTCTCGCCACATCTCCGGCATTTACTGGTAACCATCTAGCTAATCCTAAACATGATAATGGAGATTTAAAGAAAACTTTAAAAAGATAATTTGGATCCTCTATGGATAAAAGAGGCATTGAATCTAAACATTTAAACACGCTTGCACAAGTATCGTAAAATTTCTTGATACCTTTTTTTTCTTTAGGGAAAGTCTCTGATAATTTATTTATAAATTGCTCATAATTTTTATCTACAGAAATATTAAAATTATGTGGTAGATGATATTCTAATTGCACAGGATCAGGAATAGTTTCGCATTTTTCATTTACATCTTTTAGAGCACGAGTTAGTAAATTGGTATAACCTTTATCTCCAAATCCAAATATCATTGAAGCTCCAACATCAAAGGTATAGCCTTTCCTCTTAAAAGATCCCCCACTTCCTCCCGGAATAATATATTTCTCAAGAACTAATACTCGAGCCCCCCTTAGCAGCTAGTTGCGATGCTGTTACTAATCCTCCAATTCCTGAGCCAATAATAATTGCGTCGAAATTTTCCTTATTAAATTCCATTTTTTGGATCTTTGATAATTAATCTTAGTAAATTTTGCTAAGTAAGTGGTCTTTTTCAAAACAAGTATCTAGTTTATTTTTAAAGTTATTCAAGGCTTCTGTAGATCTTTGTTGATAAGCTTTGTACCTTAATCTTTTATCTTTTATTCTTTTAGTTAATTCTGGGACTAAACCAAATGAAGCAGGCATTGGTTGGAATTTATTCTTTTTATGATTTGATAATATTTGATTTTTATTACTTATAAAATTTATTAAAGAACCAATAATTGATTCCGCGGGAAAACTTACTGGTTTTTTACCCTTAGCTAGTAATGATGCATTTATTCCTGCAACCAATCCCCCTGCTGCTGCTGCTGCATAACCTTCCGTCCCTGTTATTTGACCCGCAGCAAAAAGATTTTCCCTTTTCATAAATTGCAATGTAGGTAAAAGTAATTTTGGAGATTCTAAAAAAGTATTTCTATGCATTACTCCAAAGCGTACAAACTCAGCCTTTTCTAAACCAGGAATCATCCTAAATATTCTTTTTTGCTCAGACCATTTGAGGTTAGTTTGAAAACCTACCATATTTAGTAATTTCCCTTCTAAATCTTCTTTCCTTAATTGAACAACTGCATGAGCTCGCTTTTTTTAATCTATTTTCCCTATCAAATAAATCGCCCCATTTTGGATTCCACAACCCAATAGATTTCAATGGTCCATATCTCATTGTATCAATTCCTCTTCTAGCAATTTCTTCTATTGGCAAGCAAGCTTCAAAGAAATTAGCTGATTCTTTCTCAAAATCTTTTAAATTAGCTTGTTCACCTTCTATTAGTTCATTTCTGAAGTTTATGTAATTTTTTTTATCCATGGGGCAATTAAGATACGCTGGATCTCCTTTGTCGTATCTACTAGCTTTAAATACAATTTCTTGATCAATAGTATCTCCATAAATGATAGGACTAGCTGCATCAAAAAAATGACATGAATCGATACCAGTAAAAGCTTGAATTTTATAGGACAACTCATCGGCAGTTAATGGACCTGTTGCGAGGATTGTTATATTTTCTTTGCTTGGGAGATCCAATTGTTCAAATCTCTTAATTTCAATTAAAGGATGATTAGATAAAGCTTCAGTTAAAGCAATACTAAATTTAGACCTATCAACCGCCAATGCCCCTCCAGCTGGAACAGCAAATTTGTCTGCTGTTTGTACTATCAATGATTTAAAAATTCTTAGTTCTTTTTGTAATAAACCTGCAGCTCTGTCAGGACTTAAAGCTCCAAAGCTATTACTACAAACCAATTCCCCAAATTCACCTGTATGATGAGCTGGAGTTGACTTGACAGGTCTCATTTCAACTAATTTAACTGGCACACCAAAATTTGCTAATTGCCAAGCAGCTTCAGATCCAGCAAGACCAGCTCCAATAACTATTACTTCTTTATCAATCAAATTGGATTAATCCTTGCCCAAAAAGTCTCTATTGAATTGCTCTCTGGCTGGTTTTTGTATGTTGAATATAACCCAAGCCAAAGCTGCGATAATGGGCGCAAAAACTACGATTGTTCTGAGCATTTTAGAAATCCTTTTATTTATTAAATTATTTTAACTTTTAACTGTAAATTTAGAGAGAAATTTTAATTTTTTATTTCATAAGTTAAGAATTGTTTTTCTATTGTTCAACTTGAGATAAAAAGTTGTTTTTTTTACCTTAAAAAGGGATAATTTCATATGTACTCAATTTTACAAAATGGGTCGCTAGCTCAGCGGTAGAGCATCCGGCTTTTAACCGGCTGGTCCTGAGTTCGAATCTCAGGCGACCCATATTTTCTTCACTGAGTATTTTTTAAATTCAACGAAAATATATCTAAAATAAAAGTCTACCTCTTCAATTATGGAAATTACTTTTTCTAATTGTTACTCCAAAAGTAAAAGACTTGGCTATCTGAACAAATAGATAATTATTCAACGACGCTTTTAAAAATATATAAGAAAGAAAAAAAATTTTAATAACACATAAATGTTTCACTATTGTTACGCATAAATAAATTTTCTATAAAAAAATGATTTTTTACATAATTTTTTAAAATTTACTTTACAAAGCTTCATAAATGCTGTTACAATGGTTTACAAATATTACTTTTTTCATCATGACACCTGAAGCAGAACGTTTTAATGGTTGGGCAGCAATGTTAGGTTTCGTTGCAGCAGTAGGCGCATACGTAACTACAGGACAAATCATTCCCGGCTGGTTTTAAATTTAAACATAAAGAGTTTAAAAACCATTTTTAGCATCAAATACTTGATGTTATCAAAATAGATATTAATTATATCTAAATTAACCTCAAGTTCTTTCAAATTAAAGTCCCAGACTTTGGTTTTTTGAACTTGAGTTTTTTTTGAAATTTAGATTTTTTAAGATCAAATCACATTACCAAAATTATTGGCTGATAGCCGAAATAATCAATAAAATATCTGGCCTATTAGGTTTTATGGCAGTAATAATAAATTATGTCCTATTTGACTTGATAACTCCAAGTCTGCTAAAAAACTACTAATTTACAGAATTATTTTATATACTTAAAAATTCAAATTTTCTTTTTTTCTATATTATCCAAGCATGTAGAACATAATAAGTGACCTTTTTTACTCCAAAATGTCTTAGTAGATCTTTCGATATCTTTTCTACAAATTAAACATTTAAATATCGGGGTCATTAATAAGAAATTACTCGTATAATTTTATCAAATTAAGAATTTTTCACTTATTTTC
>QCQM01000029.1 GCA_003212195.1 Prochlorococcus sp. AG-449-O05 | reverse complement strand
GCTTAAGAATTACCTAAAAGTTGACAGGATATCTTGTGAAAGAATTATTAGCGGCACTGGTTTATCAAGAATTGCCGAATGGAGACTAAGCAAACCTGATGCCCTAAACCATCCTTTACAACAATATTTAAAAAAAATTAAAATTTTTGATGCTGGGAGAAAAGAACTACCTGAAAAAATTTGTAACCTTTCTAAAGAAGGGGATCAGCTAATGATTGAAGTTGAGAAGCTTTGGTTAGGCGCTTATGCCTCTTTATTGGGAGATGTTGCTCTTCAAGAATTGTGCTTTGGTGGATTATGGATTTCTGGAGGAACAGCGTCAAAACATTTCAAAAATTTTAAATCAGACTTATTTTTAAAACAATTTTTCGACAAGGGAAGATTAAAAGATATTCTTAAAACAATACCTATAAAAGTAATTTTAGATGAAGAGTTTGGACTTTTTAGTGCAGCCTGCAGAGCAAAGATGCTTTTAAAAACTTAAAACAAAAAATGTCTATTCCTGAAGTAGGTAAAAAAATAAGGGTAACAGTGCCTTCCACAACTGCCAATATAGGGCCTGGATTCGATTGTCTTGGAGCAGCATTAGATTTATATAATGAGTTTATTTTTACAAGAATCGAGGGTGGTGGAGATAGATTTGATTTAATAATGGAAAGTACAGATGGTAATCATTTAAGAGGAGGACCTGAAAACTTAGTTTTTAGAGCAGCTCAGAAAGTATGGGAGAGCGCAAATATGGATCCTTTTGCACTTGAAGCAAGAGTTAAGTTGGCTGTGCCGCCTGCACGCGGACTTGGAAGTAGTGCTACAGCAATAGTTGCTGGGCTAATGGGAGCAAATGCAATAATGAACTCTCCATTGTCCAAAGAAAAACTCCTTGAACTTGCTATTGATATAGAAGGTCATCCTGATAATGTAGTTCCCTCTCTGCTTGGTGGGCTCTGTTTGACCGCCAGGTCTTCTTCTCAAAGATGGAGAATAATTAGATGTGAATGGCACGATTCAATTAAAGCTGTTGTAGCAATACCTGCAATTCGTCTTAGCACAAGTGAAGCAAGAAAGGTTATGCCCAAGAATGTACCTATATCTGATGCAGTGACAAATATGGGCGCACTCACTTTGTTACTAAATGGATTAAAAGCAGGAAATGAAGAACTTATAAAAGAGGGAATGTTTGATAAGCTACATGAACCCTACAGATGGAAACTTATTAAAGGTGGACTAGAAGTCAAAGATGCCGCACTAAATGCAGGTGCTCTAGGATGTGCAATTAGTGGGGCTGGACCAAGTATCTTAGCTTTGTGTAAAAAAGAAAGTGGTAAAAACGTCAGTCAAGCCATGGTAAAGGCATGGGAAAAATCAGGTGTCGCTAGCAGAGCACCATTCTTAAACGTTCAAACAATAGGTAGCCAATTTAGCAATATCTCCGGTAAGTAGTTTTACTTAGGCATTTTTAATGTTATAGTCTCATGCTAGTACAACTTCAACTAGAATAAAAAAATTATTCATTCCATAAATGAATTTAGAATCTTTTCCTTGGCTATCATCGGTTGTTTTGCTCCCTTTAATTGGGGCCTTAATAATGCCTTTCTTGAGTTCGAAAGAAGGAGAAGATAATACACTCCCTAGGAATATCTCATTAAGTTTTTTATTTATAGATTTTTTATTAATAATTGGCGTCCTTTTTCAAAAATTCAATACTTCAGATAGCTCTTTGCAACTAGTAGAAAGAGCTTCCTGGTTACCATCAATAGGCTTAGAGTGGTCTCTTGGTGTAGATGGGTTATCTGCTCCTTTAGTAGCTTTGAGTGGGTTAATTACATTTTTATCAGCTGCGGCAAGTTGGAAAATTAAGAAAAAATCTAATCTATATTTTGCTCTTTTATTAGTGCAAGCCTCAGCACAAGCATTAGTTTTCCTTTCTCAAGATTTCTTATTATTTTTCTTGGCATGGGAACTTGAATTGGTTCCTGTATATCTTCTTATTGCTATTTGGGGAGGGAAAAAGAAATTATATGCGGCCACAAAATTTATTCTTTATACAGCTTTAGCTTCTTTACTAATACTCATAAGCGGTCTAGCCCTTGCTCTGAGTGGTGATACTTTTACTTTAAATATTACCGATTTAACCAATAAACATGTCACAGGGAGCCTAGCGTTATTTTCTTATTTAGGATTTTTAATTGGTTTTGGAGTAAAACTTCCAATCTTCCCATTACATACTTGGTTACCCGATGCACATGGAGAGGCTAATGCACCAGTTTCAATGTTACTAGCTGGAATACTTTTAAAAATGGGGGGCTACGCTCTCTTAAGATTCAATGTTCAAATACTACCCGAAGTACATCTTCAAATTGCACCTGCATTAATTATTCTTGGAATTATCAATATAATTTACGGGGCACTAAACGCATTTGCACAAGATAATGTTAAAAGGAGAATTGCATGCAGCTCAGTTAGCCATATGGGTTTCGTTCTGTTAGGCATTGGTGCAGTAGATGCTTTAGGTATAAGCGGAGCAATGCTACAAATGATCAGTCACGGACTTATAGCTGCAGCTATGTTCTTTGTTACAGGCTCATTCTATGAAAGAACAAATACTCTTTCCATACCAAATATGGGCGGTTTAGCAAAGGTCTTGCCAATAACTTTTGCTTTTTTCTTAGCAAGCTCTCTGGCCTCTCTCGCACTACCTGGGATGAGCGGTTTTATAAGTGAAATAACTGTATTTTTAGGTATCACTAGTCAAGAAGGCTTTAGCTCCATCTTTAGATCAATCACTATTATTATTGCAGCTATAGGTTTAGTTCTGACGCCAATATATCTTTTATCAATGTGTAGGAGAGTATTCTTTGGCCCTAGAATTCCAGCACTTGCTACAGTTAAAGAGATGAATGGTAGAGAATTGACTATTGGTTTCAGTTTATTGTTGCCTACATTGGTAATAGGTTTTTGGCCTAAAATCGCAATTAATTTATATGAATCTTCAACCAATGCTCTCAGTCAGCAGCTTACTTTAGCTAAGTTGGTTGGATTAATCCCAACTTTATATTATTAGAATTTTAATAAATGGATACCTCAATTTTTAAATATGGAGAGTTACCACAATTTAAAAAATTTACTCCCGAAAGCATAAGTAAACAATTTCCAGAAGTACTTGAAAAGATAACTGAAGAATTTAGAAACATAGAAAAAAATTTATCTAATTATTTAATTCAAAATGATTTAAATTGGGATAAGGTAATAAATCCTCTAAATGAAGTAAATGAAATTCTTAGATGGAGTTGGGGAGTAATAAGCCACCTGAATGCTGTAAATAATTCTGAAAGTTTAAGGGATATTTATTCAAAATTTCTTCCAGAGATTATTAGCTTGAGTAATAAATTCGGGCAAAGCAAAATAATTTACAATTCTTTAGTCAAGCTTAAAGAAACAAATAACTTTGATCAAATTAAAAGCAGAATTTTAGATAAAGAAATTCTTGAGATGCAACATAGAGGAATTTCACTACAAAAAAATGACCAAGAAGAATTTAACAAAATTTCAGAAAAACTTGGAAAGCTGTCAACCGAATTCAGTAACAATGTTCTTGATGCCACTAACGAATGGTTCTTAATATTAAATAAAAAATCCGAAGTCGATGGTCTTCCTGAACGAGTACTTGAATTGATGGCAATTTCTGCACACAATCACTTAAAAAAAGATGAAGAAGTTGATATTAAAAATGGTCCTTGGAAATTAAGTCTAGATATTCCAACTTATACTTCGTTCATGACATATGCCACCGAGCGTAATCTTAGAGAAAAACTATACAAGGCATTCGTCGGTAGGGCGTCTCAAGGAGAAAAAAATAATTCTCAAATCATTGAAGATATATTATCTCTTAGAACCAAACAAGCTAATCTCCTCGGTTATAAAAGTTGGGCAGAACTAAGTTTGTCAACGAAAATGGCGAAAGAAATTAAAAATGTAGAAAACCTTTTAGAAGAATTGAGAGAACCAGCATTCAAAACCGCAAAAATTGAATTAGAAACGCTCGATAAGTTTTCTAAAGCAAATGGATTTCCAAAATCGCAGAATATTGAGCCATGGGATATTAGTTATTGGTCTGAACTTCTTAGAAAGGAAAAGCTCAATTTGGATCAAGAGTCTTTGAGACCTTGGTTCCCACTAAATGATGTTTTGAAAGGTTTATTTAAATTAAGTGAGAAGCTTTTTGAAATTAAAGTAGTTGAGGCAACTGATGAGGCTCCTCTGTGGAATGATGACGTCTTATTTTTTAATATCCTCAATAAAGAAGATGATAAAATAGCATCTTTTTACCTGGATCCATATTCGAGGCCTGAATCAAAGAGAGGAGGGGCTTGGATGGATGAATGTTTGAATAAAAATAATGTTGGCAAAAAGACCCTTCCTGTGGCTTATCTAGTTTGTAATCAGACTCCACCATCAAAAGATAAACCTAGTTTGATGAGCTTCGAAGAAGTTCAGACACTTTTCCATGAATTTGGTCATGGTCTTCAACACATGCTTACTACTATAAATCTCCCTCAAGCAGCTGGCATAAATAATGTTGAGTGGGATGCAGTCGAACTTCCAAGTCAATTTATGGAAAACTGGTGTTTTCATAAAAATACACTTATGAATATTGCTAAGCACTACAAAACAGGGGAAAAATTATCCGAGGAGAATTTCGAGAAGCTCCTAATGAATAGAACTTTTAATTGTGGGATGGCTACTCTTAGACAACTACATTTTGCAATTACAGACCTCAGATTGCACAGTTGTATTGATGAAAACGAAGGTAAAACAGCAGATGAAATAAGACGAGAAATTGCAAAACAAACTACTGTAATTGAACCAATTCAAGAAGATCAATTTCTTTGTTGTTTTAGCCATATATTTTCAGGAGGTTATTCTGCAGGATATTACTCCTATAAATGGGCTGAAGTTCTAAGTGCTGATGCTTTTTCAATGTTCGAAGAAGCTGATCTAGAAAACTCTGAAGATTTAAAGTTAATAGGAAAGAAATTTAAAGATACAATACTTAGTTTGGGAGGAAGCTTACCTCCATTAGACATATTTAAACTATTCAGGGGAAGAGAGCCACAAACAGATTCTTTAATAAGACACTTAGGTCTATCTGGAACTACATGACAATTTCATTGATTATTTTGTCAACTACAGATTTATTTCTTACAAGATTTCTATGTTTATATACTTTCACTGATATTTTTTTTCCAAAATTTAAATTTGTCCACCAGCCAGGGAAAACCATTAGATCCCAATAAGTAAAGAAATTTATACACTCAATATCATCAAGAAAAAAATCATTATCTGCAAGTTCTCTCAAAAATTTACTATTTATTTTCATTTCTGATATTCCTCTAAAAGGGTATTTAGGTATTAATTGCGCCATCAAAGTTCCTTTGTGAGGGGAACCTATAGATATTAATCTTCTTGTTCTTTTATATCCTTTAAATTTTTGAAGCCAGTACCTACCAATTATTCCTCCCATAGAAAATCCCAATATATCTATTTCTTTTTCTAAACCATATTTCTCTAAAATTAATTCGTTTAATTTATTAGTCAAATCCAAAATTGAAGTCATTCCATAATAATGCTTAAGAGTTGGTGCAAAATATTCAATGTCAATATCATCAAGTTTTGAGGTAATAGATGAAAAAATACTTGAAGTATTCCAAAGACCATGAATCAATATAATGGGATTTTTTTTTTCCAATGCTTTAATTATTTTCAAGAATTCTTACTATTGACACTTGCCCATCAAAACCTGTGATTGGAGGATTGCATTTTGTCAAAATAATTTTAATTTTTGAAAGCTTAAATTCCTGATCAATGATTTCTAAAATAGCTTTTGAATATTTTTCGATTGTAAAACAATATATTTTCTTTGATTGATCTTTTAAAGTTTGAACTAATTTTGAATAATCAACTGTTTTATTTATATCATCATTTACTGTACATTTTTCAAAATCAGTCCACAAAAATATATCTAAAATAAATAGTTGTCCTAATTCCCTTTCTTCATCAAGAACGCCAACCCTAGCCCAAAGTTTAATATTCTCAATTTTTAAAAAAGTTTCCATCTTTAAAAGTTTTAAAGATCTTTATGTGTATAGATAGCCTTTCCTGATGAAAAATCATCTACTATATTCCCATCACCTTTAAGGAAATATTTATAAGTTACCAAACCCTCTAGACCTACAGGTCCCCTGGGTGGAAGAGTTTGAGTAGATATACCAACTTCAGCTCCGAACCCATATCTAAACCCATCTGCAAACCTAGTAGAGCAATTATGAAAAACGCCTGCACTATCAACAACATTCATAAATTTATTAGCAGTAGTTGAATTTTCAGTAATAATTCCATCTGTATGTTTTGAACTATATTTTTGAATATGTGTGATTGCTTCCTCAAGATTATCAACAATTTTTATCGATAAAATTAAATCCAAATATTCAGTTTTCCAATCTTCTAAACTGGCTTCATATTTTACCCCTAATTCAACTGATTTCTTATCTCCAATTAATTTAACATCATTAGAATTAAACAAAGGGATAGCCTTTTCTAAAAAAGCTGGTGCGATATCTTTATGGACTAATAAAGTTTCGATGGCATTACATGCTGCAGGATATTGAATTTTGCTGTCCAAAGCGAGTGACAAAGCCATCTCTAAATTTGCCTCAATATCTATAAACAAATGACAAATTCCATCAGCATGGCCTAGCACAGGAATTCTTGTATTCTCCTGAATAAATTTAACTAATTCATTACTTCCTCTTGGAATTATTAAATTAATGTATTTATCAAGATTTAACATCGCCATGCTATCTTTCCTGCTTTTTAGTAAACATATTGAATTCTTATCAAGTCCTGCTTCATTTAAGCCTTCTTGCAATGCTTTCACTATTGAACTATTAGTTAAATTGGCTTCACTTCCACCTTTTAGCATTACTCCATTACCTGATCTTATTGCTAATGAACTAATCTGCATCACGGCATCTGGCCTTGATTCAAAAATAACCCCTAAGACTCCAATTGGCACAGTTTTTCTTTCTAATATCAAACCCTTTGAAAGCTCTCTTTTTATTTGAACTTGATTTACAGGATCAGCCAAGTCTCCAACTTTTCTTACTCCTTCAATTCCTGAATTTAACTTTGCTTTTGATAACTTTAATCTAGAAAGTAAAGCTCTAGAAATGCCCTTTTTTTCTGCACTCGAATAATCGGCATTATTAGCCTCTAAGATTTCTTTAGCATTTTTTTCTAGATAATCAGCCATAAAATTTATGGCTTTAATTCGATTTTGATTTTCAGTTTGACTTATTTTTATTGATGCCAAACGAACTTTATCAGCTTTTTCTATAAGATCATTACCTGGTTGAGGAACTTCAAAGATATTAGCCATAATATTTTTTAGTTAATTCAATAATAATTCAAATTAACCATTCTTTAAAGTAAATTTCTTTCTGAGTTAATATCTAAAAAATAATTGAACTTGACTTTTCCAATCCCCATTGGAATCATAAGATCCTAGTAATTCTAAGTTTGGATTTGCCTGAAAAGTCAAAATTCCTAAAGGTGAAATATCATCTCTACCTGGAACGGTTTGAAAAGCAAAATTTATCGCATCATTAATATCAAACCCTATTTCGGCTACCCATGCTTCAGAAGAAAATTCCTCTTTAGAAGATGATTGACCATCATTTTCTATATCTAAATTTTCGTTGGAAAAGATATTTAATGAATCATTATTTTCTATTAAGGCCGGATATAAAGATAACTGAAATCTTTCACTAAATGCATCAGCATTATTAAGTTGAGAAATAAATGCTCTATTAATTAAATTAGCAGAGTTACCTCCAATCAAACCAATTATTTGAGATCTATTATAGTCTGGCGTGCTCCTTAATTGGATTCTTCTATTTTCATCAGCAAAAGATAATTGATCTAAAAATCCTTCGTAAGAAGCTTCAATTTTGATAAGCCTTGAATTGCCAATCCCAAATGATCCCAAACCACTAGAAGTCGCATCTACATTAAGATCACTTGAGATGTTTGAATCTTGATTGTTTTCACTTATAGGTATTATAGAATCTGGAACTTTACTAACCAGAGAAAAATTAATAAATGGCACAACGCCACTTCTTGATGCAAATAAAATATAATTTTCTTTATTTTTATCAAGTTTAAATGGAGTAGTATATAGATTAGCTCTTCCTTTTTTAAGATAAATTAGACCTCTAGCATTTAAATCTTTACCTACCTTTCCGTTTATATTAAGGTCTAATTTGGTATCTAAATAAGCTTGAACTAATTCTGAATATTGAAGTTTAAAATCTGGACCAAGTTTTAATTTAAGATTATTAAAACTCAAATTATCCAAATAATTAGGCAAAGTTTCTCCTAAAAGAACTGAATTTAAAATTGTTTCATTTGAAATTATTTCAATATTTTCATTATTATTCCAATAGAGTTCTGGCCAATCTTTTTTATCCTCTTTTCGTATAAGATTATTTTCTTTTTTATTATTTTGATTGGTGCTATTGAAATTAATAAATCCATTATTAAAAGATAGAGAGCCTCTCAAAACAGGACTTTCAAATGATCCACTTAAATCGACATCTGAATCGATTAAAAAATTAAAATTATCATTCTTTAAAGTAAATCTATTCGTTATCAATTTAATTTCTGCGTTCTCGGAATCATCCTTACTATAAAAAGGCAAAGACCCTTTTATAAAAATTTTTCCAGAATCTTCAGCCTTCGCTTCTAGATTATTGATCTCTAAAGAGTCAAAATCAAAAATTATTGTGCTATTAATATCTTTTATTATATTGTTTAAAAAATCAATTTCAGAATCTTTAACCACGATAAATCCATTTAAAAGAGGTTTATTTAAGGTTCCTTTTAGAATCACTCTAAGATTCACATCACCTTCTTTAAAGGTAAAGTATTCTTCAGCAAAAATATCTATTAACTCAATAAATTTCCCATTCCCAATCAATCTTAAATCTAAGTTTTCAGATTTATTTATGGGTATTGAGCCTTCAAAACTTATTGGGATTTCAGAATCATTTATTGTAAGGGAAAAATCAATATCAAAAATAGAATTATTAAATTCAACTAGTCCCCTATCAAATATTATTATGTTATTTTTAATTGATGAATTATTGGAAAAAATTTCGCTAGAGAAAGATTTAGTATCAATATCATAAAATAAATTCAAATCCAATCCTCCAAGAAAATCTCTTGGTTCATTTAAAAAAATATTTGCTGCACTTAACGGTAATTTTTTAATTCTTAGAGAACCTTTACCTGTTAATAATCCACCTTCCAAATCAATAGAAAATTCCTCTTTATTATTCTTATAGTCATCTTTTGATATATCAAGATAGCCATTTAATTTTGCATTCAATTTGTAATTGACTGGTCTATCGCCATTAATACTAATTTTCCCATTGTATCTACTTCTAAATTTATTTAAATATTTTTGCAAATTAAATTTGTCTTCTAGCAAATTACTATTTTCAATAAAGTCATTTATAAAATCGATCCTCTCTTTTAATGACTTATTCTCTTTATTTATTTCCAAATCATCCAAAATATTAGATTCACTTACAGGAATCACTTTTTTATTATTAAAGTTAAAAATATCAACAGCAGTAAGGATAGTCCATCTAGTACTTATATCCTTAAACTCTGAATTAATTAAATTATTTTTACTTGAATCATATTCGACTTCAATTATTCCTCCATCAATTGGGTACAGTGAAGAGTTTATATAAAAAGAATTATTTTTTACGCTGAAATCAAATAATGAATTAGCTAGATTAATATTTCCATATTTACCTAAACTCCAAGCAATTCGACCATCAAGGTAGGACTGGTCTGACGAAATTGATCCCTCACCGGTAATAATTCCATCAATTCTATCGAATTGATTTTTGTTTATAGATAATTCAAGTTCATCTAGAGGAAAATTATCCGCTCGCCATTTATAACTATCATCCTGTTTGTCTATACTTATGGTACCTTTATTTGAGTTAAAAACTCTTATAAAATTTGCATTATTTAATTTAAAATAGGAATCAAACCTGAGTGAGACAAATGAAGGGATTGGAGAATATCTATTTTTCATATTTAGCAGAAATTCATTATTTTCATTTTTAATATCTCCCTCCCAGATTTCTCTAATACGAATACCTTTAAAGTGAGGGTAATCAAGATTAAAGTTTATCGAAATATCAGGATCAGTAATTTTTCCTGTTAATTCTCCTTTAGCAGTAATGAAACCCCTTATATCATTTTTTCGGAAAATATTTAAATTAGATAATTGAGTTCTATTTATTTTAAAACTAGTATCTATATCACCAAATTTAATACCTCTTCTATCAAACCAATAGGGAATATTACCGGATAATTGGATATCGGGATTTAGGCTATTAATGTATCCAATACTTCCTTTTAGATCAATATTATTGGAACTTCTATTAAATGGCACATTTAAATTAAAATTCGAAGTCAAAGTTCCATAATTTAATTTTTCTGAATTACCAATTAAATTATTATCTTTACAAAAAAAACTAGTTGAGTCTGAATTTATATTTTCTGAGAAAGCTTCCGATTTTATTTTTAAATTAGTAAAAGAAAATCTTCCTTTGCAAAATGTTTCGTTTGGCAATTTATTAAATTTAAAATTAGATTTAAAATTTCCTTTTTTAAAACTAATTTTTCTATTTCCAATAATATATTCAGAATTCTCAAGATCTAAACCTCGAGAAAATAAATCCAGTTTTAAAAAGTCTTGATTTAATTTTGTATTAAATTTAAATTTTAAAAAACCTTTTTCATCAAAATTTGATTTTACATTTGCAATGATTTGTCTATTACTTGACTTGTAGACAAAATTACCTTTTACTTTTGTTTTTAATCCTGCTTTTTTAAAATTAAGGTTTGAATATTTATTTAAGTTAAAGTTCAATTCATATTTTAATTTTGATTTTTTTATACTTCTATCTTTTTCATAAGGTTTATCCCGTTTAAAAAAATCTCTATCAATATTAATTGCAGCTTGGTCAGGACTTATTTTTACTATCCATTTTTGTTTAAAAAAAGATCTAAAAGGCATAATGCCCACATATACATTTTTAGCTTTAATTTCAGAATCTAAATCTTTTTTATCATTAATTTTTGAATTACCTAAAGAAAATCCTAGAAATCTAATCCCGACATAATCTCCCAAATCAACATTTTTATCTAAAAGATTCTCAATACTTTCTTCTAATTCTAATTTCCTAGAACTATAAGTTTCTTTTAAAAAATTATCTAATAAAAAAGTACCTAAAAATCCTAAGGGAAAAAGCATCCCTACAAAAAGAATCTTAGTATTTAGATTTAGAGATCTAATTTTTTTCAAGTTAGAGCCCAAAAATAGAGTAGGCTTACAAAATATAAGAAATTAATCAGGTCAAAGCCACTAAATGTCTTTTTTTGAACTATTAGAGAAAACACCCAAAATCTTTGGATTTCTTGGAATAATTCTTTTCATTTTCACCATAGCAGCTTTTATATTTAATTTTGGTTTTAAATTTCGAATAATTGGAGCAACTATCTTTTCATTATTACTTTCTTTAAGCAGTTGGGCATTTATACAAAGTTATACTGAAAAAGTAGTAATAGAAAATGCAAAATATGTCCCAATTGTTTATGACAATGGTTTCGATATGATTATTGCTGCAGCAGATGATAACTTTCCAGAAGAATCTATTGAACCGACTTTAGAACAATTATCGGAAAACTTAAGGAAAGGTAGCAGATCTGGTGCAAATGTAAAAATAAAGATAAGGAAGCTTGAAAAAATTTCAGATGGTGTAAGTAAACCAGTTGTGATTGGGGAAGTAAAGAAAAATGTTAAAATGAATTAGTATTTTAAATAATGGAAAGCAAAACCTTTTTAGATTTTTTGCCAACTAACTTTAGAGATGAGAAATCTTTTTTTATTCAAAATAATCTAACTGACCTTGAAAAATTAAGTAATCTTTCTGACCTAGATATAAATGAGATTCAAAGAAAATCTTCACTATGTACATTG
>QCQM01000028.1 GCA_003212195.1 Prochlorococcus sp. AG-449-O05 | reverse complement strand
TTACCCCTCCCAATGATACTTTTGCACTTGAGAAGAGGAACTAAAACTGCATTGGAAGGTCTCCTAATACAATTTCTACTTTTATTCATAATTATGGGTCCTGTTAGAGGAACTTTATTTTTATTTCCTTATGGGATCTTGGCTTTTTGGTTGGGTTGGTGTTGGTTTAGAGAAAAAAGTTGGAGATTTAGTGTAACTGTAGGAGTTTTTATTGGAACTCTTGGCTTTTTCGTACGAGTAATAGCATTATCTACGTTGGTTGGTGATAATCTTTGGGTGTTAATTACTAGAGCAAGTTATGGTCTACTAGAAAAATTTATTGGATTATTAAATTTACCTTTTTCTCCCTCAATTTTAAGTATCCAATTAGGTGCAGTTTTTTTAATAATTTTTCAAGAAATAGTTTATGTCTTAACGGTACATGTAGTTGCATATTCTCTGTTCCCAAGATTTAAATTAAATATCCCAGATCCTCCTAGACTATTAAATGGCTTAGTTGATTTAAATAATTGAAAAAAGTAAGAATGTATAGTATGGAATTAGGTATAAATTTTTTTGGAGATGAATTCAACAAAAAAAGACAATTTAATAAGATAGAAATACTAAAAAAGAATATTAAAAATTTAAAAATATTTCTTGTAATTGCAGGCACTAATACTTCTCAAATTCCAGGTATTTCCGCTGCAGGTATTAGTGCAAAATCAAGGAGAACAACTGCGCTCGCAGATGCCGAATTTTTGCTTGAGGGTGCTTCAAAAGATCATAAATATAAATTACCTCTTCTCAATGCAGGAGTAACTCCTGCCCTAATCAGTCATGTTTGTTCAAAGCTTATAAATATTTATCCTGTTATTGTTCCTCTGGGAATAGGAGCAAAGCCTTATTTTAATCATTTGGTTGTAGAAGATAAAGATATGGGCCCATCAAATTGTCTTACAACTGGTAAATCGATGACTAAAGAGAGAGTTTTAAATCTCTATGAAAAAGGTCTTGCGATAGGAAAATCCTTAAAACAATCAGTTTTAATTTCTGAATCTGTACCGGGGGGCACCACAACTGCTCAGGCAGTAATGGAAGCTTTTGGTTTGCAGGTGTCTAATTTAGTTGGGAGCAGTTTATTTAAAGCTCCAAGAGAGCTGAGAAGACAAGTAGTTAAAAGAGGAATTTTCAATGCAAATTTCAAGGCTAATTTCGACTCTTTTGATGTTGTCGCGGCGGTAGGTGATCCTTTCCAAGCTTTTTCAATAGGTCTAGTAATTGGTGCAAGGTTAGCAAAACAACCTGTAATATTGTCTGGCGGAAGTCAGATGTTAGCAGTCATTTTGCTTGTATTAGAATTATTAGATGAAAAAAATAAAGATGAATTTATTGAAGATGTTTTTATTGCGACAACTGGGTGGCTTGTGAAAGATAATTCTTTAAATGATTTAGTAAATCTAATTAATGAAAAATATGATGTCAAATTATTGGGTTTAGCAAGTCCTTTAAATTTCGAATCTTCAAAATACAAAGAATTGAGGGATTATGAATTGGGTCATGTAAAAGAAGGTGTAGGTGCTGGTGGAATATCATTGCTTGCTTTCTTAGATGGATTTAAAAATGAAGAAATAGTTTCATTGTGTCAACAAAATCTGGAATTGATGAAGGGCCTAGGTCAAATTTCTTTAGAGAAGGATTGCTGAATGTTTTCAAAATTTGCAACCAGAAGAGAATTTTTAAATTGTGGTAAGCTTTCGCTTTTATTTTTCTTAAACTCTTGCAGTAATTTACCTAATAAAGTAAAAATTGCATTTCAAAATTCTTTTTATCCAGAATCTTTTAAAGATACGATTCCAAAAGATTGGAAGCAGGAAAAAATTAATTTTGAAAATATTCGGCTACAAAAAAATAGAAACAAAATTTTCAATTCTGACTTTACTTTAATAAATGATGGATGGATTTCTAGTATAGATTTTTCAGAATTTGAAAAAATAAATGAATATGCACTGTTCGAAAATTTGGATAAGAGATCGATAGATTTTTTGGGAAGTTTTAATCAAAATCAGAGGAGTAAATTATTTCCTATTGGCCTAGTACCCTATGCAATTATCATTAAAAATAATAAAGAATTAATAAATTCAGCCAGAACATCTTGGGATTTTCTTCTTTCTAAAAAATTAACTGGAAAAATTATTTTTCCACAAAGTCCCAGAATAATCTTGTCAATTTCTCAAAAAATTAATTCATCTAATTCTTTAAAAAAACTCAAAGCCCAAGCAATGTTATTTGATGATAAAAATATGCTCAATTGGTTGATTAATTCTGATGCTTGTGTAGCAATAGTTCCTTATAGTCTTTGTTCAAAATATTTAAAAATAGATCCAAGGCTTTCTTTAGTTTTTCCAAGCCAAGGCGTACCTTTGATGTGGCATTTTCTACTTAGTCGATCAAATCTAAATAATGCAATATTAATTCAATGGATTAAATCTTTAGAAAATAAATCAATAGTAGATAAATTAGTAAGCCAGGGTTGGTATCTTCCATTCAATAGTGATTATTTGCAAAGTAAATATAAATCTGAAATGTTCCCCACCTCAGGACCTTCTGAGAAATGTTGGCAAAATAGTTGGTCTTTCCCTGTCTTAACAAATGAACAAAAAATTAATCTTGAAAATATCTGGAATGATTCCTTATCCCCATAATCTTTTTGTAGGATTTTCAATTAATAAGTTATGAGTTTCCTTTAATAAATTTGGTATATCTAATTTACTAGGACATCTAGGAACACATTCATTACATTCTTGACAAAATGAGGAATTTTTTTGTTCCCACCAGTGGCCAGCTTTTCCTATTAAATTGTATCTTTCTTTTGAAAATTCTAATTGGCCATAACCAATAGATATATTTCTTAAACGAAGTATTTCTGGAATAGGCACTTCATTTGGACATGGAAGACAAGATCTACATTGTTCACATTTTGTTAAGTTTAATCTTTCATTAGAAACTTCCTCAATTTTATTCAGGGCGCTTTTTTCAAGTTTTGTAAGCTTCTCGAATGAGTTTCTAAGTTTATGCGCAAATTCAAAATCTTTTTTGTTTGTCGCCCCCAAGGATAAAGTTGTAATGCCTTTTGCCAGCAGAAATCGATATGCTAATTCTAATGGATGAAAAGGCTTAGAGGCCTCTATCAAAATATCACTTGGAGAATACAATCTACCTCCTTTATCAGCAGGTGATATTGCTAAAACTCCCATACCTTTTTTTATAGCTTCCTCTGCTAAAGCAATCTTAGATTGATCTAAATAATGTAAATGAAGACTACAAAAAGAAAAAACTTCACAGTTAATTGCATCTTTAATTAGTGAATAACTTCCGTGAGAACTAAAACCAACTTGATCAACTAGTCCCTTCTTAAGTATCCAAGATATGAATTTCTTACCTTCTCCAGCTAGAACCCAATCTAAATGTTGTTTTAAGTTGAGTCCGTGAATTGCAAGATTATTAATTTTCTCACGATTTAAATTTTTAAGAGACTTTTTAAAATTATTTTTTAAAAAATCAAAATCACCCTTTGGTAAAACTTTGGAAGTAATCACCCAATTCGTTTCTTTTATATTCTCTTCTATTGCTAATTTTTTTATTGAATTTCCAATAAGTGATTCAGCATCACCATAAGAGGGTGCTGTTTCTATGTGGTTAATTCCTACATAATATGCATTTTTTATTATGCTATACATTTTTTCAAGACTTTCAGTTGCTCGCATTGTCCCTAAAGTGAATAAGCTCACTTTCGCCCCTCTACCAAATGATCTTTTTTGTGAATTAATAATCATTTAAATATGATCAATTTCTTTTTATTTACTCTTTAATTTATTTATAGTTGAAAATAATTTAAAGTAAATTAAAGTAAATACAAAATTTTGCAAAAATATTTTTCTTAAATCTATGTTTACAGGAATAATTCAATCAGTTGGAAAACTAAGACAAAAAAAAAATATTTTAGAAATTGAAATTCTAGATAATTTATTTGATATGGCAATCGGTGACAGCATAGCTGTTGATGGAATTTGTTTGACAGTTAAAGAGATTTTTCAAAATAAATTTACTGTTGATGTTAGTGAGGAGACATTAAAAAAAACAACTTTAGGAGTAAAGTCGAACCTGAATCAGATTGTTAATTTGGAGCCCGCTCTTAGGGTGTCTGACCGACTAGGAGGGCATATAGTCAGCGGACATGTTGATGGTCTTGGAACAGTTGAGAATATAGAAAAATTAGAGAAATCTTGGCTCTTATCAGTAAAGTGGAAAAATAATAATTTTTCAAAATATGTAGTTAATAAAGGGAGTATTTGCGTAAATGGTATAAGTCTTACGATTGCAAAATATGTGCAGGATGGAGAAATATTTACTATTGCGATAATTCCTCATACTTGGCATAACACAAATCTGAATAAATTAAATATCGGTGACAGCGTAAACCTTGAGGCAGATGCACTAATTAAATATGTAGAGAAATTACTTTTATTTAATAAAAATAGTAATCAAGATTTATCTTCAAATAATATTTCTTCGGAGTGGCTTAAAGAAAACGGTTGGTAAAATATTTTTTTTAATTTAATGGAATCAGATAAATTGTTTTTGACTCTTTTTTAAGATCGATTTTAAATTCCTGACCAGGTTCTAGACCTAATTTTTTGGTGTAGGCATGACCAATTAATAGGTTCCCATTGCCATGAACTTTAGTTTTGAATTCTGTCTGCCTGCCTCTTGAAGCTCTATTCCCATTTTTCCCCTGACGTCCATTTCCTATTTTGTAACCCTTAGCTTCGATAAGCGCCCTGTAAAAACTTTTTCTTAAGATTCTTCCGCTAGGACCTACGTAACCACAACCTTTTGCTATCTCATCTTCAGAGTTTTTACTTAATAATTTTGCTTTTTCAAGAAGTTCTTTTCCTTCTAGCATTATCTGACAAATTTCTAACTATATATTCTTACTAAAAAGGAGAACTGTGGCAATATAAATTAATAAAAAATATATTTAATTTTTTAAAATTAAGTTTTTATAAAAGATATAAAATAATAAATAAAATAACCCATATTCCATCTACAAAATGCCAGTACAATTCAACAGCTTCCAATGGGAACATATTTTGACTAGTTAATCTTCCACCATTGATTCTCGATTGCCAAGCAATAATTAAAATCATTAAAGTGCCTAAAGTGACATGTAATCCATGAAAACCAGTAAGAGCATAAAAAGTACTTGCAAATAAATTATCGGTTAATCCAAAAGGCAAATGAAAATATTCAAATAATTGACATATTAAAAATATAATTCCAAGAAAAGCAGTAAAAAACAACCATTTTTGGGAATCAGAGTTTTTATCTTTTAAAAGTGCTTTACCTGCTTTATGGAAAGTTGCACTACTTATAAGTAACAAAATTGTATTGAGTGTAGGTATAGGAAGTTCTAATTCATAAATAGCACCATCAGGCAATGGATTTACCGCTTTATAAGTTAGATAAGCAGCAAAGAATCCAGCAAAAGTCATTCCGTCGGCAATTAGGAATGTTATAAGACCAAACATTCTGAAGTCTTCATGTGTTTCATTGACTTCAGAATTATTTTTTTGAATTTCTTTTGAGCTATCTAGTGTTGTCATGTGTTTTTATTTTTGTTCGGTAATTTCTTTACCATAACCATAAGGTTCTTCAACTAATGGAGCTTCACCTTCCCAATTTTCAACTGGAGGTGGAGAAGATGTTAACCATTCAGGGGTAAGAGCATTCCAAGGGTTATCTCCAGCATATTTTCCATTTCTCACACTAAGGAATACATTAATTAAAAAAGGAATTGTACTTATAGCCATCAAAAGAGCCCCAAGGCTACTAATTTGATTAACGAACTGGAATTGAGGATCATATTCTGCAACTCTTCTTGGCATTCCATTTAAACCAAGCCAATGTTGAGGAGCAAAGCACAAGTTAAATCCAATAAAGGTAATGATAAAATGTAAAATTCCTAATTTTTCATTGAGCATTTTTCCAGTTACTTTTGGGAACCAATGATAAATTGAAGAGAAAATAATAAAAACAGTCCCTCCATAAACTATGTAATGAAAATGGGCTACAACGAAATAGGTATCATGTACGTGAATATCGAAAGGTACCTGTGCCAAAGCAACTCCTGTAATACCTCCAAAAACAAAATTTATAATAAATCCACAAGAGAATAACATTGCACTATTGATGGAAATTTTACCTCCCCATAATGTTGCAACCCAATTGAAAAATTTTATACCTGTTGGAACAGCAATAAATGCTGTGGCAATAGTAAAGAACAATCTCATCCAAGGGGGAGTTCCACTAGTAAACATGTGATGCGCCCAAACAACTAAACCTAAAACTACTATTCCCATTATTGAAAAAACCATTGTTGTATATCCAAAAAGTGGTTTTCTAGCATGTACAGGAAGTATTTCACTAACTAAACCAAAGGCAGGAAGGACCATAATGTATACAGCTGGATGAGAATAAAACCAAAATAAATGCTGATAAACCACGACATTGCCACCTAAAACAGGATTGAAAAAACCTGTATTAGCGACGATATCGAAGCTAAGTAGAATTAAAGTGCCAGCTAAAACAGGAGTTGATAAAACAACCAATAGACTTGTTCCAAGCATTGCCCAACAATACATTGGCAATTGCATAAGTTTTAATCCTGGCCTTCTTAATTTGATAATGGTCGCGATAAAGTTTATTCCACCGAATATAGAACTGCCTCCCAGTAATAAAACACTAAGAATCCAAATAATTTGTCCCGATTGAGGAGTAGTTATGCTCAAAGGTGGATAAGCCGTCCATCCAGCCTGAGCAGCACCCTCAACAAAATAGCTTGCTACTAGCATCAAACCTGAAGGAGGAATTAACCAAAAAGCTACGGCATTTAATCTTGGGAATGCCATATCTCTCGCACCTACATAAAATGGAATCAAATAATTTCCAAAAGCACCGTTTACTACTGGGACTATCCAAAGGAATATCATTATTGTTCCGTGTAAAGTTAAAACTTGGTTATAAACATCTCTTGGCATAAAATCAGACATTGGACTGGCCAGTTCAATTCTTATAGCGCTCGCTAAGGTTCCTCCAATTAAATAGAAGAGAAAACCACAAACCAAATATTGTATCCCAATTACTTTATGATCAAGGCTAAAACTAAAGTATTTAAGCCAGCCTTTAGGTTGAAGACTTTCATTATTAGTTTTTTGAGGATCAATTGATATTGTCATAAATTTACCTCTGGTTTTTTATTTTTGTTAAACCATTCGTTGTACTCAGATTCTTCTTCAACAATTATCGAAGCTCTCATTCCTCCATGATATGGGCCACATAATTCTGCGCAAATTATCGGATATTTTCCTACTTTTGTAGGAGTGAAATTTAGAATAGTTGGTTGTCCAGGAATAATATCCTGTTTAATTCTGAACTCTGGTACCCAAAACGCATGAATGACATCTTTGGATTCCATTTTCATTGATACTTTTTGATCAACAGGAACGTGTAATTCTCCTGATATGAAATTGCCCTTGGGATAATTGAATAGAAATGCAAACTGCATAGCTGAAACTTCAATTGATAAATTATTTATTGACATTTCATTATCGGAAGTTTGACTTATTCCAGCCCATATTTTTTCAGTGTTAGAACTCATCATTTCGTGGTTATGATTTAGTTCTTTCATCCCTCCCATTCGATCGTAGATGTTGTAGCTATATAAACCTATTAATAAAACAATTATTGAAGGGATAATTGTCCATACAATTTCTAAACTTAAATTTCCCTCTAAAGCTATACCATCGCCTATTTGATCATTTCTTTTCCTAAACTTAAATAAGCTATAAATAACTGCTATTGTCATTCCTATAAAAATAATTAATCCAATGATGAAAAGAATTTTAAAAAGTTCATCGTAAATTGGTGCATTAATACTTGCTTCTGCTGGGAGCAAATTTACATTAAAACCAATCCAAAAAGATATAGCAAAAACGAGTGAAATAATAAGTATTAAATAAATGTTTTTATTTAACAATTGATCCCTAATAAATTGTATTTATATCCTCAAGATATTCAATTTTTACAATCCTGCATCTTTTGTTAAAAGAAAAACATTTAAATTCACAACTTCTTAAGATTTATGAAATAAAAGGCGTATTATTAATAACTTTTTAGAGTTAATTGTCAGGGAAAAAAGATTAAATTAGTAAATTATTTTTTAAATTAAACATATTAATTTTTAATTAATGTTTGGTTTTTGAATCTAATTTATTATGCAAAATAATAGGTTTTATCCATTTGATTAATAACCAATTATATAAATCAAAATATCTGACAGTTTTTAAAAGGTTGGGAAGTCATAGTGTATTTGCACTTATAGCACTAATCGTAATTGGAGGTGCTACGAGAGTAATGGAGGCAGGACTTGCCTGTCCAGATTGGCCATTATGTTATGGATCTTTTTTGCCTTTTAAACATATGAACCTAAGAGTATTTCTAGAGTGGTTTCATCGTCTAGATGCTTTTCTAGTTGGAATATTAATTCTTTTTAAATTTGCGCTTTCAATTATTTGGAAAAATGAAATTCCAAATTGGTTACCTAAAACTTATTCTTTGTTACTTTTTCTTGTTATTGTCCAAGGATCCTTTGGAGCTTTAACAGTAATAAATCTGCTTGATTCATATACTGTAACTGGCCATCTTTTAATAGCTTTTCTACTTCTCATTACAACAATTTCAATAAATCAAAATTTAGAAAATGACGACATAGAAGAGCCATTAATTTGGTGGAGATTATTATTGTTTGTTCCTCTTTTACTTACTCTGATTCAATCTTTTATTGGAGTAAGGCTTTCATCAACCTGGTCAGCACATATTTGCTTATCTTTTAATAAACAATGTCTAATTCTAAATACTCATAAATTATTTTCTTTTCCAATTGCTTTTTCAATTTTATTGATTATTGCTACTGCATTTTATAAGAGAAGTTTGCTTTATGAAAATTGGAAATATCTCACAACACTTATTTTTCTCTTGTTTTCCCAAATTACTTTGGGTGTTTTAAGTCTTAAAACAAATTTGAATGAACCTATTTTTATTATCGGTCATCAACTTAATGCCTCTTTATTTATTGCGATATTAACAACATTAATTTTTAGAAATCCCTTTACCAAAAAAGGTCTAAACCATTCCCTAAATTCTCAAATGGTTGGTATCAATTCATGAAAAGCAGTAACTTAGAAAACTTTAACTATAAATCTCCAATTAGGGATGAAGTTGTACCTTCAAGAAAAAGATTAACTTTGCCGCCTTGGCTCGAAGTGGCAAAACCTAGATTAATCCCACTTTTATTGGCAACAACTTTGGGAGGAATGGCTTTAACAGAAGAATGGCCTTTGTCTTCACCGAAGCTTATCTGTACTTTAGGAGGAGGCGCTTTGACAGCAGCTGCAGCAGGAGCTCTTAATTGCTTGTGGGAAATGGAATTAGATAAGAGGATGACAAGAACTAGCAAAAGAGCACTGCCAGCAGGAAAGTTGTCATCTAAGACTGTATTTTTAGCTGCGGTATCATGTACTTTGGCAGCTTCGATGCTTTTAGTAAGTGGTGTAAATTATTTGGCTGCGGGTTTAACTCTTCTTGGTTTATTTAGCTACGTAATTTTATATACAGTTATTTTGAAACCTCGTACAACAAAAAACATTGTTTTCGGAGGAGTTGCTGGTGCGATACCACCCTTAGTTGGAGCGTCTGCCGCCACAGGGCATGTAGGTCTTAGTGGTTGGTGGTTGTTTGGTTTAGTAATGTTATGGACCCCAGCTCATTTTTGGGCACTTGCAATTTTATTGAAGGATGATTACGCATCTGTTGGTATTCCTATGCTCCCTTCTGTTAAAGGATCTGTTTTTACTGCTAAAGCGATTTCTCGATACGGATGGGCAACAGTTTTAATGAGTATTATGGGAATCTTTGCTCTACCTGAAGGGGGTCTCTTATACGGAATTATGTTATTGCCATTTAATGGAAGACTTTTGCAATTAATAAATGAATTAAAGAAATCTCCTGATGATCTCTCAAGAGCAAAGTCTCTTTTTAGGTGGTCTATACTCTATATGTTTGGTATTTGCCTTTTGTTATTAATTTCCAGAACCCAACTATCCGTAGAATTTGAGCAGCAATCTATGCAAATATTTTTATCTATAGTATCCCTGCTTAGTAATTAAATTAGATGTAAAATGTTTTTTAAGAAATAGTAAGTTTGATGAATTATATAAAAGTTAAAGGTCTCTCAAAATCTTATTCAGAAATCAAGGCTTTAAAAAATTTATCAATGGAAATTGAAGCTGGAACATTATTCGGAATACTAGGTCCAAATGGTGCTGGCAAATCAACACTTATAAAAATACTCGCTACTTTAATAGAGCCTGATAGTGGAGAAGTTTTAATAAATAATATTAATCTGATAAAAAATTCAAGGAAAATTAGAGAATTAATTGGTTATGTTGCCCAGGATATTGCACTTGATAAAATATTAACTGGACGAGAGCTTTTGGATTTTCAATCAGATTTATATCACATCAACAAAAACAAAAAATTTGAAAGGATAAAGAAATTAATAGATCAATTAGAAATGAATGATTGGATTGATCGTAAGTGCGGAACTTATTCAGGGGGAATGAAAAGAAGAATAGATCTTGCAGCTGGACTTTTACACTTGCCTCAAGTATTAATATTGGATGAACCTACAGTTGGTTTAGATATTGAAAGTAGAAATATCATATGGCAACTTTTGAAAGATTTGAGAAATAATGGAATGACTATTATTTTAAGCAGTCACTATCTTGATGAAATAGATAAATTGGCAGATAAATTAGTGATAATTGATGATGGAAGAGTTATAGCGCAAGGGGCTCCTACAGAACTGAAAAATCAATTAGGAGGAGATAGAGTAACTTTGAAAGTAAGAGAATTTAGTAATCAAGAAGAGGCAAAAAACATATGCCAAATTTTATCTTCAATAGATGGAATTAGTCAGATTATCATAAATGAAGCTCAAGGTTTCTCGATAAATTTTGTAGCAGATAAGGAAAAAGATTTACTTACGAAGCTCAAAGTGGAATTGGCCTTCTCAAAGTTTGAAGTTTTTTCTCTTACCCAAAGTCAGCCAAGCTTGGATGATGTATATCTTCAAGCAACCGGGAAAACATTATTGGATGCCGAAATTTCTATGGCAGGGAAAAGAGATCTTAAAAAAGAATCAAAGCAATCAATGCGATAAAAAAATTTTGGTTAACTAACTATAATGAAAATTAATTACTGCTAATTATGGAATTACAACAGTATAATTTATTTTTTTTATATCAAGAAACATTTGCCTTAACAAAGAGATTATTTATTCAATTAAAAAGAAGACCATCAACTCTTTTAGCTGGAATATTACAACCTATAATTTGGCTTTTTTTATTTGGGGCATTATTCTCTAAAGCTCCTGAAGGTTTTTTACCAGGAGTTGATTCTTATGGGAATTTTTTAGGAGCAGGACTTATTGTTTTTACTGCTTTTAGCGGAGCCCTAAATTCTGGTCTTCCTTTAATGTTTGATAGAGAGTTTGGATTTCTTAATAGATTACTTGTGGCTCCTTTAACAAGTAGATTGTCCATAGTTTTATCTTCTTTTTTTTACATAACAATCCTGAGCTTTGTTCAGAGTATTGTAATAATGGTTGTTTCATACACTTTGGGATATGGATGGCCCAACTTATATGGTTTAGGAATTGTTTTTACAACACTAATTCTATTAGTTCTTTTTGTGACATCAATAAGTTTATGTTTAGCTTTTGTTTTGCCTGGACATATTGAATTAATCGCTCTTATATTTGTGATAAATTTACCTCTTCTTTTTGCAAGTACTGCTTTGGCTCCAATTTCTTTTATGCCAAATTGGCTTGGGTGGTTGGCTTCATTAAATCCATTAACTTTTGCGATCGAACCTATTAGGACTGCCTATACACAAACTATGGATTTAGAATTAGTGGCTTTACATGCCCCATATGGTGATTTAACTTGTAAGAGTTGTATCTCAATTTTATTTTCTTTAACAGTTTTATCCTTGATTATTATAAGGCCTCTGTTAAATAGAAAGTTAAATTAGAAATTTTATGCTTTTAAAAAACCATTTAATAGAAGTTTTTAAACAAGCCTCTTTAGAAAATAATTCTTTACTTAAAGATAATGTTGTTCATAAGTGGGTCCATAGATTTGGGATTGATTCATTAAAT
>QCQM01000027.1 GCA_003212195.1 Prochlorococcus sp. AG-449-O05 | reverse complement strand
AATGACAGAAGAAAAAAAAGATTCAAAAAAATGTTCTGGAAAGAAAAACATTATGTTTGCCTATGGTTTTATACAACTGGGTTCTAGTTTCGTATCTGCAATAGCTTTAGCTGCAATCGCTTTTGGATTCTGTTCAGTAAAAAAAGAGGCTAAACTTTTCAATAACTGTGTTTCAGAAATTATTGAAGATGGTGGTACCAATTCTGAGGCCGTAAGGTACTGCAATGGAGGCAATTAAAATCCCTCGCGTAATAATTAATGGATCCAACCTGTAATTTGATTATTGACTCTTTAAAAGAGGAGCCTATCGGAGAAACTGATCATTTTATTTGGTTCATAACAGATATTGGCATTGTTGCCCTATTTAAAAGAGAGGAGACCTTTGAAACCTATAATTTAAATGTTGAAATTGAGGCAAATAATATAGCTTTGGATATAACTAAAGAAGAGAAAGAGTACCTCAAAATAAAAGAGAAACAGTTTTTCTTGTTTTATTCATGATTTAGGATTTAGTTCTTGAGTTAATAAGATGGCTCAAAGTTAAAAGTCGGCTCCGTAATATTATTTTCGCTAATTAATTCGTAGGTTAGATCTTTATTTAGGGCATTTATATAAGATGTATAAAGTTTCCCCCAAACAAATTCGAATTCATCTTTATTTAAATTCTTGAAAAGAAGTTCTCCTTTGAAGTAAATGTGATAAGAATCATTCATTATGGAAAATTAATCTTATCCTTTTTAACGCAGTGAAATATGTATGTAGTATTAGGTGTTACTAAAAAGAAATTTATATTTAGAGGTTAGAAATACTTTTAGACTATCCGTGTATTCATTTTTTGTTTTTTGAATAATCCGACTGTCTCATCAAGATCCATACACGGCTGAATACTTATATCCATTAACCTTCTCCAGGGATGCCATTGCTTCCAAATTGTCTCAAGAGAATCTGCACTTACTACAGAATGTCCAATCCCATTTTGAACCATAAAAATCCAAGAGTGAACCTCATAGTTTTCAGGTCTGTTTTGAGGACCACCTGATTCGTACCAATTAATTAGCATTTCTGCCCCTTCTTCTTGATCCTCGCCATCAGTAAATTCGTAGGAAATCAAATACCTTTGCATATAGATTATTATTAAAATCTCTACACTATTTTAACTCTAGATTTAGATATTGCCTCTCAAATTAATTAATGCTATGAAGTTTATAGCAGTGTTTGTTTCAAATGACCGAAAGATTTGGGAAAATTAAGAAGAATATCTTAACTAATTTATCTTATGTAAATAAGACAATCTTGAAGTATTTTCAAAACCATGATCTGTTCGTATAGCTTAAGTTAACAGATAAAATTTGATACTTTTTAAAATACCTTAAATTAGTTACCATATTTGTACTACATAGATGCAAATGATAAATAAAAAGGATAAAAGCGATCCAATTGATAATTTAGAGTATGAAAAAGTTCTAGAAGAAGAAATAATTAATTCATACGAAAGTAAATTTTTGAAAAATACTGAACCAGACGAAAAAAAGAGTAAATTTTACAGACTTAAAAGAAGTCCATTAGAAATAGTAAATAGGACATTTTTCTTTTTCTTTATTGGAAGTTTCCTTTTTTCTTTGTTTTTAGCTTATTCAGAAAGTAAATTGTGGTTCATACTTTATGTAATAAGTGCATGTTCTTGTGTTTTTTATACACCTAATAGAAAAGCACTTAAAGAATTAATAGCAGCTTGGCCAAATATAGAGGATCTCATTAAAGGGAGGAGTTTGTGGAGAAAAGGCAATTAATATAGATTATGAAACTGTTAAATTCATTAAAAAGGTGGTTATTAAATATTCTTGTGCCATACATTGAGGGAACTAAAAAGAAAAAAGAGGATAAAAAATGAGTTTAATAAAAGTTGGAATTATTGTTGAAATATTTTTGTTTTTACGAGTTTTTTTATGGGTTAGGAAACTAATTAGTGAAAAAGGACGGCAACCATCTCTATCAAAAAAAACAATTAAAAATCTCAAATTTTAGGATTATGATTACAAAATAAGTAATTTTATAAGGAGATCAAATTTATGGGAAAATTCTTTACTTTTTTTCTCTCGCTTTGTATATGAAATCGGTTAGAACATCTATATCGTTTTTATAAAATATGGTTTCCTCCATTCAAGGTCTTGCTCCAATAACTAATCCATTAAATAGTGTCTTAATAGAAAAGAAACTAATAAATGTTGATCAAAAGTTCATTCAACTTGTTTCTCTAGCAGAAGGGTTACCTCGCACAGAAGTTATTGAAAGTGGTAGAAATTATTGGAGAGGTGTTTGTAGAAGCTTAATTTTTAGATTTCCAGATGACCTTGAAATTTTAAAGCTTGATGTAAGAAGTTATGTAGATAGATCAAAAGGAATTATTCAGATAAGATCTGCAGCAAGATTAGGTCAATCAGATTTAGGCGTTAATCTAAGAAGAGTGGAATATTTGTTTAATCAATTAGAAAAATTTTAATTAATCTGTTTTTTATAAATTTAAGGTTCTTTTTCCTAAATAGTTGTGCTTTAATTCAAAAGAATATTTAATTGCCATGGTAAAGATAATCTTAGTTGGAATTATTGTCGCTCTTGTATATTCTCAACCTGACCTTCGTTTAACAGTCGCTGATTGGTTAAGGTCAGCATCTGATTTTCTTATTGAATCAGTACAAGTAAAACCGTGAATATTTTTTAATAGATAATTAAATTAGACCTGAAACAGTAATCATTTGTTTAATGCATATAGCTACGAAAATAAATATTATTATCCTACTTAATATGTATTTCACTTAAACAAATAAATAGTTTTAGGAACATAATAGAAAATTTTTTTGAAATTTTTGAATAGTTAACGATAATAAGGGATATGAAGCTTAGATTATTTGAGTTCTATTTTATTAAAGACTATTTAAGGCCTTGGTTTGGTCTTATTTATTCTTTATTCTTTCTGTTTTTTTTAGGTGCAATTGGCTATCGAATAACAGAGGGATGGGAATGGAGTGATTGCTTATGGATGGTTCTGATCACAATTACCACTATTGGTTTTGGAGAAGTTCAACCTTTAAGTCCTGAAGGCAGGATCGTAACTGTTTTAGTAATCGTTGGCGGATTGATATTTATTCAATTTACTTTTCAAAAAGCTGTTAGATTATTCGAATCCGGCTATTTTCAAAGAGTAAACGAATTACGTTTTAAAAGACTTCTTAGAAAAATGGAAAATCATGTAATTTTGTGCGGATATGGGAGGGTTGGTCAAGAAATATCTAATCAGATAAAAACGCAAAATATTCCTATTATAGTCGTTGAGAGTGATGAAGATAGAAAAAAGATTGCGGAAGAAAATGGTTTAGAAGTTCTTTGTGCTGACGCCACTCTTGATGAGACTTTAAAACTGGCAGGATTAGAAAAATGCAAAAGTTTGGTTGTTACTTTACCTAATGATGCTGCTAATTTATATGTCGTTTTAAGCGCTAAAGGGATAAGAAGTTCTATAAGAGTAATAGCAAGAGCTGGAACTGAAGAAGCTGCAAGTAAATTGAGATTAGCCGGGGCAAGTATAGTGGTAAGCCCTTATATCGCAGCAGGGAGAGCAATGGCATCAATGGCTTTAAGACCGATTGCTATTGACTTTCTTGATCTTCTCGCAGGAAGTGAATGTGAAATTGAAGAATTTGAATTAAGTAATGATATTAGTCTTTTTGAAACAGCAGAGAAAAGATCACTTTCTGAACTTGGAATAGGTAAAAAGAGTGGGGCTAAAATATTAGCCATTAAGGAAAACGAAAAGTTGTTTACTAATCCTGGCGGTAATTTTATTCTTCAGCCAGGTCAGGTATTAATAGCATTTGGTAGTAAAGAACAGTTGAATATTTTGAACGGACTTTTAGGAAATCTTGTTGTAGCAGTAGAGTTATTAAAATAGATAGATCTAGATCAAAAATTAATAGCTAAATTAGTTGTGAGTGAAATAAATCAAATGAAAATATTTAAATATCTAATTGTAATTCCTGTAATAACTTTAATAATTATTTTTCAAATCTCTTTGCAAAATAGATATCTAATGGCTTCTGATATTAGAGATGGAGAAAAAATTTTTAGAAATGTTTGTGCAGGCTGCCATGTAAGAGGAGGATCAGTCGTTCTTAAAGGATCCAAATCATTAAAACTTTCCGACCTTGCAAAAAGAGGAATAGCAGATGTAAATTCAATAACAATAATTGCTAATGATGGGATTGGTTTTATGAAGGGTTATAAAAATAAATTAAAGGATGGCGAGGATAAGGTTCTTGCACAATGGATTATTCAAAATGCAGAAAAAGGGTGGAATAAATGAAAAGCGTACTTTTTGCATCGTTTTTATTTCTATTAGCTGAATTTTCTTTTGCTGAGGAATTAACTAATTACACAATTACATCTGATTCGCAAATAAATACTTTAGAAGGTGATTTAGAGGCTAAGGGAAATGTAGTCATTAAAAGTAATAATGGTAATTTTGAGGCTTATTCGGATAAGCTTTCTTTTGACAAGGATGATAAATCTCTAAAACTTCTAGGTAATGTATATGTAAAAAATTTAGAGTCTGAAGGAATTGCAATTGAAGAAACATCTGGAGATGAATTGATAATATTTACTGATACAGGACTTTTTGAATTCAAATCTCAAAATAAAAACAGAGTAAAAACAAAAATTAAATTCTAAATAAAGAGTTGATATTTAATTGAAATTTAAATTGCTAGCTAAGGCTCTTAATGGTATTACTTTAGATGAAAATCTTGCGAGTAAAAATCCTAATCCATTAGCAAAAGGAGCGTACTCTATCACTTCATTGACTTGGATACTTGCTTACGAAAAAGGTAATGCCAGAAACACTAAAGCAATCAAACAAGCCTTTAATACTTTGTTAAGTGATGAGTATTAAGATAAGGCTTCATCCCTTGGATTTATCCCTTAAAAGGGAATATCCTTTTGATATCAAGAGCTGCCGTTGAAAAAATAGGTATTTAAATCTTTGAATAGATGTCAAATTATCATGACTTTAATATACCTTTAAGTCCTCTTAAAGTCTTTTACCTCATTTAGTAGTAGATTTATAGAGATATTCTTTTTTTAATGGAAGAGAAATTAACTCTTTTCAAGAATCGTAAAAGATTCGGTGTCGAAAAAAATATAGATATTATCTTCAAGAATACTGCTCTAGTTTTTTCTAGTTTTGTATCAATAATACTTTTAGGAATAATTTTAGTAGTCTTTTTTCAGTCATTCGAATCCTTTTCAAGGTATGGATTGAAGTTTCTCGTAACCTCTGAATGGAATCCAGTAAAAGATGAATACGGAGCTTTTACTGCAATATATGGCACATTGGTAACTTCATTTCTTTCGTTATTAATAACTATCCCATTGGGAGTTGGAACTGCAATATTTATTACTGAGGACTTTGTCCCAAAAGTTTTTAGAGAAATAATAGGTTCTTTTGTTGAATTACTAGCAGCTATACCTTCAGTTGTATTGGGACTTTGGGCAATATTTGTTATGGAACCTTTTTTTAGAGCCTTTTTTGTCTTTTTACATAATTTCTTTGGTTGGATACCTTTGTTTAGTACAGAGCCGACAGGCAGAAATTCCTTGTTAGCAATATTGATTTTAGTAGTAATGCTTTTGCCAATAGTTACTTCCATAGCTAGAGATTCTCTTAATCAAGTTCCTAAAAAGTTAAGAAATGCAGCCTATGGAATTGGAGCAAGTAGATGGAAAACAATATTTTCAGTAATTTTGCCAGCAGCATTATCTGGAATTATGGCAGGTGTTCTATTGGCTTTAGGCAGAGCAATGGGAGAAACCATGGCTGTGACAATGATTATTGGTAATTCTAATGCATTTAGTTGGTCTCTATTATCTCCTGGATATACCATTTCCTCCATGCTTGCAAACCAGTTTGGTGAGGCTGATGGAAGTCAGGTTTCATCACTATTTTATGCGGCTTTTGTACTGATGATTTTATCTTTAGTGGTTAATATCTTTGCTCAATTGCTAGTTAGGAAATTTAGTCTTAAATATTAGATACTTATGAATTCACTTTATTACCAGAAAAGATTATCAAGAAATATAGGAGATAAATTCTTTACTTCTTTATCTTTAATCTGTGCGCTGATAGCGATACTGCCCTTGATTTTTCTGGTGACTTATATTCTTATCAAAGGTGGATCTCAAATCACACCAGAATTATTTACTTTAGAACCAAATCCTCCTGGAGATGATTTAGATGCAGGTGGTATTAATCCTGCATTGATCGGGACATTAATAATAACTTCTATTGCTTCAATTATTGCAATACCAGTAGGTGTTGGTGGTGGAATATATTTGGCAGAATATTCTAAAGGCGGTGCTTTTTCAAGATTCATCAGATTTGGGGTAAATGTTTTAGCGGGAGTCCCCTCAATAATTGCGGGTGTATTTATTTATGCCTTAATTGTCTCAACAAAAATTTTGTTTGGAAGTATGTACAGTGGCTTGGCGGGAGGAATGGCACTTTCGATATTAATGTTGCCTACTGTGATAAAAACAACTGATGAAGGTTTAAAGCTGGTGCCTAATGAGTTGAGATATGCTTCTCTTGGTGTTGGAGCAAGTATGTATACAACTATATTGAAAGTAACATTGCCTTCTGCATTTAGATCTATTGCTACTGGCGTTGTACTTAGTATTGCAAGAGCTGCAGGTGAAACAGCGCCCTTGATTTTTACTGCTTTATTTTCTTACTACTACATAACTGGTTTTGGAGATTTATTTTACGAAATGGGTTCTTTAGCTGTTCTTATTTATAATTTTGCACTTGAACCCTACGATGCACAGAATAAATTAGCCTGGGCAGCTTCCTTTATTCTTGTTTTGTCGATACTATCAGTAAATATATTTTCAAGGATATTGGCCGCTTTTACAGAGAAAACTAAGAGAGTATAAATGATTAAAACTAATAAAAAAATACCAAAGAATATCATTTTGTCTCTTGAGAATGTTTCTATTAGCTATGGAACTTTTGAAGCAGTAAGAAATGTTTTTTGTAATTTTAAAAAAGGAAATATAACATCCCTTATTGGACCTTCAGGTTGTGGTAAATCAACTGTTCTTAGATCTTTGAATAGAATGAACGACTTGATTCCTAATTGTTCGTTAAAAGGAACTGTCCTCTTTGATGGAACTAATATTTACGATAAAAGAGTAGATCCAGTTGAAGTAAGAAGAAGAATTGGAATGGTTTTTCAACAACCTAATCCCTTTCCTAAATCTATTTACGAAAATATTGCATTTGGAGCAAGAATTAATGGCTTTACGGGAGATATGGATGAATTAGTCGAAAGTTCTCTAAGAAAAGCTGCTTTATGGGACGAATGTAAGGATAAATTAAATGATAGTGGTTACTCTTTATCTGGTGGACAACAACAAAGATTATGTATTGCTCGTACCATTGCAATTGAGCCCGAAATAATTTTAATGGATGAACCATGTTCAGCTTTGGATCCAATATCTACATTAAAAATTGAGGAGACGATGCACGAACTTAAGAAGAATTACACAATAATAATCGTTACTCATAATATGCAACAGGCATTAAGAGTAAGTGATATGACTGCATTTTTTAATGCAATTGAGTATGAAGATGGTGATGGAGGAAAGGTTGGTTACCTTGCAGAATTTAATTCGACAAAGAAAATTTTTAACTCTCCAAAAGAAAAAACCACTCAGGAATACATATCAGGTAAATTTGGCTGATGTTAAATTTTTACTTTTAAAAGAAAAATTTTTACCTTTAACAACTCCCAGGGGTAGACAAATAGTATAAATACCTATATAGTTATCTCGAATTAGTAAGTTTATCTTTGAAAAACTATCCTTTTTTACCTTTCTTGATTTTTGCAGGGGCTCTTATAACAACTGCAACAATAGGATTGCCTGTATTTACTTCATGATTTAAGAGTATTTCTATTTCAGGTAATCTTATGGTTTCAATATTAAATAATGAATTAATTGGAAGTCCTAATAAAACCCTAATAAAGGGAAATTTATTTGACTTTATAAAAAAAAGAGAGAATATGAATTTGTGTGGGAGTGAAAAATCTGTATTAAAACCATTTTTAAAAGTGGTTAATTTCTAATTTATTTATCATGGATAAAACTAAGGAACAGTTAGAAAAATTAAGAGAAGTAGCAGAAGCATCTCTTACAAAAACGGATGAACTTCAAAAAGTTCTTGCTCAAATCGAAGCTTTAATGTCTAGAGAAGAATCAAAAACATTATCAAAGAAGAAATAATTAATTAAAAACAATTTTAGGTTTTGTACTTTTAATTACACCTCTACAATTTCATCGTAGTTATCAATTAGGTATGCAGAACCCGTTCCAAAGTTTTCTGTTAGGTCTCTAGGTCTTACCTTCTTTAAGTAAAAGACCTCTTTAATTTGCTTGTTTTTATTATATTTTTATGAACAGCTTTTTTAGTTGATTACTTTATAGATTTCTTTAAGGCAGACATTTACATCGAAAGATTCAGTATTTACAACCTCTAAGCCTGTTTTTTTTGTTACCTCTACAGTGGCATTACATTCGTCTTGTTTAAGAGCCATGTAACTTGACTTTTTATCTTCTATGTCTAATTCAACGCTTGATTCAGTATCTTCCTTATATTGCTCCATTACAAGTGTAAGGGCCTCTATCTCAACCGAAAAATTATCATTTGCATTTGCAATAAATGGGTTGACAAGAAATGGAAATAAAAACAAGGCTATTAATTTTTTCACTTCTATAAAATGTGTTTATTTTTTTTATAACGTGTATTGTCTACTAAAGAAAGGGGCATTAGCTTTATAAAATTTTATTATCTAATTTTTATTTTTAAAATAGATCGATAGATATAAATTAGTTGATAAATAAACTAAATGAGAGTTTTAAGTATAAATTGGTATATCTAAATGAAAAATTTAAGTTACTTTAATAGGATATTTTTTAAGATTTTATCTCGATAATTTCTTCTTCAGAAACAATTGCCCATTTTTTAAATGATGTTTTGCAGGGATATCCTCCTGTTAAGTCTCCAAATGCAGGCAGATATAAAACATTTTTATTGATATCCATTGCAAAACAGGTAAAAGATAATTTATCTCCATTGTTTTTTAAATTAATTTTTGGATGATAATGTCCACAAATATTCAAAGTTTTATTGTTTTCAAAATTAACTGGCTCATGGCTAAAAGTAATATTTTTAGTTTTTTTAATATCGAAAATTTTTATATTTTTAAAAGCACAACCTACATCATGATTTCCCAGGATGAGTTCAACTTTGGTTTTAAGTAGTTCAGGAAGATCCTCAACTTTTTTTTGAAGATTTTTATCTATTGAATATTTGCTGTGGAATAAATCTCCCAAAATAATTAATTTATCGGGAGTATATTTTTTTACTATTTTTTTTATTCTTGCGAAATTATTTTCATCTGAATTATTGGTAAGAGGGATACCATTTTGCTGAAAATACTCAGCTTTCCCAAGATGAATATCGCATATTAGCAACTCTTTTGTTTGCGGCAAAAATAATGCTCTTGAAGGAAGCATCTCTAACAATATATCTTCCCAGTAAAATTTAAAAGAACTTTTTTTCATTTAATCACTATATTTTTTTATAAGTTTTTCTACTCTTTTTTCTATTGGTTCATTGCTTAAAGTATTTTTAAGTCTTTCAACTAATAAAGGGAAAGCAAAAGGAGTTGGAGTTTTTATCTCGTTTAATAGCATTTTTAAATTTTTTAATCTTTCTAATGATCTAGATATTCTTTTATTTTCTAATTGATATTCTTTAACTTCTTGATGCGATTGTTTTATCAAAAGATGGCCTTCTTCATATTTAGTAAAGACATCGTAGAAAAGACTTGAACTTATTTGAAGTTGAGAGGAGGTTTTTGTTTTGGTTGGATTATTTTGATTTACAAGTCCACTTATTTGGGCAATATTTTTAAATCTACGTTTTGTTAATTCTGAAAAATTAATTGCATTTTCCAGATCTTCTTCTAATTTTTTGTTATTCAAAAAGTAATCAGCTTCTTTTTTTATTATGGAAAAATCATAATCTTCTGCGGTAGTTAAGCTGAATCCAAAATCATTAGCAGTAATACTAAATGTAGATTTTTTTAATTTTGCCAATCTCAAAGCCCATAAAAATGCAATTCCCTCATTTACAAATTTGCCATCAAGTGTAAAAACAAAAAGATTAGAGAAATCCTTGGTTTTATATATTTCTATAAGGAATTCATCTCTTTTTGGAATATTTGAAAGAACTTTTTGTTTCTTCAATATTGGCCGTAATGAATTTAGTTCAGGATTTAAGCAATCATAATTTTCTAGTTCGTTGCATATATCAATTTCTTTTCTCAAACTCTCACAAAGCAGATCAGAAATTGCCATTTGACCCCCAACCCATGCAGGAATAAGAGAACTTTTTTTTGTTGATTTTTTAACGTATAAAATCATATCTCTAATTCTTACAAATTGGAGCATTTTACCGGCAAAGTAAAATGTATCTCCAGGATTTAATTTTGAAGCAAAATTCTCCTCTAAATTACCTAAGGATTTACCTTTCATATATTTAACATTCACAAATTTGTCACTTGTAATTGTCCCAATATTGAACTTATGCATTCTTATTAAAGATTTGTCTTTTACAAAATATTTAAAGTTTTCATTATTATTTTGTGATTCTTCTTTAACTATCTTTTTATATTTTGGGTATGCTTTAAGACATTTTCCTCCATATTCTAAAAAGTCAAGACACCAATTCCAATCTTGATCTTTTAAATTTCTATAACTCCAGCAATTTTTAATTCTTTCTTTCTCAATTTTTGGATCAAAGCCATTTCCGCATGCCAAACTTATTAGATGTTGTAGAAGAACATCATAAGATAATTCAGGAAGTCTAATTTCTTCAGATATACCACTTTTTATTATTCTTCTCATTGCACTAATTTCTAATAACTCCAAAGAATTAGTAGGCATAAAAATTACTTTTGATTTTCCGCCTGGTCTATGAGCACTTCTTCCGGCTCTTTGAATAAGTCTAGCTAAATTTTTTGCACTACCAATTTGAACAATTTGATCTACAGGTTGGAAGTCAACCCCTAAATCTAATGAACTGGTGCAGACTACCCATTTTATTAATCCGTTTTTAACCCCTTCTTCAACTCTTTTTCTATCTTCTTTATCGAGGGAGCCGTGATGAAGTGCTATTTTGTCTTCCATCTCTGGCAGAAAAAATTTAAGACATTGATACCATCTTTCAGATTGGTTTCTTGTATTGGTGAATAATAATGTGCTTTTATTTTTATCTAGTATTTTTAAAAGCGAAGAATGACTTCTAATGCCAAGGTGACCACTCCATGGAAAGGTCGTTTCTTTCTCTGGCAAAACGCTTATAATTTCAATCTCTTTTTGAATATTTGTACTTATAATTTTGGGTTTAATAGAGCTCATCCCAACTATTGCTCTTGCTGCTTCTTCAATGTTTCCAATAGTTGCAGACATTGCCCAAAGTTGTAAATTTTTTATATTACCTCTGAGCCAACTTAAAGATAACTCGCACTGGTTTCCTCTTTTACTACCCATCAATTCATGCCATTCGTCAATAATTATTGATGACAAATCCTTGAACAGATTATTAGATTCTTTATTAGAAAGTAATAGAGATAAAGACTCTGGAGTGGTAATAAGAATATTAGGTGGTTTAGCTAGTTGCTTTTTCTTTTCATATGGGGTTGTATCCCCATTCCTAATTTCAACAGTGATTTCTTTATTAAAATGTAAAGCTGCTAATTTTATAGAATTTTTTAAATCTCTAGTTAGAGCTTTTAAAGGCGTTATTAATAATATATTCACACTTTTATTATTTTTGGGATCTTCTATCTGTGATAAAGGTCCCATTAATGCAGCATAAGTTTTGCCGCATCCAGTAGGAACTTGTATTATTCCATTCTCTCCATTTAAAAATGCTTCCCAAGATTCGATCTGGTAGGGTAATGGCTCCCATCCATTTGAGTAGAAAAACTGTTTAATTTTAGAAATTAAATTATTTTGCTTATTTTTTTGCTTACTATTTTGCGTAATATTTTTCATGATATTTTTTTCATTAGTTCATAAGCATTCTCTAGGCTATCTGCATCATTGACTTTTTTATCTTTTCTCCATTTTGTTATTCTTGGAAATCTTACTGCTATGCCAGACTTATGACGTTTTGAAATTTGTATTTTCTCAAAAGATATTTCGAAAACCATTTCTGGTTTTAACGATCGAACTGGACCAAATTTTTCTATTGTATTTTTCCTTATCCATTTATCTAGCTCTTTAATCTCAATATTCGTTAAACCAGAATATGCACTTGCAAATTTAATTAATTCTTGGTCTTTCCATAATGCAAAACTGTAATCCGTATAAAGACCAGCTCTTCTACCGCTACCGCCCCTAGCGTAAATTAGAACAGCATCCAGTTGCATAGGATCAACTTTATATTTCCACCAAATACCTTTTTTTCTACCAGAGGAGTATATAGAAGTCTTTTTTTTAATTATTAATCCTTCAGTATTATTTTCTCGAGATTTTTCTTTATAAGTTAAAGCATCAGGCCAATCTTTAGGAAAGATTAAATCACATATTTTA
>QCQM01000026.1 GCA_003212195.1 Prochlorococcus sp. AG-449-O05 | reverse complement strand
GAAAGATTTCTTAGAAAAACTGGTATAGTAGTTAATTCAAAAATAGATGTAATATCGAAATTATTTTGTGAAAAGAAAATCATTTCTTGGGCCTCTGAGAGTTTATCTAAGAGAATTTATCTTGTTAACGTGCATTCTGTAGTTAGTGCAAAATTTGATAGGCAATTTTCTAAAATAATTAACAATGCGGACATAGCATTGCCGGATGGAGCTCCAATAGCTTGTATGCTTAAAATTTTAGGGTTAGATCAGAAAGAAAGGATTTCTGGCCCAGATTTAATGATTTCACTAATTCCTAAATGTGAAAAATATAATTTATCGGTTTATTTTTACGGCTCAACTTTTGAAACATTGCGTTTAATAGAAAATCGCATTAAAAATGATTATCCAAATCTAAGATTCGCTTTCGACTCGCCCCCTTTTAGGCAAATGACTTCTGAAGAAATGGAATTGATGATTAAGAAAATAAATAATTTTGAACCAAATATAGTTTTTGTTGGCCTTGGATGTCCTAAACAAGAAAAATGGATAGCAAGTAATTATGGAAAAATTAATTCCGTAATGATCGGAGTAGGAGCTGCTTTTAATTTCTATGCTGGGAATTTAGCAAGAGCTCCTGTTTTTTTGAGGAATAATGGTCTTGAATGGCTACATAGACTTTTTCAAGAGCCTAAAAGATTATTTCCAAGATATTTGAGAACCAATTTGATTTTCATTTTTTACGCTGGATTGCAAATACTTAAGAAAATGATTAAATCTGATAGTTAGTATTCATAAAATATTTAAATTTAAAGGATAAATTTTATATTATGTTGATTTGTTAATTTGTCATTTATGAATGATTAGCTAAAATTCGTAAAAGAAAAAATTCAATATGTAAATATGATAAACAATAATGACATAATTAGAATTCAAAAATTATTAGATCCTTTTATCGCCGTTATATCCTTTAATAAAATCGTAATAGATGGTAATTTCCCTTGGTATTCTAATCTTAAGACAAATTCTGTCTATGCTTGTATTGCGCTTTTAGTAGTTTTTATTTTTCCAAAAAGGGGTTTATATGAAAGTTATAGAGCTAAGAAGATAAGCCCTTTAATTAGAAAAGTAACGATAAGTTGGATTTTAGTTTTGGCAGGTGTTCAGTTCTTTCTTTATTCTTTATCTTCTGGTTATTTTGTTATAGATGTCCCATTCGTAAGTTGGGCATTAACTAGTTATTTGATTTTTATTTTTTGTCATGTTATTGGAAGAAAGATTCTTAGGAATTACAATAGAATTTATGATAGAAGTCTTAGGATTTTATACTTGGGTTCATATGATGCGGCCATTAGATTTAAGATCAATTTAGACAATTGTTATGAAAATAATTTTGTACTTAAGGCATGGTTTTGTCCAGGTAAGGTTAAAGAAGAAACTATGAAAAAAGGGGAATTGCCCTTTATTAAAGGAGGCTTGAATGAACTTGATTCATGGCTAAAAGAAAATAAAATTGATATTGTTGTTTTTAGTCATGAAAGTAATTCAAACCATACTTTAGAAGAATTAATTAACTTCTTTGGGGATAGGACTACAAAAGTTTATTTTGATCCATTGTGGGTTAAACCTAGTATGAATATTAAAGTTAGCGAAATTGCAGATAATGTTTGTTTTAGTCTATGGGATAGATCAGATTCATTAATAGATAAAATAATAAAAAGAATATTCGATATTATTTTCTCTAGTCTCGCTATATTACTATTATCTCCACTTTTTTTAATTGTAGTTTATCTAATTAAACGTGACTCAAAAGGACCAATAATTTTTAAGCAAACTAGATATGGTTTGAATGGTAAAAACTTTAAAATTTTTAAATTTAGGACCATGTATGAAATAGAAGATGATCAAAAAGATTTGATTCAAACAAAAAAAGGGGATCCAAGAGTTACAAGATTTGGGAAGTTAATGAGAAAGTGGAGTGTTGATGAACTCCCTCAGTTGTTTAATGTTTTCTTAGGTCAAATGAGTGTTGTAGGACCACGTCCACATGTAACCTCTCATAATGAGTACTATCGAAAATTGATTTCAGGATATAGTCAAAGGCATATGTTTAAACCAGGTATGACAGGTCTTGCTCAGGTAAATGGTTTCAGAGGAGAAACTATTAAAATCAGTGATATGGAAAATAGAGTAGCTTATGACATTAAGTATCAAAAAAATTGGTCAATTTGGATAGATATTAAAATAATATTTATGACAATTTATAAGATTAAGTCTGAAAACGCATTCTAAATGGCGATAAATTTCCCTTATTGTTTATAAAATCTAAACTTAAGTTTAATTATGCTATGTAGATTTTGTTCGTGTTCAACGGATAATTATAAAGCACCACCAGATGCCCCTAATTGGCCAAGATGGAGATGTAAGGAATGCTCTTCAATAGGTTATAGATCAATTCCAAAAGAATCAGAACTATCTGAAATTTATCAAAAGGCATGGAACGATTCTAAAACCTCAAGAAAGGGGAATTTTGCCTCAGGTTCCACAGATGACAAGATTTCAGATTCTTTAATTAAACTAGCATTGAAATATGCTATCGAAAAGTCAAATTTTCTTGATTATGGTGCAGGGAAGGGTAATCTGACTAAACGTTTTATTCATAATGGGATAAAAAATGTATCTGCTGTTGAGCCTTTTGGACCTAATCCAAATTTGCAAAATATAAATTGGTATAAATCTATTGATTTAGTTCCTGATGAGCAAAATTTTAATCTAATTTTTATGATAGAGGTAATAGAACATCTTACTGATCCTGTAGAGCAATTAAAAAAAATACTTAATAAGTTAAACCATGATGGTTGGCTTTTTATTACAACACCAAATACTAGAGGAATTAATGCAATATTAAATGGAGAAAAATGGAAAGAATCTAATAATCCCACACACATAAATCTGTTTTCCTATTCAGGGCTGAGTGCATTACTTAGGAAATCTGGATTTAAGGAAATAATTAGAGTTAGAGGAACAGTTAATTATAAAAATTCTTTTTTAAGTTCTAAATTTTTGAGTTTAACCCAATTATTGCAAATCGATGGTGGCTTAAGAGTTCTTGCTAGATAAGTAACATCAAAGTCAAAGTATGAAAATTTGCTTAAAGCAAAATTTTGATTAAGTGTCTGCTTATAGTAATATTATTGAAATTAGTTTCTAAATGAGTTCGCAAGCTAAAGATCCTCTTATTTTTAATGAGGAAGATAAAAACGATGAAATCAATTTTGGTCTAATATTTTCTTTTTTTTTAAGAAATAAAAAGATAATATCTTTCTTCGCAGCTTTAATAACTTGTTTTGGTGGATTCGCGTTTTTATTTCAGAAAAGGACTTGGCAAGGAGAATTTCAGATAGTTGTAGAAAATGAATTGGGAATTACTCCCGGTGGTTTAGGATCTGAATTAAAAGCTGCAGAAAGTTTACTTGGTGGAGGAAGTGCCAATTTTTTGGATACTGAGCTTGCAATTCTTGAAAGCCCATCAATTTTAATGCCTATTTTTGAATATATAAAAAATGAAAAGATAAAAAAAACCAGGAGTGCCAGAAATCTTAGTTTTAAGAAATGGAAGAAAAAACAATTGAATATCAATATATTAGAAGATACATCTGTTTTGGAATTAGTTTATAGAGATTCAGATAAAGATTTAATATTGCCTGTTTTAGAAAAAATTTCCTCTGGATATCAAGAATATTCAGGTAGAAAAAAATCAAGAAACCTTGAGCTTGGCAAAGATTTTTTCAATAAGCAAATTGAAATTTATAAGAGAAAAAGCGAGGATTCTCTTAAAGATGTACAGATATTTGCTTCTGAAAATGATCTCGCTGTTGTAGAAGTAAAAACTGAAACTGAATCTGAATCTGAAGTTGATGAAGATTATACAAAAAGTATAAATATTGAGAGAATAAGAATTGAAAATTCAAATATCATAAAAAAAGCTAAATTTCAGTTAGAAGAACTTGAGAGAGTAGGTGAAGACACTGAGAAAATAATTAATTTTGGCAGAACTATCCCCTCTCTAGTTGAAGCAGGAGTTCTAGAAAAGATTTCTCAGATAAATCTTGATATTGCAGTCAAAAAATTAAATTACAGAAATAATGATCCAATCTTAATAAGATTAGAAAAACAAAGAAATGAATTAATTAAACTACTAAAGAAGGAGGTTATTGTTTATTGGAAACAAATAATTGCCAATGCCGAGAGTGCTTTAAAAGCTGCAGAAAGACCTGAAGAGGTTGTAATTAAATATAAACAACTATTAGCCCAAGCAAAGAGGGATGCTATTACTTTAGAAAATCTAGAAACTAATTACATATTACTACTGTTAGATGAAGCTAGAGAAGAAGATCCATGGCAGCTAATTACTTCTCCAACACTACTAGAAAAACCAGTATCACCAGACTTAATAAATACTATACTTTTAAGTCTTATTTTGGGAATATCAATTGGATCTTTAATCGTTTATTTTAAGGAATATAAAGAGAATAAAATTTATACCAAAGATCAAATTAAAGCGCCCTCAAATAATTTAATAAATTATATTTTTAACTATGATAAAATTGAAAATATTAAAAATACTTTAAATCTTCTTTTGGAGAGTATTTTATTTCAAAAAGATGATCAAATAGCAATTATAAATTGTGGTATCGATAACTCTGAATTGGAACAAGTTTTTAAGAATTATTTGGAAGTAATCCCATCGAATAAGAAAGTTGATTTTATTTCTAGCGACTTGATTAACGGTCTTTATACTAAATCAATATTACTAGTCCATTTTGGATTTACATCAATCAATGAAATAAACAGGATTAAGAAAAAATTAAAACTAAATGCAATTGAGGATGTTGGATTTATAGCAATTAAAGGAAATAAAGATGATAAAAATAAAGAAACCATAAGAGAAAGTCTTCTTAAAGTATATTCTTATTTAAAAGAATTAATATCAAAAAACTAGAAAAAAATGAAATATAAAATTTTTAATAAATCTTCGATATTTTTGAAAAGCCTACTTTTTAAGGTAATTATTTTTAATTTAGCTTTAAATAATGGATTTCAAATAATGCCCATATTTTCCTTAGAAGAATCTAAAGTTCCTACGCAGGATTATTTAAGGCAATATGAAACTTCTAATGAATATATTATTGGCCCAGGCGATAAATTATTTATTAGAGTTTCAGAAGATCTACCTGAAATTGACAAAATGATTACGGTAGATGGAGATGGCTTTGTTTTCCTACCTAGACTGAAAAGAATATATATATCTGGACTAACGGTTCCGGAATTAACCAATCTTCTTAATAAAGAATATGAAAATTATGTTTTTTATCCAGATGTATATGTTTCCATTATTAAATATAGATCCATAAGGGTTCTTGTGAAAGGAGAAGTTAAATCTCCAGGATTACACATATTACCTGGTTCGAGGAGTTCATTAGATAATTATGAGAATAATGATAATGATAATGATAATGATAATGATTTTGATATTGATATTGATAATGATATTGATAGTGAAAATATTGATAGTAATTTAAAAAATGTTGGAGATGAATATTCATCTAATTTCCCTACAATAATTGATGCATTTTTCCCCACGTTAATTGATGCATTAAGAAAATCAGGAGGTCTTAAAACAAATTCTGACCTATCAAATATAAGGATTATAAGAAAGGATACTTTTTCTAATGGAGGGGGAAGGAAGCAATCTAATATTAATCTTATAAATTTTCAAAATAATGATTTAAATTTTCAAAACAACATAAGAATTTATGATGGAGATGAAATAATAATAAGCAAGAGCACTAAACCCTTAATTAATCAATTAAGTTTAGCTATTCGTTCAAATATTAATCCGAAATTTTTAAATATTTATGTTGGAGGAAAAGTAGAATTTCCAGGTAAAATTACAATAAATAGGGGAGCAACACTAAATGAAGCCCTTAAAGTAGGGGGGGGGCAAAAAAGTTCTATCAGGAAAGGTTATTTTAACAAGATATAATAGTGATGGAAATTTAGAAAGAAATAGTATTAAGTATAAAAGGTTAGCTAAGCCAGGATCTTTCAATAACCCTTACCTTGAAAATGGCGATATTATTTTCGTTGGTAAAAGTAGTTTAAATGTTGCAACAGATATTCTTGATGAAATAACCAAACCTTTTAGGAGTATAGTTAGCGTTTACGGTACTTATAAAATATTTAACGATTAATTTCGTATGATTACTCTATTTATTAAATATCTTTAAAAAAAATTTATGTGAAATTTTTATTTCCCAGTTTGTCATAATGATAATGATTCAATTATTCCTAGTTATATTAGAAATTAAAAAAACCATATAGTTTATAAGGTTTTTGAAATATCAAAAACTTCACTTAGATATCTTATTTTTATATATCTCTACTGTTTCTCTGATACCCTCATCTAAACTTATTTTAGGAAACCAGCCTAACTTCACGATTTTTGAAATATCGAGTTGCTTTTTAGGCGTACCATCAGGTTTTGTCTTATCCCATATAATATTACCTTTATATTCGCAAAGTTCTGATATCTTGTATGCTAGTTGTTTTATGGAAATATCTTTCCCAGTTCCTACGTTTAAATGATTTAATGCGTTTCCTGATAAATCCTTAGGTGAATTTTCACTATTTGGTTGCCAATTCTCTAGGCAAAACACTACTGCATCTCCTAAATCATCAACATGAAGAAATTCTCGAAATGGTTCACCTGATCCCCAGCATTCTACAAATGGTTTAGAATCTATTTCTGCATTGACAAATTTTGAAATTAATGATGCCATTACATGGCTATTCTCGGGATGATAATTATCTCCTGGCCCATATAAATTAGTTGGCATTAATGTAATAGAATCAAAATTATATTGTTCTCGTAAGGACTCGCAAAGTTTAAGGCCTGCTATTTTTGCAATTGCATAACATTGATTTGTAGGTTCAAGACTCCCAGTTAAAAGAGAAGATTCTGAAATAGGTTGATCGGCAAATTTAGGATAAATACAACTACTTCCTAGGAAAAGAAATCTTTTAGCCTCATATTTATAAGCCATCTCTATTATATTGTTTTGTATCTTTAGATTTTCTAAAATAAAATCCGCTGGTTGAGTTTTGTTAGCAAATATACCTCCAACCTTTGCTGCCGCTAAAATGACCACGCTAGGTCTGTTGGTGCGGAACCAATTTTCAACATCATTTAAATTTATTAAATTTAATTCTTTTCTAGAGGGCGTTAATAATATACCTCCATACTTTGGGTCTCCATATCCTGCTGACTTTAAAGCTTTTACTATTGCTTTACCAGCCATGCCAGTAGAACCTGCTATAAAGAATTTTTCACTTTTTGAAATTAGTTTCTGCATTAAAATTATTCGTTTGCTGAATGAATAGTAAAACCTTTGTTTCTTAAAAAGGATTCTTTTTTCGCTTCCTCTAAATCATTATTAATCATTTCAGAAATCATTTCTTCTAGTGATATTGTTGGTTCCCAATTAAGTTTTTGTCTGGCCTTGGAGGCGTCACCAAGAAGTTCATCAACTTCAGTGGGCCTAAAGTAGTTTGGGTCAATTCTAACTACTATTTCACCATTATCTGCTCTTCTGCCTATTTCATTTAACCCAGTACCTTCCCAAATTATTCCTCTCTTAGAATTTTTATTCCACCCAAGCTTATTTGCGCTTAATTCAATAAAACTTCTAACTGTTATCATTCTTCCTGTTGCAATAACAAAATCCTCAGGTTTTTCTTGTTGAAGCATTAACCATTGCATATAAACATAGTCTTTTGCATGGCCCCAATCTCTTTTGGAATTTAAATTTCCCATATAAATGCAACTTTCAAGACCTTCATTTATTCTTGTTAAGCCTCTAGTAATTTTTCTAGTGACGAACGTTTCTCCTCTTTTTGGACTTTCATGGTTAAAAAGAATACCATTGCATGCAAAAATATCGTATGCTTCTCTATAATTAATGACTATCCAGTAAGCATATAATTTAGCAACTGCATAAGGGCTTCTAGGGTAGAAAGGTGTTGTCTCCCTCTGAGGCGACTCTCTTATAAGACCGTATAATTCACTTGTGCTCGCCTGATAAATTTTAGTTTTCTTATGAAGTTTCAGTATTTTTACTGCTTCTAAAATTCGAAGAATTCCTAAAGCATCACAATTAGCGGTATATTCAGGAGTCTCAAAACTTACTGCCACGTGACTTTGAGCTCCTAAGTTATAAATTTCGTCAGGTTTAACTTTTTCGATAATTTTTAAAATATTTGTACTATCTATTAAATCTCCATAGTGTAAAAAGAATTTTTGATCTTTATCATGAGGATCTTGATATAAATTATCTATCCTTGAAGTATTGAAAGAACTAGATCTTCTCTTTATTCCATGGACTTCATAACCTTTTTTTAAAAGAAGTTCAGCTAGATAACTGCCGTCTTGACCTGTGATTCCTGTTATTAAAGCAGTTTTTTTTCTTTGTTTAATCATTAATATCTCAAAAGATTTATTTATAAATTTAATTTAATTAAAATATTAATTCACTTTTTAGTCTTAATTCAAGTGTAGGAAAAATTTTGTATCAGAATTTGTTGAAAAATTTATGATAATTAATTTCTTATAAACATAAATTATATTTCTATTATTTTTATAATTTATACTAAAATCCTCTAAATTTAATTTAAAAGCAGTATATGATATGGAGTATGCAAAAATTAATGTTCTTGTCTTAGAGACAAATTAATAATTTTAAATTTTTTAAATTACTTAATTATGAAAAATATTCTTATTACTGGTGGCACAGGATTTATAGGAAGTCATACTTGTTTAAACTTCTTGGAAGAAGACCTCAATATAACAATTATTGATTCATTAAAAAATAGTTCAAGAAATGTTTTGAAAGGTATAAAAAAAATTCTAGAGTTATCAAATAAGTATGATGAAAATAAAATTAACTTTTATGAAGGGGATATTAGAAATACAGATTTTTTGAGAAAGGTTTTTTTACAGGCTAAAAATAAAGGTAATCCCATTGATGGAGTAATTCATTTTGCAGGATTGAAAGCAGTAGGAGAATCTGTATTAAACCCAATAATCTATTGGGACGTAAATGTTAATGGGTCAATAAATCTTTTTAAAATTATGGAAGAGAACAATTGTAAAACGATATTATTTAGTAGTAGTGCAACTGTATATGGTAACTCTCAAAAAATACCATTTAATGAATCTGCATCAATAAAACCCTTTAATACCTATGGCTTTACAAAAGCAGCAGTAGAAAATATTTTGAATAACATGTTTGATTCTGATTCTTTAAAATGGAGGATTGGTATTTTGAGATATTTTAATCCTATTGGATCCCATCCTTCAGGTCTAATTGGTGAGAATCCTAATCATAAGCCAGAAAATATTTTTCCATATATTTGCCAAGTTGCATCGGGTTTGCGAGAAAAATTGTATATATTTGGAAATGATTGGCCAACTCCTGATGGAACTTGTTATCGAGACTATATACATGTTGTTGATCTGGCTGAAGTTCATAAAATTGCTTTGAAATATTTGTTCGCCAGAGATAGTGCAAACCTAACCCTAAATGTAGGTAAAGGTAAACCCTACAGTGTTTTGGAACTTGTAAATACTTTTGAAAGAGTCAATAGTTTAAAGATTGAGCATGAATTTTCTTTTAGAAGAGATGGAGACATTGCTACTTCTTATGCAGACACATCAAAAATGTATAATCTTTTAAAATGGAAACCATCAAAGAGTCTTGAAGATATGTGTAAAGATGGTTGGAATTGGCAAAACAACTTAGTTTCAATAAAAGATTAAATATTATTCACCCAATTCCTTATTGTAAATTTTTAGGTTTAAAATAAAATATTATGTATAAATTCTAATATCCTTATCTGATGATTAAAGTAATATATCTAATTCGTTGAAAAAGAAATTTTATGCTTAAAAATATTAATCCTGTAATTCTTTGTGGTGGATATGGCACAAGACTTTGGCCACTTTCAAGAAAAAGCTTCCCAAAACAATTTTTGAAATTAAATTCAGAAAGTCAATATTCATTGCTGCAGCAAACTCAAAATAGAATAAAAAACATTAAAAATTTCTCCAATCCTATTTTAATTTGTAATGAGGAACATAGGTTTATAGTTGCTGAACAAATGAGAGAAATAGATGTAAATCCAAATTCTATTATTCTTGAACCAATCGGGAAAAATACAGCCCCATCAATAGTTTTAGCTGCTTTGCAATCTTTAAATTCTAATAAAGATTCTATTTTGATTGTTTTTTCTTCTGATCACCTTATGCATTGTGATGAAAATTTTAATATGGGATTAAATAATGCTTTAGAATTAGCCAATTCAGGAAGAATAGTAACATTTGGAATCAAGCCAACTTCTCCGAATACTGGTTTCGGATATATACAATCAAAAAAACCATTAAATTTTAAATTTTCAAAGGGTTCAGAGATAAATCAATTTATTGAAAAACCTAACTTGATTCGAGCTAAGGAATTTCTATTAGATGAAAGATATTCTTGGAATAGTGGAATGTTTGTTTTTAAAGCAAGTACAATAATTTCTGAAGTTAAGAAATTTCATCCCGAAATAATTAGCTGTTGCGAAAAGGCCTTGTCATTTTGTAAAGAAGATCTAGATTTTAAAAGAATAGAAGAAAAAGTTTTCTCTGATTGTCCGTCAATTTCCATAGATGTGGCTGTTATGGAAAAAACTAAAATTGGTTCAGTTGTGCCATTAAATATAAAATGGACAGATATCGGTAGTTGGAAATCTTTATGGGAATATGAAAAGAAAAATGAACAAGGTAATTTTATTGAGGGGAAGGTTTTTTTAAATAATGTAAATAATAGTTATTTTAATTCTTCAAGAAATAGATTATTAGTTGGGATGGGAGTAAAAGATTTGATAGTTGTAGATACTGATGATGTAACTTTAATATCAGATAAAAATAATTCTCAAGAAGTTAAAAATTTAGTAGAAGAGATTAAATCTATAGGAATGGAAGAGGCTGAAATTCATAAGACTGGTTTTAGACCTTGGGGTAAATATTTATCGATAGCAAGTGATGAATTTTGGCAAGTTAAATTAATTGAAGTAAAACCTGGACATTCTCTTTCATTGCAAAAACATAAGTACAGATCAGAACATTGGGTTGTTGTAAAAGGGATTGCTCAGGTAAGAATTGAAGATAATATATTTACACTAAAAGAAAATGAAAGTACTTTTATTCCATTAGGTCTGAAACATCAGTTGTCTAATCCTGGGGAAAAAAATTTGTCAATAATTGAGGTACAATGTGGTACATATTTAGGGGAAGATGATATCGTTAGATATGAGGACAAATATGGCAGGGGATAAAAGTAAAAGTATCTTTTTATTTTGACTTCTTTTACAGTATGGAATTAAGTAAAAAGAAAATTATTGTAACAGGAGCTGCAGGATTTATAGGTTCTGAAATTGTAAAAAAACTATTGTCTGAAGGGATTGAAGTTTGCGGCATAGATAACATTAATAATTACTATAATCCATTATTGAAAAAGAAGAGAATTGAAACTATTAAAGAAATTAATCATAATAATTTATGGAGATTTTACAGAGAAAATCTCGAAAATTCAAAAAATATAGATCAAATTTTTAAAGAATACAAGCCTGATATTGTAATTAATCTTGCAGCACAAGCAGGAGTTAGATATTCAATAGATAATCCAATGAGTTATGTCGAGAGTAATCTTGTCGGATTCTTAAACATATTAGAAGGATGTAGAAACTATAAAGTAGAACATTTAATTTACGCATCAAGTAGTTCAGTATATGGCGGTAATATAATTACTCCCTTTAATGAATCTAATTCTGTGGATCATCCTGTAAGTTTATATGCTGCCACAAAAAAATCTAATGAAATTTTAGCTCATTCTTATAGCCATCTCTTCCAAATTCCAATGACAGGATTAAGATTTTTTACTGTTTATGGACCTATGGGTAGGCCAGACATGGCGCCAATGATATTTGCAGATGCGATGCTAAAGGGACAGCCTATAAATGTATTTAATAATGGTGAAATGTCTAGAGACTTTACTTATGTAGATGATGTAATTGATGCTATTTATAAATGTTGTTTGAAAACTCCATATTCCAATGTCAACTTTCATGAAAAAAAACCAGAACCTTCAACTTCTTTTGCTCCACATAGGATTTTTAATGTAGGAAGTAATAATCCAACTAATCTGTTAGATTTTATTGAATTGTTGGAAGCTTCATTGGGTGTTACGGCAATAAAGAAAATGAGACCCATGCAACCTGGTGATGTTAAGTCAACTTTTGCAGATATCAACAAGTTAAAAGATTGGGTAAATTTTAGTCCAAAAACTTCTTTAAATTCTGGTATTTTGAAATTTGCTTTATGGTTTAAAGAATATTTTAATTCTGCTTATTATCAAGCACCATAAGTATTTATTAACATTTAATGTTTCGAAAAAGCTCTATTATTACTAATCACCAAGGCCATTACCAAGTCGCCATAATCTAAGGCCTGCATCTTTGACTTCTTGAGTATTTACAATTGATCTTGAATCAAAAACCCAAGCAGGTGGAACCATTTTCTTTGCTATTTCTGTCCAATTAAGATTTCTAAATTCTTTCCACTCCGTAAGGATTATTATGGCGCAAGCATCATTAAAGATTTCAAGGTTTTGAATATTTTTACTATATTGCCAGTGTCCTGATTCTGCATCAAAAGAATTATTATTATTCTCGAAAGATTTTGTTGGATTTATATTTAAATCATTTTCTATTTGAGATTCATTAACTTTAGGATCATGAATGACAAGATTGGCGCCTTCATTAAGTAAGTTTTTGCATATAGTAATTGCTGCAGATTCCCTTGTATCGTTTGTGTTAGCTTTAAAAGCGAATCCCAAAATTACTAATTTTTTGTTTGAAACAGTTCCAAAAAGTTTTTTAACAACAATTTCTGAAATTCTTTTTTGATTCCAGGTATTAATTTGAACTACAATTTGCCAAAAATTAGCTACTTCGGTTAATCCAAAGTACTCTGCTAAGTAAACAAGATTTAGGATATCTTTTTTAAAACAACTCCCTCCAAACCCTGGCCCAGAATCAAGAAACTTGGATCCAATTCTACTGTCTTTACCAATAGCTCTAGAAACTTCTCTAATATCGGCTCCAGTAACTTCGCAAATTGCACTTATGGAATTTATTGAACTAACGCGCTGAGCTAAAAAAGCATTAGAGGTTAGTTTAGCAAGCTCGCTGCTCCATATATTAGTGAATAGGATCTTATCTTCAGGTACCCAAGCTTTATAAAGATTACTTAATGCCATCATTGCATTTTTATTATCGCCACCTATTAAAACTCTATCTGGATTATCTAGATCTTTTATTGCAGTCCCTTCAGACAAAAACTCTGGATTGGATAATACATCAAAACTTATTTCCTCTTTTTGAGAATTAGTATCTGCTGAATTTAGTATATTTTCTATAACCTCAGCCGTTCTTACTGGTAAGGTACTTTTTTCAACAACTATTGTATATCCTTTAGAGTATCTTGCTACTTCTCTAGCACTGGCCTCAACCCATTTTAAATCACTTGCTTTTCCTGCACCAAGACCTTTGGTTTTGGTCGGAGTATTTACTGAAATAAAAATAATATCAGCTGATTCAATAGCTTCTTTTATATTCGTTGAGAAAAACAAGTTTTTATTTCTAGTTTTTGCAATTAATTCTTCTAAACCTGGTTCAAAAATAGGTAATTCTGATAAGTTCTTATGATTCCATAACTCAATTCTTCTTTCGTTTTTATCTACAACATTAAA
>QCQM01000025.1 GCA_003212195.1 Prochlorococcus sp. AG-449-O05 | reverse complement strand
GGAGTATTTAATGCTGTTGCACCAAATCCAGTATTAATGAGAGACTTTTCTCAGACTTTAGGCAAATGCCTGAATAGACCTAATTTACTTCCAGTGCCTGGAGCGGTTTTAAAAATATTGTTAGGAGATGGAGCAAAAGTTGTATTAGAAGGACAAAAAGTAATTAGCAGTAAACTCAAAAACTATACTTTCAAATATCCTCTTCTTGAGAAAGCAATTTACGCCTCCACCAAGAATTAATACCGTTTAATAAAGCACCAATAATAAGAATTGTTATCAATGGAACTACAAGAGGATTCCAAACTATCTGAATAAAATTAATAAAAATAAATATGCCATTTAATTGCATGATGATTGCAAAAATAAAAAATATTGCAAAAAAAATCACTGTAAATAAATTTATTAATAACAAATTATCTATAATTTGTTTTAATTTATTTTGATTATTCTCCGTACCCATTACTTAATATAAAAATTTTAAACAATTTAAAATTCCAACCATTTTTTTACTTTGGTTAACTCAGGCCAATCTGGATATCTACTTAATCCGTCTTCAACAGATTCTTTCAATTCACTTTTCACATCTGGCATCATCATAGACATTTTTTTTATTAACTCAATATGATCCCTAACACCTTTGTTATTGGTAGCCAAAAGAGCTAAAGACAAATTCATTCTTGCTTGTGGATCTTGCTGATTTAATCGAACAGCTTGTCTGGCAGCTGCCAAAGCTTCTTCATTATTTTTCAAAAGTAATTGAAGCCATGATAAACAAGTCCAGGCAGCGAAATGATTTGGAATTTGCTGTATAATTTTTTGAAAATCTTGAACTATTGGAATTAAATCTTGCCCTGCTTTATATCTTGAAAGAGCTGCATTAAAATCCTCTTCGATGGGATTAATTTCGTTATTCATTATTTATTAAACTGCGAAGGAACTTCCACAACCGCAAGTTTGAGAAGCATTGGGATTTACAAAATTAAAGCCACCTCCAATTAATTCCTTACTAAAATCTAATTGCATTCCATAAATATATAAGAGACTTTTAGGATCACAAACAACTTGAAAGCTTTGATCAGCTTTTAATGAATAATCATAAACTTTATCATCTGAATTTATTTCATTAGTTTCTATAAAATCCATCGTATAACTCATCCCACTACAACCGCCTGATCTCACTCCTACCCTTAATGCTTTTTTATCACTTTGGCCCTTCAATAAATTTGAAATTTGTTCTATAGCATCATTCGTAATTAAAATACCTTTACCATCATCAGAATTTTTAATTTCCTGTTTAACGTCTACATTTTCCATAAACAAATTGTTTCTTATATTTATAATATCAAAACTTAATCAATAGGATGCATAGAACAAACAATATCCAAACTTGATTTGTTATAATTTTAAGAAAAAGTGAAAATAGCAATAGTTGGTTCTGGATTAGCTGGTCTTACAGCAGCCGTCAATTTAGTTGATGAAGGTCACGAAGTAGAAATTTATGAGAGCAGGTCATTTTGGGGAGGTAAAGTTGGAAGTTGGGAAGATAAAGACGGCAATCACATAGAAATGGGTTTACATGTATTTTTTTACAATTATGCAAATCTCTTTAAATTAATGAAAAAAGTGGGAGCTTTAGACAATTTACTCCCGAAAGATCATACTCATCTATTTATCAATAATGGTGGTAATTTAAAATCTTTAGACTTCAGATTCCCTTTAGGTGCTCCATTTAATGGACTGAAAGCTTTTTTTACCACCGAACAACTTACTTGGGTAGATAAGTTCAGAAATGCCTTAGCTTTAGGGACAAGCCCAATAGTTAGAGGATTGATAGACTATGAAGGTGCAATGAAAATAATTAGAGATCTAGATAAAATTAGTTTTAAAGAATGGTTTTTAAACCATGGTGGAAGTGAAAAAAGCTTAGAAAGAATGTGGGATCCAATCGCATATGCCTTAGGTTTTATTAATTGCAAAGATATTTCAGCAAGATGCATGCTAACTATCTTCATGATGTTTGCTTCAAAAACAGAAGCATCAAAACTAAATCTTTTAAAAGGTTCTCCACATAAGTGGTTAACTCAACCTATTGTCGACTACATCACAAACAAGGGAGCAAAAATACATCTTAACCATAAGGTAGAAGAAATCATTTATGAAAGGGAATCTTCCTCTTATTCAGTGAATCAATTAAAAATATCTTCTCCTGAAGGAATTAAGGCAGTTTTTGCAGATAAATTTCTAGCTGCTTGTGATGTTCCTGGAATAAAAAAAATAATTCCAAAAGAATGGTATCAATTTAAAGAATTTGAAGGTTTAAAAAAACTTAGAGCTGTAGCTGTTGCCACAATCCAATTAAGATATGACGGATGGGTTACTGAATTACAAAAAGATAATACTGGAAACGAACCAATTGGACTAGATAACCTTCTTTATTCTGCTGATGCCTCTTTCAGTTGTTTTGCTGATTTAGCACTAGCAAGTCCAGCAGATTATAGAAAAAAAGATATGGGATCACTTCTCCAATGTGTTTTAACTCCTGGTGACAGATGGATGGGAAGATCTACAGAAAGAATTACAAAAGAAATAGATAAAGAGGTTCGCCGTCTATTCCCATCGTCAAAAAACCTTAAATTGCTCTGGAGTAATGTAGTACAAATTCCACAATCACTCTATAGAGAAGCTCCTGGGATGGAACCTTTCAGACCTAATCAAAAAACATCTATATCTAATTTCTTCATGGCTGGTAGTTATACAAAACAAGATTACATAGACTCTATGGAGGGAGCTACAATGAGTGGTCATTTGGCTGCCGCTGCAATTTTAGAAAAAAAAGCAGAATTAGCAAAGAATCTTGCAGTAAGTTAATTGATGGGTACTTGGCTAAAACATGACGTAATAACAGTTGTTAATGCGCCTCTTGAAAATGTTTGGGATACATGGAGCGATTTAGACTCAATGTCACTTTGGATGAGCTGGATTGAATCTGTAAAAACAGTTGATGAAGAGACTAATACATTACCAGATTTAACAGAATGGACTTTGGCTGCAAATGGCTTTAGGTTTAAATGGAAAGCTCAAATTACAGAAAGGGTCGAAAAAAGCAAACTTAAATGGAAATCTATAGGAGGTTTACCAACTGAGGGATCAGTAGTTTTCGAAAGCAAAACTGATCAAATCACATCGGTAAATTTAGCAATAACCTATGAGCTACCTAAAATGATTGCGCGTTTTATGGAAGAAAATATTTTAGGCAAAATGGTTACAAACGAATTACAGGCCAATATTGATAGGTTCAAAGATTTAGTTGAACAGAACTATTCAAAAAACGTTTCTAACTAAAAATATTAATTGCCAGATCTAGCAGTCCTTCAAAAGTATATTTTTGTGCCTGACTATCAACTCTTCCAAAAATCTTGTTACATATTTTTGTTGTCTGAGGTCCAATAGTTAACAATTTAATCTGATCAAAATATTCTAACCATTGTTTACCAAATTTTTTTTCTAGTAAAAAAGCAGTATTTACGACGGTTTTACCGCTTGAGAAAATAATTGCATCTACTTTTCGATTAGAAATAATATCAATTGTTTCTTCGGGAATTGAGTCAGGACATCTAGTTTCATATGCGGCAACCTCAAATACACGGGAACCGGCCTTTCTAAATTCATCTGCGATTAGATCCCTACCACCTGTTTGAACTCTTGGCACAAAGACTCGAAGTCCATAACCAGATACTGGGAAATTATCAATTAAACTTTCAGCAACGAATTCTGGAGGTATGAAATCAGCCTTAATACCAAAATCATCAAGAGTATTTGAGGTTTTTTCTCCGACTACGGCGATTTTTGTTTTTTTAGAACATTCTTTTAATGAACTATTGAGGTATCTAAGTCTTTTATCCACAAATTTGATCCCATTACTACTAGAAAAAATAATCCAATGAAAATCATTTATTTGATTTAATGCTTCGTCAAGAGGATTTAAATCATCAGGATCACCAATACTTATTGCAGGCAAATCAAATACTGTAGCGCCTTTGCTTGTGAATATCTTTTTTATATCCAATATCCCTTCTTTGGATCGAGTAATAATTATATTTCTTTGATCAAGGGGTAGATCAGCTATTGGCATCCTTATCCTCAAAATTATTATTTTGATTTTTATTTTTTAATTCATCGAGAAGTTTCAATACTGATAATCCTTTATCAAGAACAACATCGTCTTTAAAAATTATCTCTGGAACTCTTCTCATCTCTATTCTTTTTCCTAAACTATGCCTTATAGAGCTTTTAGCAGTATTCAAGTTTGCCACAATCTCTTTCCTCACTTTATCTTGAGCAGTTGAAGTTATGTAAATTTTACAATGTTGTAAATCACCTGATAAATCAATCTTAGAAATATTGACGAAATGATCTCTAATAAGATCATTTTCCAAATCATTTTGCAAAATAAGGGTTATTTCTTTCTTCAAAAGAGAAGAAACTTTTGCAAGACGGTAATTATTTGGCATTATAGTTGTAAATTTATTGGATTTGTCATCGCTTGCAATACAAAATAAATAGTTATGAAAGCACTTAAAACAGAAGATATCAAACCTACTATTGTTAGTGGATTTGATCTATTCTTGAATAAAGGTTCAAGCAAAGCAACAAGTCCCCCAACAATGATTGATATCAAATACTTTGGATATCTCGCAACATTAGAGAAAAATTCGCCCATCAGCTCCACAAATAGATTACTTTTTTAGCTAAGTTTTAACAAACATTAATCAGCATGATTACATTATATCAATTTAGGCATAGTGCTTTTTGTTTAAAAACAAGAATGGCTCTTCATGCAAAAAAACTACAATATCGAGTTGAAGAAGTAACACCTGGAATAGGCCAATTTGAAATCTTTAAATTATCAGGTCAAAAACAAGTACCTGTAATAGTCGATAGTAATGATCAAGTTATTAATGACTCTTCAACTATTTGCGAATATGTAGATAAGAAAAATGAAAACAATCCACTATTTCCTGAGGACCCAATATTATTTGCACAATGCAAACTAATTGAAGACTGGGCAGATACTACAATGGCTACAACTTGTAGAAAAGCTTTAATAAAATCTGCAATAGACAATCCACAGCTAAGAACTGCATTACTTCCAGATGAAATACCTTCTTCAGTTAAAAGTATTGTTGATAAATTACCTTTTGAAAATCTTAGTAAAATTTCTAATGTAGTTTTTTCTTCTAAAGATAATTTAGAACTCCAAAAATTACTGGAAGCTTTATCAAAATCCTTGATCAACAAAAAATATTTAGTTGGAGATAGTTTATCAATTGCAGATATTTCAATTGCTGCTCAATTATCCCTTCTTAAATTTCCAAAGTCTGCAGGACCAATTCTTTCAGGAGAGGGGAGCCAAGAATACATAAATAACCCCTATTTAGAAAATCTATTCATGTGGAGGAACAACTTAGAAGAATATCTTTTTAGCGCTAACTCTCAATAAATTCAAACGTCAATTTATATTTATTTGTTTTTATAGCATGAATAGAAGGATCACCAACTTTTGAACCATAGGAAGCAACATATTGCACTCCACAAATTGATGGTTTTATTGAATTATTAACTTTAAATATTTCTTCGGAACATTTTTGAAATTTGCTAATGGTCTCTACCTGATTAATCCGTGAAGCACCTGGCTTATGAGCTGTTTGTATAACTAGCTCATCTGCAAAAAAAATATCATCATCTTGGATCTGATTTCTCCCTGTAATTCTTGAATCGATATAAAAATCATCTTTTAAATAAGTAATTTGATTATTAATAGATTGAGGATCATTTACAACCTTGATTAAGGTATCACCAAATATTGCTTTTCCAATAGATTCAGAATTTTTCGCACGATTACCAACAACTAAATCTGAATCATTCTTAAAGAAATTTACTTTATAAATAACTGGCTCTTCTGAATCATTAATTATATCTTGAGAAGTAACAAGCCAATTCCCCTCGAACCAGTTAGGATAAATTAAATCCTCAGAAGTATCCGACAATTTAAAATTTGGTAAATATAATTCCGGCCATTGATTTACACGATTTTCCAAAAACTCTCGTACATTAGAATCTACAAAAGCAAAAGAACTTTCTAAAAAAATTCCTTGAAAAATCAAGCAAAGAATTAATCCAAGAAGAATCTTCATTATGTCAAATCCACTAATAAGAGCATCAGATCATTATGTATTATTAGAGCCAGATTCAAAAGAAAAAATTGTATCAAAGCAAGAAGCAATTTTATGGTTGAAGAATTGGCTCAGTAAGACAGAAACACAAACAATATATCAAAATATAGAAGATCTTGATCAGGAATTTTTTGAAGAATTATTAGAAAGTACTTATGAATTAGAAATAAAATTAGGATACGTTATCAAATGGTTTGCAGTAAGAATTGAACCAGATTAACTATTTATTTCTTTATTAATTGCATTAATTATTTTCATAGCAACTTCTTCAATATTTTCCCTTTTTACTTGAATTCTTAAATCTGCTTGAGAATACAAATTTTCTCTAGATTGAAAAATGCTCATATATAAATCATTTAGATTCTTTCCCTGAAGAAGTGGTCTATTTTCAATTTCATTTTTTAATCTTTCAATTGCTATATCTTTGTCGAGATCTATCCAAGCAATTATTCCCTGCCTTAAGATTCCCCAGTTTTCCGATTTAGTAACTATTCCTCCTCCAGTAGAGATTACTAATGAAGGAATTTTGATAGTTTCTTTAAGACAGCTTGCTTCTAATTCACGGAAATCATTTTCTCCTTCATCATTAAAAATTTGATTGATAGATTTTTTTGCCAACTTCTCTATTAACGAATCTAAATCAATATATTTATACTTCAATAATTCAGCAAGCTTCAAACCGGTTTGTGACTTACCAGAACCCATCATTCCTATTAAAAATATGCTTCTGCCCTTTAAAGTATGAACTGTTTTTTTGATAATGGATTGTTCCATAAAGACAAAAGCGTATTTAAAACCTTAAGATAGTATTATCGCAGAAAGGTATGACTTCTACACAATCCAAACCATTACATGGAAAAGGACGTGAATGCGTCATAACTCGACGTGCCTGCTTTAGTTCTAGTCACCGTTATTGGCTTCCTGAAAAAACCCCAGAAGAAAATTTATCTCTTTTTGGAAATTGCAGTATTGCACCAGGTCATGGTCATAATTATGAACTTATTGTTTCAATGGGTGGAGAACTAGACTCTGATGGAATGGTACTTAATCTCTCTGATGTAAAACACTCTATTAAAGATAAGGTTACTGGACAATTAGATTTTCGTTTTTTAAATGATGTCTGGCCTGAATTTAATGTTAATAATCAAGAAGGTATACTTCCCACAACTGAAGCATTAGTAAAGGTTATTTGGAGTCGTCTAAAGGATGATTTACCTCTTACAAGCCTTAGACTTTATGAAAACCCAAATTTATGGGCAGATTATTTTGGAAAAAACATGGAAGCATTTTTAACAGTACAAACTCATTTTGCAGCCGCTCATAGACTTGCAAAAGAAGAGATTTCCTTTGATGAAAATAAAAAAATCTATGGGAAATGTGCCAGAGTTAATGGACATGGTCATAACTATCTTGTCGATATAACTGTAAAAGGAGACATTAATAAAAGAACCGGAATGGTTTGCGACTTATCTGCGCTCCAAGAGATAATTAATGATTTGGTTGTTGAACAACTAGATCATACTTTTCTAAATAAAGACATCGAATTTTTCCAGAATTGTGTTCCAACTGCTGAAAATATAGCTTTATATATTTCTGATATTCTAAAAAATCCAATAAATGAACTTGGTGCAACATTACACAAAATAAGACTCCAAGAGAGCCCAAATAATGCTGCAGAAATTTATGTTGATCAAAAGCTAACCAATTCATTGAAGTTGAAACTTGAAAATAGTTTAGTCTCACAAACTTGAGTATCCCAAGAGTAATAATTGTTATAGCATCTAGTCTTGATGGGAGAATTGCATTTCCTGGAGGTGGAGAATCCCATCTTGGAAGCGAAGAAGATAAAAAAATGTTAAATCAACACTTATCAATGGTTGACGCCACCATTTTTGGTTTAGGTACTTTAATAGCTCATCAATCAACTTACCTAATTAAAAATCTCAATGGTAATGACGAAGCAACAATATCAAAAAAACAACCAATTTCTATAGTTGCTTCAAATAGCAAAAAATTTAACAATAATTGGGAATACTTTCGTCAACCAATTAGAAGATGGCTAATAAGCTCAAGTAAAGTTGATAATTCGTCGAATAATAACTTCGAGAAGCAACTCTTTTTCGAAGATTCATGGAGTAAAACTTTAATTTCACTTAAAAAACAAGGGATAAATGATCTAGCTCTTCTAGGAGGTGCAAAACTTATAAATTCATTTATAAAAGAGGATCTTATAACAGATATAAAAATTACAATAATTCCACAAATTATTGGAGGTAAATATACATGGATCCCTCCAAAAGAAACAAATGAGATTTTTAATCTCAAAAGACTATGGGAAATAAAATCAATTAAAAATTTAATGAATAATGAAATCCATATTCATTACAAAAAAATTTGAAATAGATTTAATAATAAATGAACCAAAAAATACATAAAGTTGAAGTCAAATTGTCAATCAAGGAAATCTCCAAGGAGATATGGAATGAATTAACAAATGAAATCAATAATCCATTCTATGAATGGACTTGGCTTAAAAACCTTGAAATATCAAAAAGTGTCTCAAGAGAAACTGGTTGGCAACCTCTATATTTTGTTGCTTATAAAAATGAAGAAATATTAGGAATTGCTCCACTTTTTTTAAAAAATCATAGCTATGGAGAATTCATTTTTGATCAATCATTTGCAAGATTGGCGCAAGAGCTGAATTTAAATTATTACCCTAAATTAATTGGAATGAGTCCTTATAGTCCTGTAAATGGATATCAATTTCTTTATAAAAAAAATGAAGATAAGAAAGAAATTACAAATTTACTCATAAACCATATCGATAGCTTTGCGATTACAAACAAAATTTTAAGTTGTAATTTTTTATACATTGACGAAAGCTGGGGGAACCATCTTAAATCTTTGGGATACCATAAATGGATAAATTCCAGCAGCGAATGGAGGAGTAATGGAGAAAAAACGTTTGATGATTTTCTTTGTAGATTTAACTCAAATCAGAGAAAAAATATCAAAAAAGAGAGGAAATCAATTACTAAACAAGATATAAAAGTAGAAATTTTTAATGAAGATGATATCAACCAAGAAATCCTCAAAAAAATGCATAATTTTTATGAACAGCATTGTTCTAGGTGGGGAGTTTGGGGAAGTAAATATCTAACATCTACATTTTTCGAAAAAATTGTTGCTAATAAAAAAAATATTCTACTTTTTAGCGCATCAAAAAATAATTCAAATGATATTTTTGCTATGTCGATGTGCGTTAAAAATAAAAACAACCTATGGGGTAGATATTGGGGTAGTCAAGAAGACATATCTAATTTACATTTTGAATTATGTTACTACCAGCCAATTGAATGGGCAATAAAAAATAGTATCCATTTTTTTGATCCTGGAGCGGGTGGTAAACATAAAAGGCGGAGAGGATTTTTTGCAAAAAGCACCATTAGCTTGCATAAGTGGTTTGACAAAAATATGGAAAATATAATTTATCCTTGGCTAAATGAAGTTAATAAACAAACCGAGAATGAAATTGAATTTGAGAATAATTCTATACCCTTTAAATAAAAAAAATACTTGGCTATAACAAAGATTATATTAGTAATATAGTTTTTTATAAATTTCTAATAATGGATTCTAGTAAAAGTTTCGATGAGAAAATAAAGATTGATAATAATCTATCCAACCGACATATAGACTTAGATCCAAACGGCTATTTTATTATAAAAGTAGATTTTGAAGAAAATAAAATAATTTTAGAACACTTTCTAAATAATATTAATGATGAAGGATATGCGCTTGACCCAGAAACAAATGAACCAATTAAATGCGACTCTCAAAATAAAAGAGTTAGTAATGAAGTTTTTAAAGGTACTAGTGCGAAACAACTTGGAATATTAATCACTGAAGAAAGAAATGACTTAATAACCAGATTCGACCATGCTCTATATTTAGGCCGAGAACTACAAAAAGCAGAAGAATGTTTATACAAAGAATTACCCTATATCCAAGATTAAGAAATTAAACGAAAAAATCTAATCTTTTCATCTGATGTTAAATTAAATAAAAATAAAAAAATTAATGAACATCATTTTCTATTTTGCATTTATTGGTTTTGGTTTTGGAGCTGCTTTCGCATTAGATAAGCTCTTAAGAGCAGTTAAATTAATTTAAAAAAAGCTACAAAATTTTAATAGTCTCTCCATACAAATCATATTCATCCACAAAAGAAATATTTGCTTCAACAAATTTACCAATATATTTTTTCAAATCAATTTTATCTTTAACAGATAGAATAACATTCCCATCAATTTCAGGAGCAAAATTGTAGGACCGACCAATTAATTCATTATTGTCTGAAATTTTTTCTACCAAAATCTTCATTTTTGAACCAACGTATGTCTGATTTTTATCTTTAGAGATATTTTGTTGAACTGAAATAACGTTATCTTTTCTTGCCTCTGCAACCTCTGAAGATACTTTATTTGGCAAATGAAAAGCTGCAGTTCCTTCCTCAGGAGAAAAAATAAACACCCCCACATGATCAAATTTGTGCCTATCCAAAAATTCGAGAAGATGTTCAAAATGTTCTTTTTTTTCTCCTGGAAAACCAACAATGAGACTAGTTCTTAATACAGCAGATGGAATTTCTTCTCTAATTTTCTCCAAAATTGATTCATTCAAAGAAGCTTGCCAAGGTCTATTCATACTCTTCAATACATCTGGATGACTATGCTGAAGCGGCAAATCAAAGTAAGGAACTATATTCTTTGAATCTTTGAAAGCTCTAATAACTTCATCAGTTAAACCTGTTGGATAAGCATAATGTATCCTTATCCAAGGAATTGGAACTTTAGAAAGCTCATTCAAAAGTTTCGCTAATGATGGTTTTCCATAAATATCTTGACCATAATTAGTTGTTATTTGACTAATTAATATGATTTCTTGAATACCCTTTTTTGCAAGACTTTTGGCTTCTGAAACTATAGATTCTATTGTTCTACTTCTTTGAGGACCTCTCAACTTAGGAATAATACAAAAAGCGCAATTATAGTTGCAGCCTTCAGCAATACGAAGATAAGCAACAAATTTATTTTTATCTACAAAACGAGGCATTTGCTCATCTGCAATAAATTCAGGTATTTTTGAAACTTCATTAACGATTTCCCCTTTTTCTACTCTGTCTAAAACCTTTGCTATCTTTTGATAATCTCCTGTTCCAACCAAACCTTTTATTTCAGGAATTTCTTTTATAAGCTCATCTTTAAAATGCTGAGCCATACAGCCTGCAACTATTACTTCCTTTCCTTGATTTGTGTATTCTAGAATTTTTCTTATAGATTCTTCTCTAGCTGTTTCAATAAAACTGCAAGTATTTACAACAACAACATTTGCATCATTTATATTACTGTCAACTTCATAACCCTCTTTATCTAATAAGCCTTGCATATGTTCAGTATCAACAAGATTTTTCTCACAACCAACATGACTAAATGCAATCTTAGATAGTTTTTTTTCTTTTACATTGAGACTATTTTGTTTCACAACTTGAAAAATAAGAATTAAAAGATTTAAACAGCATTTCGTATATAACTCTCATGCCAAGATAATATTAGGATAGATAATGTAAATAACAAACTTTCTTTTTGTATGGCCCTTAAAACTTTAAACAGAAGAAATAAAAAAGATTTGAAATGGCCAAAAATCATAATCGCGATTCTTAGCACTATAGGAATAGTTGATACAGGTTCGATTACTCTAAAAAACTGGGGATTATTTAGTTCTCTTTCATGCCCAGGAATGCAAAATGGTTGTGAAACAGTTTTAAATAGTCCATGGGGTACTTTATTTGAAAATAACCAAATTAATATACCTCTCTCATTAGCTGGATTTATAACCTATTTATCAATATTAGTGATCACCATCATACTTTCACTTAATTTAATTTCCCCAAAAGAAAAACTAAATAAGTTTTTATGGTGGTTAGTATTTCTAATATCTTGTGCTTCATCAACATTTAGCTTTTTATTGATAAATATAATGTTTTTTAAGATTCAAGCATATTGCTTTTTTTGTATACTTTCAGCAATTTTATCGTTTTCCATCTTTATAGTTTCTATGATTGGAGCAAAGTTTGAAAGTAGGGAACCCATGATTTTTAGAGGTTTCATTGTAGCTATTAGTGTCCTTCTGGGGGGCCTAATTTGGTCAACAAACGTTGACCCCTCTAATGCTATTGATGTTATAAGTCCCACTGAAAATGTATCGCCAATAATTACCACTTCAAGCTCTCCCCAGAAGATAAAATTTGCAAAATTTTTAAGTGAAAACAATATTATTATGTATAGTGCATACTGGTGCCCGCATTGCCACGATCAGAAACAATTATTTGGTAATGAAGCAGTTAAAGAATTAAAAGTAGTTGAATGTGCTAGAGATGGTAAAGATAATGAGTATGAGCTATGCCAAACGAAAGGAATCAGTGGATTTCCTTCTTGGGAAATAAATGGAGAAATAATTAGTGGTACTCGTGACTTGAATGAATTGGCAACAAAAACCGACTATCAAGGAGATCTTAATTTTTAATAAATCTTTTTTTTATTTTTTGATCTAACTGTTGTCTAGTATGGCATTCCCAATTTTTATCTTTATCAGGGAAATCATCTCTATAATGCCCTCCTCTACTTTCTTCTCTAAATAGACAAGCTTTTAATAAGGTTAAGGTTGTTATTTGTCTATTCTTTAAATCAAGTAAAAGATTCAATGCTCTCCTATTGCGTTCACTAAGTTTTATTTTTTGATCAAACTTTATTTTTTCAAGACTATTTAGTAAATCATTTTTATGTAATTTATCTATATCATTTTGAATGTAATTTAAAAATTTACTCATATTTGCCTTATTTCGAGATACACCTAGATTGGACCAACATAGTTTCCTTAATTCATCAATTTTTTCAGAGATTAGAGAAATTTGATCTTCTTTTAGATCTTGAATATCAAACTCTTTGAATGATCTATCAAATTTTTCAAATTTAGAAGGTTCATTCAAAACAATTGAAGACATTTTTCTTGCGAAAACAAGGCATTCCATCAGTGAATTACTTGCCAATCTATTAGCGCCATGCACACCTGTAGATGCAACTTCTCCAACAGCATATAATCCTTTTCGAGTAGAAGAAGCATTTAAATCGGTTTTTACACCCCCCCATCCAATAATGAGCGGCAGGGGCTACAGGAATAACATCATTTAAAGGATTAACCCCATAATCCTGACATCGACTTATGATAGTGGGAAATCGCTCTACAATTTTTTCTGGATCAATATACCGAAGATCTAAGCCAACATGATCTACATTATTTTCATACATATTTTTCATAATTGCTCTACTTACCTGGTCTCTGGTCGCTAAATCACGATTTTTGAGATTTCTAACTGGGCTTTCACCATTTTTATCAACTAAAGTAGCTCCTTCTCCTCTAAGTGCCTCAGATATTAAAAAGCAAGGTGCACCATAAAATTTTAAAGCGGTTGGATGAAATTGAACAAACTCCAAATCTTCAATAGCAGCACCTGCCTTCCACGCAAGAGCAATTCCTTCTCCAGAAGATTGAGCAGGATTTGTTGTATTAGTAAATAAATGCCCACCCCCACCTGTAGCTAAAACAACAGCTCTTGATTGAATCCAATATAAATTTGCTCCATCAAGAACCTGAACTCCTTTACATTCTTCAT
>QCQM01000024.1 GCA_003212195.1 Prochlorococcus sp. AG-449-O05 | reverse complement strand
GTTCTACAGGGCCAAGGGGATTACATCATTTAGTGTATGAGGTAGTTGATAACTCCGTTGATGAAGCACTTGCAGGACATTGTGATCAAATAGAAATAGTTCTTCGAGCAGATGGTTCTGCTTTCATCTCTGATAATGGACGAGGTATTCCAACAGATATTCACCCAAGAACAGGGAAAAGTGCTCTAGAAACTGTACTAACTGTTCTTCATGCAGGAGGTAAATTTGGAAGTGGTGGTTATAAAGTTTCAGGGGGTTTGCATGGAGTAGGAATATCTGTAGTTAATGCTCTAAGCGAATGGGTTAATGTAACTGTTTATAGGGATGGCAGCGAATTTAATCAAAGATTTGAAAAAGGTGTATCAAAGGGTGAATTGCAAACAAAAAAGCAGACTGGCAAACCATTTAAAAAAGGAACAATTATTTGCTTTAAACCAGACAAAACGATTTTTTCTGGAGGAATTGAATTTGAATATGCTCTTCTTTCATCAAGATTAAGGGAACTAGCTTACCTTAACGGCGGAGTAAAAATTATTTTTAGAGATGAAAGAAATCAATTATCAGATGGTTCTTTTAAAGAAGAAATTTACTTATATCAAGGAGGTATTAAAGAATATGTTGAATATATGAATGCTGAAAAAGAGCCTATTCATCCTGAAATAATCTATGTTGATTCACAGAGAGAAAATGTATATGTAGAAGCAGCTATGCAATGGTGCTCAGATGTATATTCAGATAATATTTTAGGATTTGCAAATAATATTAGAACTATTGATGGAGGAACTCATATAGAAGGGCTAAAAACAGTTCTGACAAGAACTTTTAATAATCTTGCAAAAAAGAGAGGCAAAAGAAAAGATATTGAAAAAAAATTAGCTGGCGAAAATATTAGGGAGGGATTGACTGTTGTTTTATCGGTTAAAGTCCCTGATCCTGAATTTGAAGGCCAAACAAAAACAAAATTAGGAAATACTGAAGTAAGAGGAATTGTTGATTCTCTCATTGGTGAAGCTCTAACAAAATATATGGAATTTAATCCTGGAATTTTGGACTTGATTCTTGAAAAAGCAATTCAATCATTCAATGCAGCAGAGGCTGCAAGAAGAGCTAGAGAACTAGTAAGAAGAAAAAGCGTTCTAGAAAGTTCTACCTTACCGGGTAAATTAGCAGATTGTAGTTCTAGAGATCCCTCAGAATCAGAAATTTATATAGTTGAAGGAGATTCAGCTGGAGGTTCTGCAAAACAAGGACGAGATAGAAATTTTCAGGCGATTTTGCCTCTCAGGGGTAAAATTCTTAATATTGAAAAAACTGACGATACTAAAATTTACAAAAATACAGAAATTCAGTCATTAATAACAGCTCTAGGATTAGGAATTAAAGGAGAGGAGTTCGACGAGAGTTCTTTGAGATATCATAGAGTTGTAATTATGACGGATGCAGACGTTGACGGTGCTCATATAAGAACTTTATTATTAACATTTTTTTATCGATACCAAAGAGAACTTGTTGAGAAAGGTTTTATATACATTGCTTGTCCCCCTTTATATAAGGTTGAAAGAGGTAAGAATCATAATTACTGTTATAACGAAAATCAATTAAAGGAAACAATTGCAGGCTTTGGAGAAAACGCAAATTACAATATCCAAAGATTTAAGGGATTAGGTGAGATGATGCCGAAACAATTATGGGATACAACAATGAATCCTCAAACGAGGATGATGAAAAGGGTTGAAATCGAAGATGCACTTGAAGCTGACAGAATATTCAATATATTAATGGGAGATAAAGTTGCACCAAGAAGAGAATTTATTGAAACGCATAGTAGCAACTTAGATATGGCAACTTTAGATATATGATTAAAAATCTGCTCAAGAATTTTTGCTTAATTACTTTTGCATTAATTGCTCCAATTACATTACCTGCTGGAGGAATTCAAAAAAGTTTAAATCAAAATAAGTTTCTTCATAATACAAAAGAAATTATATTAAGTTCCAATACTTCTCTTTTTTCTTTTCCTGAAATTCATGCCAAAGAATTATTAGTTCTTAATATAGGTACAACTTTATCAGTATTACGTAATTGGAAAGTTAGTGAAAGTGAAACTTGGGTTAGGGTTGAATTAGCTTCTAATAAATTTTTAGATGACCCTAACAAGATTTTAAAGGGCTGGATAAGAATGTAAATTTTGGATTTTAGTTCAATAAGTATAATTTTACTTGGCAGTACTTTTGGATTAATACTGAGAATATTCATACAAAATAATTTTAAAAGAAGTATAGGTTTTGATATTCAAAATACCTCAATAGTAAATTTTTTATCATCTTTTTTTTTAGGGATTTTAGTAGCATTAAATTTTACTAATAAAGAAATATTAGTGTTATTTTATAGCGGTTTTTTAGGATGTTTTAGTACATTTTCTTCCTTTATATATCAACTATTTATCCTATTAAAAAAGAGAGAATTCCTAAGATTATTTTTACACTATATTGAAGTCATAGTTTTTTCTTTCCTTTTCTTCTATTTAGGTTATTTTCTAATGCAATTTTTTTAAAGTGAAAGTAAATAATTTTATTTATATTCTTTTAGCTGCATATTTAGCTACTTTTTTAAGATTAACTATAAATAATAACTTTATTATTTCAATAATCGGATCTTTTTTAGTGGGTTTTTTTATCCATAGAAGATTAAGTTTTTCAACTGAAAAAATTATATTTAGTGGTTTTTTTTCTTGCTTTACATCCTTCAGCGGATTTATATATTTTTTGTACAAAATTTTAAATCAAGGGGATTGGATAAAATTTATAATTTTTTTTAATTTAATCATTATCTTGAATTTATTCACAATGTTTTTCGGGTTCTGGATCAGTAGAAAAATTACTTAGATTTCATATAATAGTGTTGTTACTTTGACAAGGGGTTATATCTATGAAAGAAAATAATCTTGAAACAGTTACATCTTTATCTGCAGATATAAGTACACGAGAAAATATTACTATTCAACTTGAGGAATTGCTCATAGCGGGAAATTATGATGAGGCAAAGCTACTTTTAGAGCCTTCCCAACCTGTTGATATTGCAGATGCTATTGGAAGCCTTCCACTAATATTACAGGCATTAGCATTTCGATTATTAAAAAAAAATGAAGCAATTGAGGTTTATGAATATTTAGATCCAATAGTTCAGCAAACTTTATTAGAAAGACTTCGTTCTGGAGAAGTTTTAGAAATCGTTGAAAAAATGTCTCCTGATGATAGGGTTCAACTCTTTGATGAATTACCAGCAAAAGTTGTACGAAAATTTTTGTCTGCTCTTAGTCCTGGTGAAAGGAAAGTAACAGCTGAATTACTTGGATATGAGCCTGAGACTGCTGGAAGATTAATGACAACTGAATTTATAGACCTTAAAGAAATGCAAACAGCGGCTGAGGCTCTTTCTTTAGTTAGAAAAAGAGCACCATTTACTGAAACGATTTATAGTTTATATGTTACGGATAAAGAAAGGCATTTAACTGGTATTCTCTCTTTAAGAGATCTTGTAACTGCTGATCCTTCTAAGCCAATTGGAGACGTCATGACAAGAGATGTAGTTAACATCTCTACTAATACAAATCAAGAAGAGGTTGCTAGAGCAATACAAAGATATGACTTTTTAGCTCTCCCAGTGGTTGATAAAGAAAAAAGACTTGTCGGGATAGTAACTGTCGATGATTTAATTGATGTAATAGAACAAGAAGCAACAAGAGACATTTATGCGGCCGGGGCAGTACAACCAGGAGATGAAGATGATTATTTCCAAAGTAGTTTGTTTACGATTGCTAGAAGAAGAATTTTATGGTTATTAATTTTGGTTTTGGCAAATGGTTTAACGACAAAAGTTATAGCTATGAATGATCAAATTTTAAAAGAAATAGTTTTATTAGCTGCATTTATTCCATTACTTATAGGTACTGGTGGAAATGTTGGCGCTCAAAGTTCAACGGTCGTAATTAGAGGTTTAAGTACTCAAAAATTGAGGTCTCTTGGTGCAATTAAGGTAGTAGTTAAGGAGGCAATAACAGGAGCTATTTTAGGTGTATTCATGATGCTTGTAGTATTCCCTTTCGCTTGGTGGCAAGGAGAAGGGCCTTTAATCGCCTCTGCAGTGGGTATAAGTTTAATATCCATAACAACTTTAGCTGCTACAACAGGAGCGTTCCTCCCTTTGTTGTTTGACAGAATGAAATTGGATCCAGCCTTAATGTCTTCCCCTTTCATTACAACAGTCACAGATATTGCTGGTGTATTTATTTATCTCAGCACAGCAAAATGGTTATTAAGCTCGTCATTAGTCTAAATTCACTAGGTATTTATTCTCATTTTTTTAAATATGTGGATTTTTTTGTTTAACTTTACATTTCTTAATGGTATTGTTTACAAAACATCATTCAACTTTCATGTCCTCTGAAACTATAAATGAAAATAAATTAGCATCAATCGCAAGTATAAAAATTAGTAATGATGTAGACCTGGTTAGATCCTATTTAAGGGATATTGGTAGAGTTCCACTTTTATCTCATGAGCAAGAAATTACGCTTGGTCGACAAGTTCAAGAATATATGGAAGTTGAAAGAGCAGAATTAGAAATTATTGAATTAACGGGAGATAAACCTAGTGTGGACGAATTATCGACCAAATTAGATTTATCTACTTCTGTAATCAAAAAAAGATTGAGAGCTGGGCAGAGAGCTAAAGAAAGAATGGTTGCAGCAAATTTAAGGCTGGTAGTAAGCGTTGCAAAAAAATATACTAAAAGAAATATGGAATTACTTGATTTAATCCAAGAGGGAACTATAGGGCTAGTAAGAGGAGTAGAAAAATTTGATCCAGCTCGTGGTTATAAGTTTTCAACTTATGCATATTGGTGGATTAGACAAGGTATAACTAGAGCAATAGCTGAAAAAAGTCGGGCGATAAGGCTACCAATTCACATAACTGAAATGTTAAATAAGTTGAAAAAAGGTCAAAGAGAGTTAAGTCAAGAAATGTCTAGAACTCCAACAGTAAGTGAACTGGCTAAATATGTTGAGCTTCCCGAAGATGATGTCAAAGATTTGATGTGCAAAGCTGGGCAGCCAGTTAGTCTTGAAACAAAAGTTGGTGATGGCGAAGATACTGTTTTATTAGATTTACTTGCAGGGGGCGAGGATTTGCCAGACGAACAAATAGAGATGGATTGTATGAGAGGTGATCTTCATTCTCTTCTACATCAATTGCCTGATCTGCAATGTAGAGTTTTAAGAATGAGATACGGAATGGATGGTGATGAGCCAATGTCTCTTACGGGTATAGGAAGGGTGCTAGGGATAAGTAGAGATCGAGTAAGAAACCTAGAGAGGGACGGATTAAGAGGCTTGAGAAGACTTAGTGATAATGTTGAAGCTTACTTTGTTTCTTGAATAAATTCATTTATCAGCTTATTTGTTATTTCAGGTTCTTCATCATGAGGACAATGACCCGCTCCATCAATAATATCTAATCTTTTAATATTCTTAAATTGTTTCTCCCATTCTTTTGCTTCATTTAAGGATTCCCAAGGATCTTTTTCTCCCCAAATCAATTGGATTGGAGCATCAATCTTATCAAAAAGGTCAGTAGCAAGATAGTCATCGAATAAATTAATAAAACCACGAAATGCTTCTTTAGAATTTTTCCTTCGAGAGGGTTTATAAAGTATTTCAATCAATTCTTTGTCGATATTTTTTCCTGAAGGGTAAGCTTGGTTAAGTATTTTCTTTATAACTTTTGGATTAGCAGCCCTTGTAAAAAGTGTATTGCTAATTATTCTTTGCCTTACAAGCGTTTTCAATATGGGCCTTAGAAAATTCATCAAAATATCGCTTTTTCCCAAGCGTTTGTCGTCCATAGTTCTTTGTGCACAATCAATTAAAATTACACCTTTACAATAATCTTTGAGAATTTCAGCAGCTTTTAATGCAATAACACCCCCAATCGAATTTCCAACCAAGTAAACAGGAGATTTTATTACCTCTGCACAAAATGTTGATATTTGATTACCCCATAAGTCAAATGAATATTTAATTGAGTTTTCTTTATCAGGTTCGTAATTTAATAAAGCACTAGGCTGACTGCTTTTTCCAAATCCTAATAAGTCAATTGCGTAGCAGTTAGAAAATTTACCAAGAAAATCTTGGTTATGTCTCCAGTGGTTTTTTGATGCTCCAAATCCATGAATTAATAAAATGTTGATATTTTTTTCAGAAGAAGATTCTTCTGATAAAGACCAAGAAATTTCCCAATTTTTCCAATTCCAAGTTTGAGATTTATTTAAAGACACTATGAATAATCTTTTAATTAAACTTTAATTCAAAAAAAAATTATTCGTTTTTAATAAATTATTCTTATTTAAAGAAAAGCGTTCATTTATGAAAAAGAAAAAGGTCGTATGTGTTGGTGAGGCTTTAATAGACAGAATCAGAAATAAGTCAAATCATGGATTTACAGATTTTTTGGGTGGTGCTCCCGCAAATGTTTCTTGTGCATTAAGAAAATTAGATATCGATTCAACATTTATAGGAAGCTTGGGCAATGATGATAATGGAAAAAAATTTATTAAGCAATTTAATGAATTGGACGTTAATTTAGATTTTTTACAATTAGTTAATGATTCATCTACTCGCGTGGTTAATGTAGATCGAGATCAATTTGGAGATCGTTTTTTTTCAGGCTTTGAGGAAAGTTCTCATTCATGCTTTGCTGACGAAGTTCTTAGTAAGAAATTAATTGAAAAAGAAATTTTGAATTTGGAGAAATCTTTTTTAGAAACAAAATATTTAGTTACAGGAACGATCTTATTATCATCACCAATATCAGCAGAGACTATTTTTTTTCTTCTCGAACAGGCTAAAAAATTTGAAGTCAAAATAGTTATTGATTTGAATTGGAGAGAGGTCTTTTGGGAGCATGCAAGTTTTTCATCAGAAATTAGTAAATCAGCGAGAGTTAATTTAATCAAGAAATTTTTAAATCATTCAAATGTTTTAAAACTTGCTAAGGAAGAAGCAACTTTGTTTTTTGAGGATGAAAATCCCCTACTAATATCTAAACAATTGTCTAAAAGACCAGATGTAATAATAACTGATGGTAAAAATCCCGTTTCATGGTTTATTAATGGATTGCAGGGAATTACCGAAACTCCTGCGTCACAAAAAATTGTTGATACAACTGGTGCAGGCGATGCTTTTCTTGCTGGCTTAATTGCAAAATTTATTTCTTCTGGATACCCTGCAAATAAACTAGAGATAGAAGATTGCATTAAGTTTGCAGGTGTTTGTGGATTATTAACTTGTCTTGGTAAAGGAGCTATCGAGCAACAGCCATATTATGAGAAGGTTAATAAATTTTTGGGATCTCTTATTTCGTAGTGTCTTCCATGATTTTCTGCGTAACTAATTTCTATTTTCCAGAAATTATCAATAACTGGTTCAATTAATTCTGGCCATTCAATAACTAAAATAGCCTGTCTTTGTATTGCCTCCTCTTCTTCTGAAAAAAAAACTTCTCTTGCTGAAGAAACATTTTCTAACCTGTATAAATCAAGGTGTATTAAGGGTATTTCTCCTGAACTATAATGATGTGATAAAGAAAATGTAGGACTTGTAATATCCTCAGATATAGATAATCCTTTGGCTATCCCTTGTACAAATGAAGTTTTTCCTGCCCCAATTGGACCCTGTAATAAAACAATCGATTGCGAATTTAATTTTTGTGAGAATTTTTCACCTAAATTTAAAGTCTCTTTTAAATTCTCAATAAACACAAAATTAAACAAAAATCATATATAGTTTAATAATAAAAGAACTTACTAGAAATGGTTATTGCAAATTCAGTTAAAACTTCTACTCCTAAATTCGTAATTTCTGATATTTCCTTGTCAGATTTTGGACGTAAAGAAATTAAAATTGCCGAAACTGAGATGCCAGGTTTAATGGCTCTTAGAGATAAATATCAAACTGAAAAGCCACTAAAAGGTGCAAAAATAGCTGGAAGTCTTCATATGACTATTCAAACAGCAGTCTTAATAGAAACTCTTGTTGATCTTGGTGCAGAAGTGAAATGGGCTTCATGCAATATTTTTTCAACTCAAGATCATGCGGCTGCAGCTATTGCTGATCAAGGAATTTCTGTATACGCAAAAAAAGGTGAGACTCTTGATGAATATTGGCAATATACTCACTACATTCTTGATTGGGGCACCGACTCTCCAAACATGATTCTTGATGATGGGGGAGATGCAACTGGCTTATTGATACTTGGCAGTAAAGCAGAAAAAGATTTATCTGTTTTAGATAATCCCGGTAATGAAGAAGAAATTGCCTTATTTAAATCTATAAAATCTAAGCTCGAATATGATAGTAACTTTTATTCTAGAATTAAGAGTAATATTATCGGTGTCACTGAAGAAACTACAACGGGAGTTGCTAGACTTTATCAACTTCAAAAGCAAAATGCTCTACCTTTCCCCGCTATCAACGTTAATGATTCAGTAACTAAGAGCAAATTTGATAATTTATATGGCTGTCGAGAATCTCTAGTTGACAGCATAAAGCGTGCTACTGATGTGATGATAGCTGGCAAAGTTGCTTTAGTAATGGGTTTTGGAGATGTAGGTAAAGGTTCAGCCCAGTCTCTAAGAGGACTTGGTGCAATCGTAAAAGTCGCTGAAGTTGATCCAATTTGTGCTCTTCAAGCGGCAATGGAAGGTTTTAGTGTTGTCACATTAGAAGATGTTGTGCAAGATATAGACATTTTTGTTACAGCAACTGGGAATTATCAGGTAATAACAAATGAAAATCTTGTCAAAATGAAAGATGAAGCCATCGTATGTAATATCGGCCATTTTGATAATGAGATTGATGTGGCTTCATTAAAAGACTATCCATGGGAAAATATTAAGCCGCAGGTCGATCACATAACTTTACCGAGTGGCAATAAAATAATCCTTTTAGCCGAAGGTAGATTAGTTAACTTAGGCTGTGCCACTGGACATCCAAGTTTTGTTATGAGTAATTCTTTTACCAACCAAGTACTAGCTCAAATCGAACTTTTCAACAAGTCAAAAAATTATGCTAAGCAGGTTTATGTTTTGCCAAAACATTTAGATGAAATGGTAGCTAGATTGCACCTTGATAAAATTGGTGCAAAATTAACAAAATTAACTAAGGAACAGGCTGATTATATTAATGTCCCTGTTGAAGGACCTTATAAACCAGAGCTGTATAGATACTAAATTTGAGTTTTATTTTTGTAAATTTCCTTACTTCAATCCCCGAATACATAAGTTTGGCTGTTGAAAAGAATTCAACAATTGCATACCTTACTATATGTTTGGCTATGTTTTTAGAAAATATAATACCACCAATTCCTTCAGAAATTATAATGCCGTTAGGAGGTTTTTTCGTTTATCAACAAAAATTAAATTTCTATATTTTAGTTTTTTGCGGATTACTTGGAACTATATTAGGATCATTGCCTTGGTATTATTTAGGTAGATTAGTAAATGAAAAAAGACTTTCAAATTTTTTAGATAAAAAAGGTAAATATTTGGGTATTTCCTCTAATGATTTGAGTAAAAGTAAAAGGTGGTTTGATAAATACGGGGTTTCTTTAGTTTTTTGGGGCAGATTAGTACCAGGTATAAGAACTTTAATTTCAGTTCCAGCTGGCATAGAACTTATGCCATTAAGAAAATTTTTGATTTGGACCACATTTGGAAGTTTAATATGGGTAGTAATTCTTACTTATGCAGGTTATTTATTTGGTGAAAATTATCCAATCATTGAAACTTACTTAGATCAAATCAAATATGTTGTAAAGCCAATTTTAATTTTAATTTTCTTATATTTTTTTATAAGAATACTTATTAGATTTTTTAAAAAAAATAGATCTTAAAAAGGGATTTCACTAGAGTTATTACTATTAGAATATTGGTTATTATCAGAATCTTTTCGGGAGCCTAGTAAGTTTAATCTATCTACCCTAACAACTGGTTTGTATCTATCTTCTCCAGTATTTTTATCCTTCCAACTATCAATTTTAAAGCTTCCTGTAATTCCAACTAAAGATCCTTTTTTAACGTAATCTGCGGCTATTTGCGCTTGCTTACCCCATATTTCTAAATTAAACCAGTCGGGCTCTTCATCTCTGCTTCTTCTGTTAACTGCAAGTGTGAAATTTGCTACGATACTGCCAGATTCAAAATATCTGACATCTGGTTCTCTTCCTGCTCGACCAACGAGATTAATAGTGTTAATTTCCATAATTTTTTTTTTTTTAATACTACTCATATTTCCAGTTTCTGCTCAAAGTTTTGCGTGCTATTCATAACTAAACGACAGAATTCTGAGAGCTTACTAAAAAATAGATATATTATTTGTAAAAAGAATTATCATTGTGATTTTTAACAGATTTAAATTTTCTAGAGATATTGGCATAGATTTGGGAACGGCCAATACTCTTATACACGTATCAGGAAAGGGCGTTGTTTTACAAGAGCCTTCTGTAGTAGCTATGGATTTAGAAGAAGGCATTCCATTAGCCGTTGGTAAAGAAGCAAAATTAATGCTTGGAAGGACTCCCGGGAACATAAGAGCCGTAAGACCGCTAAGGGATGGGGTTATTGCAGATTTTGATGCCGCAGAACAAATGATAAAAACATTTATTCAAAAATGTAACGAAGGCAAGGGTATAGTAGCTCCAAGAATAGTGATTGGTATCCCAAGTGGAGTTACTAGTGTTGAGCGAAGAGCAGTAAGAGAAGCTGGATTAGCAGGAGCTAGAGAAGTCCACTTAATTGATGAACCCGTTGCAGCAGCAATAGGAGCATCATTACCAGTAACTGAGCCAATTGGAACTATGATTGTTGATATTGGTGGAGGTACTACTGAAGTTGCAGTATTAAGTTTAGGTGGAACTGTATTGAGTGAATCTGTTCGAATAGCTGGCGATGAAATAAATGAGTCAATTGCGCTATATCTCAAAAAAGTTCACAACTTAGTTGTTGGAGAGAGAACTGCAGAAGATATCAAAATTAAAATTGGATCTGCATTTCCCGATGATGATTTTGATAAAACCACTTTAGAGGTTAGAGGTTTACATCTTTTATCTGGTCTACCTAGGTCAGTCACTTTGACATCAGGAGAAATCAGAGAAGCCATGGCTGAAACACTTAGCAAAATAGTGGAAGCTGTAAAAAGAACTTTAGAGAGAACCCCCCCTGAACTTGCTGCAGACATTGTTGATAGAGGGATTATGCTTGCAGGAGGTGGAGCTTTAGTGAGAGGTATTAATGATTTATTAAGCGATGAAACAGGAATTTTTACTCACATAGCAGAAAATCCACTGCTTTGCGTAGTTAATGGTTGTGGAGAAGTTTTAGATGATTTTAAAAAACTGAAAAGAGTTGTTGATACTCCAGAATTTATAAGGAATGCCATAAGAGATTAATATTATGTTAAGTATCCGACGAATATCTACTAATCGTTGGTGGCATAAAAAGAAAAATTGGATATTGTTTGCTATTTTTTTATTTTTAGTTTTTGTAAGGATAACAAAGGGATCTTTTTATAAAGATTTTTATTATTTTATTTCAAAGCCTTTTTGGCCTGGCCAATTTCAAAAAGAAGTTGTTCTTGAGAGTATAGACCAGGAAAATTTAATTAAGTTAAATCTTCTTAAAAAAGACAATCTTAGACTGCGGCGAATCTTATCTCTTCAAGAATCATCTAATAACGAAAATATTTCAGCTGCAGTTATTTCGAGAAAAACAGGTAGTTGGTGGAGACAAATAATTTTAAACAAGGGATCCAAGGATGGAGTAGAAGTTGGTAATGTTGTTATTGGCCCGGGGGGATTATTAGGAAGAGTAAATAATACTTCTTTATTCACTTCCTCTGTAATATTAATAACTTCTCCAGAAAGTAAGTTAGGAGTTTGGGTGGATAGAATTCAAGTCAATGGATTACTTGTCGGTTTAGGAGATGATTATCCTAGCTTAATACTCTATTCAAAAGATGCTGATATTAAAGTAGGAGATTTTGTATCTTCATCTCCTGCAAGTACTCTTTTACCACCAAATATTCCTATTGGTTTTGTCCAATCTATTGATAAGACATTGAAATCAAAAAAAACAGCAAAAATTTCACTTTTGGCAAAACCTCACGTGATTGATTGGGTACAAATTTTAAAAGTAAATATTTAATGAATAAATTTTTCATAAACAAATTATCCATAATAAGTTTTATTTTTATCCCAATTATTTTTTTGTGGCACCCTAATTGGGTTGGATTTTTAGGCGTTCAGCCATATTGGCCGTTATTTTGGTTATTGCCTTGGTCTATGATTAATGGACCAGTCAATGGATTAATTTTTGGTTTGTTTTTAGGTCTAATTTTAGATTCTCTAACTTTAGATAATAATTTTACTCAAATACCAGGCTTAATTTTTTGTGGATTTTTGTTTGGGAGAATTAAATTTCATAGTAATACCTTTGTGGGACATTTTAGATATGGTTTAATTTGTTCTTTAGGAAGTTTTTTATGCGGTACTCTTTATTTTTTACAAATTTTGTTTAGAAATTTTTCAGATAGTAATTATTCAATATTTGTTCCAGGTATTAAAAATATCTTGGCTGAAGTCTTTTTGACAGGTTTTTTTGCTCCCTTCGTTTGCTCCCATCTTTTAAGAATTTTTAAATCTTCAAGAAAAACATCGTAGTAGTAAATTTAGCCAACTGGTAAAAAGTGTTTGAATAAAATTTAAACCTTTAAATTATTTAAATTTTTTTAAACCTACGTAATAACTCTTTGAGGGTTCGTAATGTTATATTTTTAATTGTTAGAATAAATATTCAATGCAATAGTTCTTTGCTTTGAAATATCGAGAAATTTTTTTTTAACTATGTCAAAAGCAAGAATATTAGTTGTTGATGATGAACCAGCAGTTTTGAAGGTATTAGTTACAAGACTTCAACTAGCAGGATATCAAGTTTATTCAGCCACCAATGGCGAAGAAGCTCTTGAGTCTTTTCACAGGGATTCTCCAGACTTGATAGTTCTTGATGTTATGCTTCCAAAAATGGATGGATTTGCCGTTTGTAGAAGGATTAGAGCTGAATCAGTAGTACCAATAATATTCTTAACTGCTCTAGAGGCTATTTCAGAAAGAGTTGCAGGTTTGGATTTAGGGGCTGATGATTACTTATCTAAACCGTTTAGCCCAAAAGAGTTAGAGGCTAGGATAGCTACTATTTTGAGAAGAATGGGTCCAACTGTATCGGTTACTGAAACTAAAGAAGTACCTTCAGGCAAAGGTGTCATGAAATTTGGAAGTTTAGTTGTTGATACTAACCGCAGACAAGTTTCTAGAGCAGGCGATAGAATTAGCTTAACTTATACTGAATTTAGCCTCCTAGAATTATTATTTGACGAGCCTGGAAAGGTCGTCCCAAGAGCTGAAATTTTAGAACAGCTATGGGGTTATCCTCCTCGTAGAGCTGCAGATTTAAGAGTTGTTGATGTGTACGTAGCTAGATTAAGAGGAAAATTAGAACCTGATCCGAGAAATCCAGAATTAATATTAACTGTTAGAGGGATTGGTTACGCATCTCAGAGAGTTGGCGAAACAGCAACAACTTTGGCAAGTTGAGCCATAGTCTGATAATTTTATTAAATAAAACAAATACATTAAAATAAATTTTGTCTGAAATTAGAGAAGCACGCTTACAAAAAGCTAATACACTCGTTAGTAAAGGATTTGCTTCTTACGCACAAAGTTTTAGCGTTACACATACTACTAAATTTCTTATTCAAAAATTTGATTATTTAGAAAATGGTCAAGAGGAAGATTTCAGTGTTTCTATTGCTGGTAGAGTTATGGCAAAAAGGGTAATGGGTAAAATTGCCTTTTTCACAATTAGTGATCAAGATGGTCATATTCAGCTTTATCTAGATAAAAAGATTATTAATTTAAATTTAGACAAACAAAAATTACTTTCTTTTGAAGAAATCAGGGAAATAGTAGATATTGGTGATTGGATAGGCGTCTACGGAACTATTAAAAAAACTAATAAAGGTGAGCTTTCAGTTAAAGTAGAAAAATGGGAAATGTTATCCAAATCTTTACAACCTTTACCAGATAAATGGCACGGATTGACTGATATTGAAAAAAGATATAGACAACGTTATCTAGATTTAATAGTGAATCCTCACTCTAAAAATGTATTTAAAACAAGAGCAAAATGTATAAGTTTTATAAGAAAATGGTTAGATAATAGAAATTTTTTAGAGATAGAGACTCCGATTCTGCAATCTGAAGCTGGTGGTGCTGAAGCAAGACCATTTATAACTCATCACAATACACTAGATATTCCGCTGTATCTAAGAATAGCTACAGAATTACATTTAAAAAGAATGGTTGTTGGAGGATTTGAGAAAGTATATGAATTGGGGAGAATCTTCCGTAATGAGGGTATAAGTACAAGGCATAATCCAGAATTCACTTCAGTTGAAATCTATCAAGCTTTTTCTGACTATGTCGATATGATGAATTTAACAGAAGAATTGATTAAAGATGTCGTAGCTGATGCATGTGGTTCCTTAACTATTAATTACCAAAATAAAGAAATTGATTTTTCTAAACCTTGGTCAAGAATATCTATGAAAGATATTGTCAAAAAATATACAGGGATTGATTTTGATTCTTTCAGTGGAGACTTTCAAGCAGCAAAACAAGCCGTCAAAAATATAAATGTTGATTTCTCTAATAAAGTCAATACTATGGGAAGACTTTTAAATGAGGTCTTCGAGCAAAAAGTAGAATCAAAACTTATAGAACCTACTTTTGTTATAGATTATCCTGTTGAAATTTCTCCTTTAGCTAGGCCACATCTTGATAATAAAGAGATGGTTCAAAGATTTGAATTATTCATTGTTGGTAGAGAGCTAGCAAATGCGTTTAGTGAATTGATAGATCCAGTAGATCAAAGAGAAAGAATGCAATTACAGCAATCTCTCAGAGATGAAGGAGATCTTGAGGCACACTGTATAGATGAAGATTTCTTGAATGCTTTAGAGATTGGCATGCCGCCTACTGGAGGATTAGGCATAGGCATTGATAGGCTAGTTATGTTAATTACTAATAGCGCATCAATTAGAGATGTAATTCCTTTTCCATTGTTAAAACCAGAAATAACTTCCAAAAAAAATGAAAAATTACCCTTGAATGAAGTAAAATAAATAAATTAATCCAATACGAAATTTTTCAAATGAGTGGTGAACGTGTTGGTTTCCGTTTCAAACACGCGGATGCAGTCGTAAAACGAAATCCTCAAGGCCGATCAAGAAGAGGATGGGTTATTGAACCAGTAGAGCAAACTACAAGTAGAGGTACAAAAATGCCTGCATACAAAATTCGCTGGAGAGATAGTGAGAGGCCTGAAACTGTTTTACAGCATATGTTAATTGCAGA
>QCQM01000023.1 GCA_003212195.1 Prochlorococcus sp. AG-449-O05 | reverse complement strand
ACCTAAAGAATTACCAGTAGCATTTATATTTCCAGAACCGGTAAGAGTTAAATTTTCAATGTTGTTAGGAGCTGTATAAGTGAAGGAAATTTGTATTGTATCAGTACCTCCTGAAGATTTTTCTGTAACAGTGTCACTTGCGCTATTAACTACATAAATATCATTTCCACTTCCACCGATTAATAAGTCTGCACCAGTACCTCCATTTAAAGTATCATTACCTGCTCCTCCAGTTAAAGTATCATTACCGTCTCCACCTCTTAATGAGTCTGCACCACTTCCGCCGGTTAATGAGTCTGCACCAGTACCTCCATAAAAAGTATCATCTCCACTTCCACCGATTAATGAGTCTTCACCAGTACCTCCATATAAAGTATCATCTCCAGTACCTCCATATAAAGTATCATTTCCATATTCCCCTTTCAAAGTATCGTCGCCACCTAATCCGTATAATGAATTATCTCGTATGTTTCCCAAAATTAAATTATCTCCAGAACCACCATAACAAGCTTCAATGTATGTATCTGCAGCTATATGCAAATTACCAATTTTTCCTCCAATATTTGAAGTATAAAGAGTAGTAATACTTTTATTAGTAGGCGTTAAATCAATTTTGTCGTCAGTATTAAGCCCACTTAAGTCAAGTGTGTCATATCCGGAACCATCTACTATGCAATAAGCAGTTGAACTAATCATGGAGGAAAATGAATTCCAAATTTTACTTTGTGATGAACTAATGTTTGTATTAAAACCATACGTGGTGTTTCCGGTAAATGCATTTGAAATCCCATACCCTGCGTAAGAACCATAAATATCTTCTAGTGCAATCCAATCAACTGCACTAGGAGTCATTAAAAAAGCATAACTAGCATTAACATTAGGATTTTGAGATTGAGAAAAATAAGACATCATTGATCCCTGCCAAGAGTCGTTAATATACTTTGCATCAGAGTTATAACTCGCATTTCCGTTATAATTTCCTTGATGACCTAAGCCAATTGCATGACCGATCTCATGGTGAACGGTTTGAAGAGAATATGTGCCAAAATCTGAACCATAGTAATTAAACCATGATGTAGACACATTTATATAACCCCAAGAAATCGTCCCATTTGAAGTACTTGTTCCAGCAAAAGCACCACCATATTCATCAGTGATAGCAAGATCTGCACTATTTGTATAATTTGTAATCTCCTGAAAATTAATGCCTAGAGTCTCTCCAAATAATTTGAATGACTCTCTATATAAGTTATAGGCTCCACTTGAAGGTAGACCATTACCATCGTATTGATTATTCCCAAGATTGAAAGTGACAGTTCCATCTTTAGAGTTGAGGCCTGTGGATCCTACATTCCATTCTCTAGCTGTACCTGGACCATAAAAATAAGTCCAGAAATCAGTCGTCAATTGATTAGCCATTGTCTGCCAACTAGCTGATGTTGCATATGTAATATCAGGATTAATGTCAGTATCCTTTTCTTTAATATCAGCCTTTCCAGAGCAGCATGGACAATTTATACCATGTAAAACTTCTGGCAGATCATCCAATTTATAAAATTTAGATCCGCTTAAACTTATTTTTTTAGAATTGGATAAATCGTGCTCTAATCCAGATCCACTAACTAAGCGATCATCCCCTGACCCAACATTAAGAGTTTCATTTAAAGCCTCAACATAAAGAAAGTTATTCTTTGACCCATCATTGCTAGCTTTAATAACAACTTCATTATTGGGAAGATTTGTAGAAATATTACTCGCAAAAATATCATTACCTTGCCCACCATTTACATTCTTTTTACCAGTTAAGATATTACCAGTTTCACTAATATCTAAACCAATTTCAATATGATTATTTTTAGAACTAAATAATGCCTTATCTAAGACAGATCCACCAACTAGATTATCATTTACTAAATCTCTTTTAAGAATAATATTGGTATTACTAGCTTCACCATTAAGATTATTAGCAAAACAATATCCTACTATAAAGTCATAATCACGAATAAAATTATCGCTATACATCTTCTACAGTCATTGAAAGAAAATTTTAGGTATATTACCATATCTATCCAACTTTTTCAGAAATATTTATACCCTAGACTAAATGAATAGTAAATTTAAAATATGCCTTCGAGATTAGTTCGTCTATCACTATTGCTAATCATGTCTTCCAGACCATTCAAAACCAAGTCATACTAGTGAGTTAACCAGACTCGCTTTTTTCATTCAAAATATGACCAATATTAGTGTGGTCACAAAGGAGACAAATTTATTGACATTCAATCTAAAATAAATAAAATTTCTCTAGTTTATCTTGAAAAATAAATTATTTTCATTTTTGGCTCCATTTTATCTTTTTGCAGGATTACCATTTGCCTGGTATTGTTTTATGCCAAACATCGGCGTTTTGTCAGAAAAAAAAATTTATCGTTCCCAACTTGCAATTCATTTAGACATTTTAATAAATAGATCTAAATATTTATGGAAAAAAACAACCCTACCTAAGGACATAGAGTGGAAAGCATGCAGATATGATGCTTTTGATGAATTCCAAATAAAACTATTTGAAACTTCCTCAGATCAAAAAGATAATCAAAATAGACTTTTTAAGTATATGGATAATAAATGTGGAGAAAAACCTTCTTAGTAGATAATCCTCTATCTAAATAAGTTTCTCTCAAACAAATATATATTTATTTATTGACAGAGGATCTACAATGAAATAATGGAAATAAGCTATGTTAATTATTTAAAATTAGGAAAAATTCAATGAAATTAGAAAATGATATCGAAAAAGGAATAGTTACTGGATTGATCCTTTTTGGATTTATTATTGGTTTGAATTATTGGCCATATCCAATAGATTGGAGACTTATACTACCCTTTTCAGGAATAATAGTAATAATGAGAAATATTTGGAAAAAATAAAATACATGTAAAGCATGCCAAGTTTTTTTGAAAAGTTATCTGATCTCTGGGTTAGTAGATGAATATATAATTAAGATTAACCTTTTTGTTTTTTATCCAAACTATGCAATGCAAGTTTTTCAACAAAATATCTTAAAGCTAAATATATCTATTTCATAAAGAGTTAATTTAAAAGGTTGATAAATGAAACTCTTTTTCTTGCATAAAAAGAGCTAGGGCTACTAATACTTATATAGTGGTCAAATTTTGCTTAAATTGTCAGGATGTATCACGCAGAATCAAGCAAAAAATTAGTTCCAAACCTGAAAACCTAGTGCTGCATAAGATCTAAAAAGTCCCTTTGGAGCACCAGGTCGCAGGTTCGAATTATTTCGCCCAAATGATTTATAGCAGTAAGTCTTAGCTAATAATATAAAACTTGCAAAAAATTGAACTCAGATATTATCGAATAGAATTTAATTAAAAAAGTTTTATCCTTAATGTGGATTTAGATTTGAACATATATTTAATTGCTGTGATAACATTATGAAAATTTTTTTAATAAGTGAAATTACCTACAACTTTTAGCTTAATAACTATATCTCTTTGTACAATAAATTCTATTTCATCTGAAGAATACAAATTTCAAGAAATCAAATTTGATCAAGCTAAAAATAAGCAAAATACATATGAGCCAAAAGACAAATTAGATAAGTACATTATAGATGCTTCTTTTTATGCTACAAAGTTTGTCCCTTTAATGAATAAAGGTGCTAATGGCCATGATTTTTTGAGCTTCATGGCTGATGATGGAGAAAAGTTATTAGTTGATACAGGATATGATTTTGTAAATTCAACCGCAAATAGTTCAATTCAAAGTATTCCATTTTTTGCCCAAACCACACTAAATTTCTCGGGAGGCACAGAATCTGATACGAGTTTCTCCTTTAATAGTCTGATGAAGTTAGGAGAGCTAGCTAAAGATGACAAGGGTGATATTAAAACACTTGCTTTTTCCCAAGCGAGATTAGCAACTGCAACTAATGCAGAGGGTTCTACTACTAACTTAGGTTTAGGAATTAGACATCGTCCTAATGATATTTCAATGATAGGTGCCAACGCTTTTTGGGACTATAGAATGACTGACTATAGTAATGCTCATAGCAGACTTGGTCTTGGAGGAGAATATCTTTGGAAAGATTTTGAATTAAGAAACAACTTGTATATGGCAATTACTAATGAAAAAGATGTAACTATAAAAGGGGATTCTTACAAAGAAAGAATTGTTGATGGTTGGGATGTTGAATTGGGATATAGATTACCAAACTATCCAGAACTTGCATTCTTTATTAGAGGGTTTAACTGGGATTATAAAAATACACAAGATAATTCTGGTTTAGAAAGTTCTGTTAGCTGGCAAGCTACTCCTCACTTGGGATTAGAAGCATATGTATCAAATGAGATATCTGCTGCATCAACTACTATTAATACTTCTCTTCCAGGGGTAGATGAAACATTTTTTGGTTTAAGGATGAATATAACCGGTAATCCTATGACATTTTACAAAAAAGATTACAAGAAGAATATGATCACGCAAATGGTGCAACCGGTCAAACGTAAATATGACGTCCTTCTTGAAAGATCTAGATCTAATTCAACCTTCACAAATCGTGCGAAAGGTACTTAGCAACCTAATCTAACTTAAAAAATCTAAATTACCCTTACAATATTATGTTTGTTTCAACTAATTCATCATTAGATCTTAAAAAATTCATTAAAACTTCCAAAAACTTTTCAATAGGATTAACTATCTCAATTTCATCATTGTTTACTGGTTCATTGAAAGGAGAGGAAACTTTTGATTTATGTAAAGATGTCCTTGGTACACCTGACTCAAGCACTGGTGCTTACTCTAAATCTGCTGCACAAATAGCTTCTCAAGGTACAATCTTTTGTGCGGGAACACCAGATAGATTTGAACTCAGTATTTATGAAATGGGTTTATGTACGTCAAATCCAATTTCAGGTTCTCCGAAAACATTTAGCAAAACTAATTGTGTAGAATCTATGGCAAAAACAGGAGGGGTAACAGCTGATTTAGCAGGTACAACTGTTGATCTTCCATCTGCAGATTCAAGGCCTGAAAATAATACTTATACATACGCATACATCATTATTAAAAATACTTTTGGATTAAAAGGAAGTATTAAAATTAGCGATGGATCAGGAGGTGTACATAAGTACTGTTCCACATCAGATGGTTTAAGTACGGGTGCCACAACATCTTGTACTCCAGTGAATCATACAGAAACACTTTCCTCTTTTGGTGGGGAGATTTTTTCTCCTGATTTTGGACCTGCAGAAATGGCTACAGGAGGAGAAGTTTCCGCTCTTTTAGCAGACAGTTCATTAGTAAGAGCTAGTACAGAAGCCGGAGTCGAAAGACTTATTGCTGTTTTTGCTACAAACGCAGGATCGCCAGTTGTTATTAATGACTCAGTATCTGGATTAGAAGTCGAATTACAAGTTACAGATGGGGGTTATGGAATTCAATTTGATAGCAATACTGGAGAGGTTTATGATTTTGGATCTATGCCATTCAAACCAGTTTTTACAACCTACTAAATATTAAATTATTTTACTTAATTTCTCTGAAGCTTATACAAAAGCACAAAATTGACACGCATATTATTCGAAATTAGAACGATTTAACCCAAACTTTTTCTAAAAAAGTCCAGCCAGCGAATTTAGTCTCAGTTATAACTTGTAAGACCAGAGTGCTTTGGGAGCAGAAGTTCTTAGGATCGAATCTTTTAACCCAAATTAGCTTTTTAGCGATTACCTGATTTGACTAAGGAAATAATTAGGGAAAATTAATAATTTTCTATTTATTTTATTTAAATAACTTATAAAACTTTTTATGTATTCAGAACTTGTTTTGCTACTTCATAAACGATAAAAGAAACATAAGAGAAATTTCTTAAGAGATTTGTTAAAAAAAAGAACTAAATTAGTATCTCGAAATAGAGTTAGAGGAAGAAAAATTTCAAAAAGAAAAAATAGTTTTTCTTTTTCTTCATCTAATTTTTCCTCAATTATTATTTTTGCAGGTTTTATAATCCTTTCCCTTACAATTTTTTTTCTTATCAGGCAATTACAGCCAATGATCAAAAATGAAAAATTGAAATTCTTGTGTACTTATCAACTTGGTAATAAAAAAAGTCAACCCTATAAAGATGCGAAATTGGAATTAGAAAAGCTTGTAGGAAATAGTGATAAATATTGCAAAAATTTTCTAGTTCCAGGAAGAAAAAAAGGATTTAGATTTTTCCCAACAATAACGAATATTCTATTTAGGTTTATTTAGTATTATCCCAAGTGATTTGGGAGCATTAGTTTATAGTTACTTATCCTATTTATTTTATTTTTCATCTTAATAGAAGTCAGAAATTCTATATTTTTAAAGAATCTCTACATGTTAAAAATCCCTTAAAGGATTTTTTATTAATTAAAATTGCATAATTATCGTATTTTATAGGTGACGTAAAATTATTTTCATTAAGGTTTTTTAATTGTTGTTAAAACTAAAAACATAAGAGGTATTTATTTGAAATGACCAACCAGTTAGACCAAGCCATTTTTTTTTAAGGATAAAAGTCTAATTCTTAACGCATCATGCAATAACTTAAAGGGTTATATTCATTGAAATTCCAAAACCTGAAGATCTTCACTACAAAAATATAAAAAATAGCATCATTGATAAATGCCCAGCCAAAATAAATAGCAAATGCAGTTATAACAAACGAGGCATATGAAGCCAATGCATTCCAGACTCATCAACACCATTTTTATCAAAATTAGAATTCCTCATTTAAAGGATTGGATATGCTATCCATCCAAATAAGGTGTAGTTAATGATGACAGCCATAAAGCCTATCATTGCGAGCCTTCCATTTGTTCTTTCAGCAATAAACCAATAGGTATTTGGCCATTCAAATTTTGAGGAATTGGATATTTGATCTTCTGAAACTGGATTCTTATTAGAAGTATTTTCCTGATCAAGATAATAATTACTATCTGGGTAATAGCTTTCGCTTCTAATATTGTCTTCTTTTTTTTCAATCATTTTTTTAGAAATTTTAAACTTTAATACATTTTAAAAACTAAAAAGACTAAATAGGTTAAAAAGGTTTTTATTCAACTGCATTTTATATCTTGTTCAGGTTTAATTTATTTATTAATAGTTGTAGGTAGTCCAACAGCATTTTTGATTAGTCAGCTGTTTTCAATGACTTTTGGAGTAATCTATTTAACTCTAAGAGTTCTTCTTTAGTAAATTCGCGATATTTTCCTATTGGCACGTCAAGCTTAATATTCATAATTCTTACACGCTTTAGTGATCTTACTCTGTAACCTAAGGATTCGCACATTCTCCTAATCTGACGATTAAGTCCTTGAGTGAGGATGATTTTAAATTTTTTTGCACCCAATTGTTTTACGAAACAATTCTTAGTTTTGGTTTCTAATATTTTAACTCCATTACTCATACTTTGAATAAAGTCGCTATTAATAGGACGATTAACGCTTACTATATATTCTTTTTCATGATTATTTCTAGCTCTAAGTATTTTATTTACGATGTCACCATCATTAGTTAAAAAAATTAATCCCTCACTAAGCTTATCCAATCTTCCAATAGGAAAAATTCTTTTGGGATATTGAATGAAATCTATAACATTATCGGGTTCTAATCTTCTATCTGTTGTGCAAACAATTCCAACAGGTTTGTTAAAAGCTAAATATATTTTTTTTTGTATCGTCGATTTTTCTATTTTTTGACCTTTAACTTCTACTTGATCACCATCATCTACCTTGGCACCAATTTCTGGAATTTCTCCATTAATTGTTACTTTTCCTTCCTCAATTAATCTGTCTGCTGCTCTTCTAGAACAATAACCGACTTCACTTAAATATTTATTTATTCTGGTAGCCATTTTAGATATTTTTTTTCTTTTCTAATAATTGACTAATTTCTTCTTATTTTAAATCTACTGTCAATTTTAATTGATATTCAGTTTATTGGATTTCAAATTATTCTATCAATAAGTTCTTCAATAAAGATCTAACTCTTTTTCTAAGTCCAAACGTTTTCAATTTTCCTCCATCCCTTAGAAAGTAATCTTTCGTAAATTTCTCTAGCTAAATCTATTTCAACAGAGACTGTATTTGTCATTACTGGTGGTTTGTTTCCTAATCCCCCTACTATTTTTCCAGTATCTATAAACATATATTCAAAAACTCCATTAATACTCTTATCGTTTTTCATAAATCTCTTAACTTCTGATCTATTTGAATTAATCAACCAATAAGATTTAGCCATTAATCTAACCTTGGAATTAGTAAGTATTCCATTTAAAACAAACTCATTTGATCAGTTTCTTTTTTCTTTACATCCTCTACTAGCCAACCATCAGGGGACCAACTCATCATGATTGCAAATAATCCTCTTAATTCATCTGCATCTTTAACTTGCTCTGTCCATTGTTCCTCATATCCATTAGGAACGATGACAGGCATGCGGTGATGTAAAGGTTTAATTAAATCATTTGGTTCAGTTGTTAAAACGCAGCAACTCTCAAGTTCTGCTCCATCTGGTGAAGTCCACTTACTCCAAATTCCGCCCAACCAAAAAGTCTCATAATTCGATTTTCGAACACGATATTTTTTTTCAAAAAAACCGCTCGCAGGTATTAGGCACCTTTTATGTTTCCAACTTCCACTGAATAATTTTTTTTCTTCTACGGTTTCTGATCTCGCATTAAATGGTCTTGGTCTCTCTTTATCAAATGGATCTCTGGCCCAAGGAGAAATAAAACCCCATGTCATAAAAGTAGTTTTAATTCTTCCTTCGTTTTTAATTACAAGAACAGGATCATTAGGTCTTATTAGACTTTGAGTATCATATTTAGAATCAAGTCCAATTGGAAAGTCTTGTTTCAAAACCTTTGGCAACTTCTCAAATTTAGTTTTCAGCTCAAATCTTCCGCACATTGATTTTTAAAAATATTCTTAAAACTCACTTAAAAAAAACAGTAAATTTACCTTATTTTAGATCCACTTTCAGTTTTCTCAAATAAATAACAATTTTTTGATCGTAGAAAGTTTTTTATCCAAATAATTAAAAGAAAATATAGATATTGAAAAGCTTCCTCAAATTTAACTTGAATGTTTCAAACTTGAATTATGACAGATCCTATTCTTTACTTATCTATGTTATTAGGACTTGGAGGAGTTTATGTATTAATCTCTTCCTTCCATGATGATGACGATGGTGATGATGATGATGGAGAAAAATATATTTATAATGTCGAACAAACATATTTAGCAAAATAGTTGATTTGTTTATAAAAACATTATCTACAAAAAGTTTCTCAAAAAATAGGCTTCCACTTAAAATATTTTTTGTGGGAATAACGGAAATATTGACTTTCTTTTCAAAATATACTTGCTCATTATATTTATTTTTAAATTAGATTGTTGGTCCTCTATCCGTATATGTTTGTGCCTTAAACCGTACATTTTTATTAGTCGATTAATAAGCATGCCTAGTTAGAACTAAGTGGTATTAGAGATAAATTAAATGCCTTCAACACCAATAAAATCTTGTAATAAATATGTGTTGAGTTACAAAGATTCAAAAAATAAGACACATGAAGTTGGCTTCTACGCGCGCGATGCATACGATTGCCTAATGCTTGCGAGAGAATTCAACACTTACGTACATGACAATCCAGGATCTGTAATCAGAATCCAACAAAAATTTTGAGGAAATTTATTATGAATTTAAAAAGATCACCATTCGCAATTCAAGATAAAAATACAAGAGATCTTGATAATGTAAAAGATTATCCAACAATTGCAGATTTAATGAGAGAACAGAAAGTTCCTCAAGATTATGCAAATACAGTTCACCATCGTAGAGATTTAGACTCTCTCGGTTAGTTTACGAGAATGGCTATTTACTAATGTTTAAAAATTAACCATTATGATTAACGCGATCAGCGATTAATTCATAAGATAATTTTTTCTTCCTCAAGTTTTTTTTTAAGCTCTATGGGCATATATGCGATATCTTTTTTTATTGCATTAATGGCATCTCTATACTTTTCAGGCTCAGCTAAAAGCATTTTTATTAAATTGTATTGACTTTCAATTTCTTCAGAAGAAAATTTTCCCATAAAAAGTATGTACTACCCTCTTATATTAAATCAGCAGTCAAACGCACAAAAGATTAACTATTAGTTAGAGGCTGCTGCAATTTCTTTATGGACGGAAAGAAATTCTTTATCCGTTAGAACTGGTGTCACTTCTATTTCTACGCCAAAATTATCGACCCAGATACTACTCCATTTCCAAATGTTTTGATGATTTGAAGATTCAACTATTGCCCAACCATTAGCTCCCTCAGGATTTACTACCCGATTAAGAACTTTAAACCCCTCAAATTCATCTCCTTCGCATCCTCCTTCAACAAAACCCGCAAAAGCTTCAGCCCCTTGCATATGACTTTCTTGATCTGGAAATTGCCAGTGCACAATGTAAGTTTGCATGAATAAAATTATTTCTCTAATTATTAATTATCAAATTTAAAAATTAAATAAAAAATCTTTAAATACTAATTAAAAAGACATAAGTCTAATAGGAAAAAACCAAAAAAAAAGACTCTTACGAGCCTAGGTGATGGGGACTCCTATAATGACAAATTAAAAAGAAACAGACAACCCCATCAATAGGCATTTTTAAATACTTACAAACACCATATGTAGTGCTAAAATTTTTAAAAAGCTGGGTGATGGGGATTATCCTGCTTTTTGATTGGGGCAAAGCTAACTTCCTTTTTTCATTGGTAAATTTACATTAATCAATAAAGCCAAATCGAGGATTAAAGTATTTTAAACTTTTGAAGATATTTCTAAAACACTTCTATAGATTAATGTAATTTTAATCTCCTATGGTTGTATTTTTAAGTGATCAAGTTAGCCAGTGATGAAAGTCCCTAGGGTTTAATCTATTGAAGAAGCGTGAAACGAATATAAAAAATATTAGAGGAAGAGTGGAAGAAAAATTATAGATTCAATAGTTTTTTAAAAAATAATGGAGTTTGAGGTACTTTACCTAAAACTTGACATTATTAAAAATTAATTGCTAGATAAGCTTCAGAATGGAAGATTGAACATGAAAAAAGACATTTATTCAAATATTAAAGATTCAGATGCTTTGGAAAGTTTTTTTGAATGTATAACTTCTTGTAGCATCTAGTGAGGGGGTAGATTGCACTACAGCATGTTATTTAAAACATTTAGAACAAAACAATATCAATTACCCTTTGAAATTTTCATAAGCAAAGCTTATTGATAATTGTTATGTTTCATTGATGTTATTTCCACCTCCACAAGTAATTTTTGGTTTATTGCTTTTATCTATAGCAGTAGTTCTCATCTGGGATATTAGATACAATCCTTTTGGAGAAGATGAAGACGGAATTTAATCTTCAACTAGGAAGCTGATTTGTAGGTGGTGCATGAAATCGCCTTTTCTTTCTTTTGAGTCTTTTGTAAGCGACTAAAGAGCCTAATAATAACAATGTAATAGCTATTGAGTTAATCATATCAAGTAGTTTTATATATATATAAACAAATAAATTCTAAATATCAAAGATTAAAGTTATTTTTCAAAAAGTGACTAATTGAGTAATTTCTAATATTTAGCTTTGACATTAGGTACCCATAACAACCAAGAGAAAATGCTTATTTGACCAAAAGTAATTTCTATTCAATAAGAATATATCACTTTTTCTTATTTCTCATTTGATATTGCAGAAAAGCTTTTAGGTGTTGTACTTCTTTTTCTAAAGTCTCAATTCTTTTTTTTAGTTCTTCATTAGTTGCCATTTTTTTGGGAGATAAATTCCTTGATACTTATACTATTAAAAAAGTAACTTGTTACCCATGGCAAAAGTCAAATAAGTATTAGAGCCTATTGATGAGCATAATTTCTCTAGATAAATTATGCGGAGTATAAATTTAGGAGGAATTTATGAGTGGAGACTATGAGACCCTAGAAATCAATCAACCTAAAATTACATATTTTCAGAAAAGATCTCAAAATAATACTGAATGGTTAGATGACTTAATCAACCAAATTGAAAATATGAAAAACAATATATCCAGATCTGCTTAATGACAGAAAAAGAGTTGAAGGAATTAGAGAAATTTGCAAAAGAAAATGGATACAATGACGAGCTAAAAGATATATATTTAAGAGAAGTTATTGACAGAAATAAAGAATACGAATGAGATCAAATTTTCGACCAAATATTCGACTAGCTACAAACATTTTTTTAGTTATTGGTACTTTTGCTATTGCTTTAAAGATTGCTCCAATAGCATTGGTATATCAGGAAAAAAATTTATGTATTAAATATTTAAAACATCAAATAGATCGAGACGAACTTATCAAAAGACTAAAAATAGTTAAACAAGCAAATCCATCTAGTATTTGTGAATCTATACTTAAAAGTTAAAAATGAAGATCAAGTCATTTACACCCTTAATTGCAGTCTTTGGCACTTCATTTCTGATAACCATTACATTGCTTAAAAGTTTTCAAATTTTTATGGGGATATCAATCTGTCTTTTAGCGATGCTCAAGCTTATGGATATTGAAGCTTTTGGAACAAGTTACAAGAAATATGATTTAGTATCTTCTAAATTTGATGTCTGGATATATATTTATCCTTTTTGCGAATTATTAATTGGAATAAGTTTTCTTAATTCTTCTCCACCCTCTTTAATTATTTTTATTGCCTTAATTTTAGGAATTTCTGGAATGATTTCAGTATTTAAGGCTGTTTATTTGGATAAATTAAAATTAAATTGTGCATGTATTGGTGGATATGCAAAAACTCCTTTGGGAATTATTAGTTTTATCGAAAATCTTTTAATGGCAATTATGAGTTTCTTAATTTTGATTAAATAGCAATTTAATAAATTTTCATTTATGGTTAATTTAAATATTAAATTTAATCATCCTAATTAGTATGGCTCTTAATAAATTATATATAAAAAGAGGATTTTTAAATTATCTAATTTTTTCTGGAATTCTTTTTATAAATATAATTAATCCAAATAACAGTATTGCTTTAACTCAAGAAAATATAGTTATCCCAAAAGTTCTTTCATACAGATCAGCATCATGTAGTTGTTGCAAAAAATGGATCAATCATTTAAGAGATAATGGATTAGAAGTTGTTGATAATATAGTTGAGGATGTTTCAGTAATTAAAAACCAATATCAGATTCCCAATAATCTGAGATCATGTCACTCTGCTCAAATAGCTAACTTTACGATTGAAGGACATGTCCCGATTGAATCAATCATCAAACTTTTTAGAGAAAAACCAAATATCAATGGGATAGCAGTTGCAGGCATGCCACTTGGCTCTCCAGGGATGGAAATTCATTCTCACGACTCGCACTCTCATGACTATGAGAACTACAAAGTAGTTTCATTTAGTAAAACTGGCAAATCAAAAATATTTGATAAAATCTCTCCTTAATACAGATTTTAAATTTGAAATTATGCATATTATCTTTAGAAATTTTAAATTTTCAATTTTTTTATTTTTCTTATCTCTAAATTTCAATAGTTATTCTCATGCACATATGAGGGGTACATTTCTTTCTGAAAAGGACGCTGAAAAAAGATCTTTAGAACTTGGTTGCGAAGGAATACACAAGAACAAAGATAAATGGATGCCATGCAAAAACGAAAAAGAATTACATATCTATTTGAGGAAATAGATGGAAATATTAAAAAAAAATCAAAGAAAAATTCATAGAAAAATAACCGCAATTTCAGCAATCCCTTTATTAATTACTATTGTAACCGGGACTATTTATAGTATTCTTCAACCACTAGGAATAGATGCTTTTTGGTTAATAAAATGGCATACAGGTAATTTTGGCATTATTAATTTGCAACCTTTTTACTCGATATTTCTTGGTATAGCTTCAATAATTTCAATAATATCTGGCCTTAAACTATTACAAAAAAAATCTTAGATATATTCTAAGCCAAAATTTAACTAATTAATACTGTTTGCGCCCCCACTTACTAAGAAAATTATGGCTCCTAGTGCCATTGTTGCTACACCCATGTAAGGGTATTTCTTAATTCTTGATTTAGTAATTGGAAGCCATGAAAGGTATCTATCAGATTTATTTAATTCATTTTTTTGTCTAGGTGGCAAGCCCAATTCTTCTCTTCTTTTAGCTTCACCCATAATCTTAAATTTATCTATATCAATATTAAAAATTATGTTCTACACCTGCGAGTTAATTTTATTTAAAAAATAGTTTTTTATAAAAGGATAAATTACTTAAAATTTATTTAGCCTTCTTTAAATATAGATTCTTTTTATTTGCTTGATCTGATGTAAATAACAATATTAATATAGTTCCAACTAAAAATGAAAAAATCATTGTTAAACCAACAACTTCAACCATCTCACTAGGCAGATAATTTAGAAACATAATGAATAGATCTCTTATTTTAAATTTAGCAATTGTATTTTTTATGTAAAGTAAATATACCTCCTTAAATTTCGAAAAGAACTTTGTGAGACTTTATAATCTTTATTTATTTTTATTTTCAGGATAAATCTAATCCTAGCCAATCACAATTTTCTTACTTAGCTATTTCTATTTTCTTAAGCAATTTCAACTAATTAAAGGCCCAATTACCAAAGATAAAATATATTGTCCTATTTTTGTAATTGGCAATAATGTTTTAGAAGGTATAGAGGCTAATTTAGAAAACTTCTTAATAGTCTCTGCTTTTAAATTATCCATAGACAAATTTTTTTGAACACCTCGATCTTTATTCTTTGCTAAATAATTTTCTATAAACCATAAGAAATGATCTGAATTTGATTTATTTATGATCTTTTAATTATCAAGATGGAGAAATAAATTATTCAAAATCAACTTATTTGTAAATTTGGTAAAAAAAAGAGGGGTAAACCCCTCTCTTTTTTATCAGATACAAATAAGATTTTAATTTTTTGAATCTTTCAATTTCATTTCTTTTTGTGTTTTCCTGATTCTTTCTTCAAAGACGGATCTTCTGTAAGGAGTAACTTCTCCATTTTTTGTAGCCAAAAGTTGGGCATCAAGAAGCCTATTGGATCTTTTGATTTTTTCTCTTATTCGTAAGAGGTTATTCATGATATTTTGCAGTTAATGAGAATCCCGTTCCCTACTCCCATTTCATGCGTCCAGAGATATAAACTTGGATGAACGTTCATGCATGATAACATCTGCAAAAAAATTCGGGGAGAGTAATTTTTACTAATTTTTAATTTAAAAAAATTAATTTTGAATAAATAGGATAAATAAGCTTTTAATATTACGTTAATTAGGATAAGAAAATTATTTGCGAACCATCATTATTATCCCTAATCACTATTTTTTTGTTGGGAAAAATATCTGATAATATACTTTTCAAATTTGAATTATCTGAAGGAATTATATTACTCATATTTTTTGAATTAATTTTCCAATTTTCATCTACAAATAGTTCTTTATCATCACTATTTTTAGTCTCGGCTGATGTCTTAATTAGAATTTTAAGTAATAGTTCGGAATCATAATCTTTAAAATCTTGAGGGATCTCTTTGTAATTTTCAATCATTTTTTTAAAATCTAATATTTCTAAATCTTGCGTGAGAAATTTTAATAATACAAGGTATTATTTACCTAAAAATTTCTCACAAAATAAAAAATTCGGATGAAATAAAAATAATTTTCTTTAGAAAATTTTATTCCGAAATAACTAAAGAATGATATTTAAAAAGATTAATTAATCATTTACACTAATTATTTACTTGTTAATTTGCAATTAAGTAATTCAGGAAAGATGCCAAGAGTAATTAACAAAAAGATTAGACTTTTAAGATGGTTAAACTCAGGAATGATATTACCATTTATCATTATGGCTGCATCCTCATCAATCATTCTTTATGGTTTTTTATTTATCCTAATAAAATAGTTTTCTAATTTAAGCAGCTAAGTTTTCCTCAGATTTAGATATAATCATTGCAGCTTTTTTCAATAAACTTACTACTTCTTTTCTTCCAACTGCATTATCAGCTTGACGCATTATTTCGGCATATCTTTTATTTATTTTTTTCATAAATAGTTTTAATTTAATCTAAAGTTACAGCACCTCAAGATGGTGTCAATCGTAAATAACTCTCATATATTATTATTTCAAGATTTACTATACATTTATTTTTGATAATTTAATATCTTTAAAAATTTTTTAAACAATAGTTCTAAAGGGTCATCAACATCAAAATTAATAACTCTTATAATTAACCAATATTAAAGGATTTGAAAACATAAAATAAACCTCCAATTAGAATCAATATTGCAGCTCCA
>QCQM01000022.1 GCA_003212195.1 Prochlorococcus sp. AG-449-O05 | reverse complement strand
CTTGATTTAGTACAAGAGGGTTCTCTTGGATTAGAGAGGGCTGTTGAAAAATTTGATCCTACAAGGGGATATAAGTTTTCTACTTATGCTTTTTGGTGGATTAGACAGAGTATGACGAGAGCAATTGCCTGTCAATCAAGAACAATCCGTCTACCTGTTCATTTAAGTGAAAGGTTAGCTTCTATTAGGAAAGTTAGTAGAGATTTGGCACATAAACTAGGTGCTATGCCAAGCAGAATTGAAATTGCAGAGGCGATGGAAATTGATGTAGAAGAATTGGATTCTGTTTTGAGACAAGCCTTATCGACAAGTAGCTTAGATGCTCCAGTTAATGGTGATGATGGCAGGAGCTTTTTAGGTGATTTGATTGCAGATAGTAATAATGAAGAACCTTTAGATCAAGTTGAACAAAAAATGCATCAAGAGCAACTTGGGAAATGGTTAAGTCATTTAAGCGAGCAAGAACAACATGTTCTCAAATTAAGGTTTGGACTTGATGCAAATGAGAGACATACCCTTGCTGAAATAGGAAGATTATTAGAAGTTTCTAGAGAAAGAGTAAGACAAGTTGAACTTAAGGCACTAAGAAAATTAAGAAATTTGACTAGAAAATTACCTAGCGGTATTTAATCTAATCTTCTGCCCAAATATATTTAGTCAATTCTTGTGAAGGTGGTTCGGGTGCTTCAATAGCATTTTTAACTGACTCAGATATCTCAATATCAATTTTCCTTTCAATATTTTTTAATTCTTCTTCCGTTGCGAATTTACCTTCAATAATTTCTTGGGCCAACTTCTTAATAGGATCTCTTTTCCCCCAAAACTCCTTCTCTTTTTCAGACCTTAATTCATCTGGATCTGCAAGAGAATGCCCTCTATATCTATAAGTCAGACATTCTAAAAGTGTGGGACCTTCTCCTGCTCTAGCGCGCTCAATTGCTCTTTGTGCTGCCCCTCTAACTGCTAATACATCCATTCCATCAACTTCCTCGCCATGCATACCAAAAGCAGACGCTTTTCTCCAGATTTCAGGATTGCTAGTAGCTCTATCGTGAGCCATTCCTATAGCCCATTTATTATTTTCAACAACAAAGATTATGGGTAATTTCCATAATTGGGCCATATTTAAACATTCAAAAAACTGCCCATTATTGCAAGTCCCATCTCCAAAAAATGCTGCAGTTACGGAATCACTATTATTATTAGCTGCGACTTCCTTTTTATATTTACTTGAAAAAGCTGCCCCTAAGGCAACTGGAATTCCCTCCCCAATAAATGCATATCCTCCAAGTAAGTGATGCTCTCTTGAAAATAAGTGCATTGATCCACCACGACCTTTGCTACAGCCAGTAGCTTTACCAAAAAGTTCACTCATAACTTCAAATGAAGGAACACCCGCACTTAGAGCATGAACATGATCGCGATAGGTACTACAAAACCAATCATGTTTCTTTTTCATGGCTCCTATTACTCCCGTGCTTATAGCCTCTTGACCGTTATATAAATGAACGAAACCAAACATTTTTCCCCTGTAATACATTTCTGCACACTTATCTTCGAACCTACGACCAAGCGTCATGTCTTCATAAAGAAACAACCCAGTTTCTCTATCTAATTCGGCTTTTTTTATGTCTTGAAGATTTGAGATTCTCTCTACGTGTGTTTCCAAGAAAAATACCTTAACGAAGTTTTGATTTGTTAACATTCTAAGCCGTGAAGGGCGATTTTCATGATTTTTTTTAATAACTCTGTAAGACCTTGTGAAAAAATTTTTTAACTTGATAAAATTTGTCTAAGAATTTTCAATAGGATATTTGTTTGGAACTTCCTTTAGACCATTTTCGTTTAATTGGCGTAAGCCCCTCTGCAACTCCTGAGGAAATATTAAGGGCGTTTCAATTGCGGTTAGATAAAACACCTGATGAAGGTTTTACTTATGAAGTTTTAACCCAGAGATCTGAGTTGCTTCGACTCACTGCCGATCTACTTACAGATCCAGAAAGCAGAAAAGAGTATGAAAATTTGTTATTAAATGGGAAATCTGGATTGGAGTTTTCCTCAAATAGAGAAGTTGCAGGATTAATTCTTCTTTGGGAATCAGGTTCACCAAAAGAAGCTTTTAAAATCACGAGAAAAGCATTGCAACCGCCACAAACTCCAGCTTTAGGGAGTAGTAGAGAAGCTGATTTAACATTATTGGCGGCTTTAACAGCTAGAGATTCTGCAATTCAAGAACAACAGCTTAGATCTTATTCGAATGCAGCAGACTTTTTATATGAAGGGATACAACTTCTACAAAGAATGGGAAAGCTTGCAGACAAAAGAAAAGAACTTGAAGAAGACTTGGTAGCTCTGCTTCCTTACAGAATTCTAGATCTACTTAGTAGGGATCTAAATGATCAAGAGTCTCATAAAAAAGGCCTAAGTATGCTTGAAAATTTAATAATCAAAAGAGGCGGTTTGGAAGGTAATAATAAATCTGAACATAAAAATTATTTAAATCAGCATGAGTTTGAAGCTTTTTTTCAACAAATTAAACCATTTTTGACAGTTCAAGAACAGATTGATTTGTTTCTTGAATTGCAAAAAAGAGGATCATTAGAAGCAGGATTTTTAGCTTTTCTATCTCTTACAGCAATCGGTTTCTCTAGAAGAAAGCCGGAGAAATTATTTGAAGCCAGGAGAATTTTAAAGAAACTAAATTTGTCCGGTCTTGATTCAATGCCTTTGGTAGGTTGTTTAGACTTACTCTTGGCTGATATTGACCAGGCTTCTGCGAGGTTTTCAAGTAGTTCTGATGAAAATTTACGAGATTGGCTCAATAATTATCCTGGAAATAAGTTAGAAGCAATATGTGTTTATTGTAAAAATTGGTTAGAGAATGATGTTTTAGTTGGGTATAGAGATATTGACTCAAAAGAGGTAGATTTAGATTCTTGGTTTGAAGATAGGGATATTCAAGAATTTATTGAAAAATTAGAAAAGAAATCAAATAAAATTTTAATTAGATCAAGTCTTCAGAACCAACAAGTTGAGAAGGAATCTTCTTCAAATGCCACTGAAGAATTTGATAATTTATTAGGCAATGTAGATGAACGGAGATTACCTTGGCCTGGCGGCATAAAACAAGATTATGAAAAGGTTGATATCAAAGAAAATGAATTCAATGAGGAATACTTTAAGAAAAAACCAATAGAGTTTTATAATTTTTTGATTGAAAAATTTGCTGAATTAAAGTTTAGTTTTGGGGAATTCTTGAAGGATAAAGAGATTATTAACCGATCACCTTATTTAATTTATATTTATGCATTTTTGGTCTTATTTTCATTTGGCATTGGTGTTGGATTTTTAAGAAATAATTTTAAAAAATCAATTCGGAATGATTCTATTGCTGAAAAACCTTTAATTGCTATAAATAAAAATCAAAAGCTTATTCAGAAAGATATTATTCAAGAAATAAAAAAAAATCCTTCAAGCAAATTAAATTCTATTCCTGAGCAATCTACTTCAACTATTTCCTATGAATTCAAAGTACTTAATACTCCCTCGCCTTCTTTGGAAGATATAAGTAACTTAATTAATGGATGGCTCCTAAGTAAAAGTAATTACTTAGCAGGAAAGAGTGATATTAATCTTACTAAGATTGTTAGTAAAGGTCTGATTGATCGAACAATCGAAGAAAGAAAGAAAGATATTAAGAAGGGAACTTATAAAGAAATTAATTCCCAAATAAGTAAGATTGATTTGGAATCGCAAACTTCCTCTCGGATAGTTGTTTTAGCAGAATTGAATTATCTAGAGAGGTTAGTAAAGAATTCTGGAGAATTAGTTAATGAAACATCATTAAATCCCCTTAAAGTGAAATATATTTTGGGTTTTTCAAATAAATCATGGAAATTGGTTGATTTCGTGAGCGGCTTGTAATTACAAACTTCAAGATCATCTATAATAATTAAAAATTACTTTTTAATAATGTTTGATGAACTCTCGTCACGCTTTGAAGACGCAGTAAAGGGTTTAAAAGGCGAAGCAAAAATTAGTGAAAATAATATAAACGATGCCTTGAAGGAGGTAAAAAGAGCACTCCTTGATGCAGATGTTAGTTTGTCTGTAGTAAAAGAGTTTATATCAGATGTCAAAGATAAAGCTATTGGAGAAGAAGTAGTTAGGGGTGTAAACCCAGGTCAAAAATTCATAGAAGTTGTAAATAAAGAATTGATTAACATTATGGGGACTCAAAATTCTCCATTAAACGAAAATGAAAATAGTCCTACCGTCATTTTGATGGCTGGACTTCAAGGGGCGGGTAAAACAACTGCAACAGGAAAATTAGGACTTTATTTAAAGGAAAAAGATAAAAAAGTTCTTTTGGTGGCTGCAGACATTTATCGACCAGCAGCTGTAGAGCAGCTTAAAACATTGGGAAGTCAATATGAATTGGAAGTTTTTTCAGCTAAAGAAAAAAATAGCAAACCAGAGGAAATAGCAAAGGAAGCATTGAATTTTGCTAGTGAAAATGATTTTAATTCGATAATTATTGATACCGCAGGAAGACTGCAAATTGATGATTCCATGATGAGTGAAATGGTTCGAATAAAAGAAGTTTCTAATCCTGATGAGGTTTTGCTTGTTGTTGATTCAATGATTGGGCAAGAAGCTGCAGACTTAACAAAATCATTTCATGAAAAAGTAGGAATCACAGGGGCGATATTAACTAAGTTGGATGGTGACTCAAGAGGTGGAGCTGCTTTATCAATAAGAAAAATAAGTGGTAAACCAATCAAATTTATAGGTGTAGGCGAAAAAATAGAGGCGTTGCAACCATTTCATCCAGAAAGAATGGCTAGCAGAATTTTAGGCATGGGCGATGTATTGACACTTGTTGAAAAAGCACAAAAAGAAGTTGAACTTGCTGATGCAGAAGCGATGCAAAAGAAACTTCAAGAAGCGACGTTTGATTTTAATGATTTTGTAAAGCAAATGAGATTAATTAAAAGAATGGGTTCACTTGGTGGATTGATTAAATTAATTCCTGGAATGAATAAAATAGATGATGGGATGATAAAAGATGGAGAAGATCAACTTAAGAAAATAGAATCTATGATCTCGTCAATGACTCTTGAGGAGAAACAAAAACCTGAAGTTCTTGCCGCTCACCCCTCAAGAAGACAAAGAATCGCTCAAGGTAGCGGTTATGAAGCAAAAGATGTAGATAAAGTTTTAGCCGATTTTCAAAGAATGAGAGGTTTTATGAAACAAATGTCTAACGGAGGGATGCCAGGAATGGGAGGGATGCCAGGAATGGGAGGGATGCCAGGAATGGGAGGGATGAGTGGTAATAAGCCAATGAAAAAACAAAAAAATAATAAAAAGAAAAAAGGTTTTGCCGATTTATAGTTTCTATATTTTCACCTTTAAATGATATTATTATTAAAAACGCATTAATTTAAGATGATTAAACTGCGCCTTAAGCGCTTTGGAAAGAAAAAAGAGGCAAGTTTCAGAATTGTTGCATGCAATAGTACTTCCAGAAGAGATGGTAGACCTCTGCAAGAACTAGGTTTTTATAATCCAAGAACTAAGGAAACTAGGCTTGACACAGAAGCTTTAAGAACAAGACTTACTCAGGGTGCTCAGCCAACTGATGTTGTGAGAACTTTATTAGAAAAGGGAGGGTTATTAGAAAAAACAGAAAGACCTTCTATTGCAATTGGTAAAGCAAAGTTAGAAAAGGAAAAATTAGCAAAGGCTAAAACAAAAGACGAAGAAAATGATAGTATTAAAGCTGAAAGCGAGGGTAATGAAGCTGAAAGCTAGTGCTTTGATAAATTTTTATTCTTATACAAAAACTAGATGAAGGAGGTTTCCGAAACTGGTCACTTCACAATAGATTTGCCAAGCTCTGATGCTGCTACAGCATTATCTGGACCTGGTAATTCTTTCTTAAAAAAGTTCGAGTCTCTTACAGGAGTTTCTTTAACTATAAGAGGTTTACAACTTGAGATGAATGGTGTCATATCTAAGATTGAGAGAGCCTCAGCATTAGTAGAACTAACAAGACCAATTTGGGAACAAGGTTTAGAAGTCCCAGAGGTAGATCTTAAAGCGGCTTTAAGTTCTTTAAATATGGGAGAATCTTCTTCACATGCTGAACTTGGAAAAAAAGTTCTTGCGCGTTCAAAAGAAGGAAGATATTTAAGACCAAGAACTTTAAGGCAAAAAGAATATGTTGAATCAATTGAAAACTTTGATCTTACGTTCGCAATTGGTCCAGCTGGAACTGGTAAGACATTTTTAGCAACTGTTTGTGCTGCAAGACTATTGAACGAGAAAAAAATTGAAAAAATTATCCTAACCAGACCAGCTGTAGAAGCTGGTGAAAATTTGGGATTTCTACCTGGTGATTTGCAACAAAAAGTAGATCCATATTTAAGACCTCTTTTTGATTCTTTACATAGTATTTTCGGGCTTGATAGAACAAATTCGTTAATAGATAAGGGAATTATTGAAGTTGCTCCTTTAGCATTTATGAGAGGAAGAACCTTAGACAACTCGATGGTTATCCTAGATGAAGCACAAAATACTACTTGCTCGCAAATGAGAATGTTTTTGACCAGATTAGGAGAGAGGTCAAAAATGGTTGTAAATGGAGATATTACACAAATTGATTTAAAAAAAGATCAGGAAAGCGGCCTAATTGAAGCATCGAGAATTTTCTCTGAAACTCAAGGTATAAAATTGTGTTATTTAACTATTGAAGATGTAGTTCGTCATCCTCTAGTTCAGAAAATTATTGAGGCTTATCAATAACTTTATAACTCTGGAGATCCGTACCCTGAAATTTTTAAAATCAAGTAGAATAAGTAAATAATTAATAAAAAAAATGCCAGCAAGTAGTAATTTCAATCAAGCTATTCGTGAAGCACAAACTAGTTCAATTGTTGGACCTAATGTTGTTCAAAAAGCTCTACCTTACGTAGGTGGAGGCATGGTCCTAACTTCTTTAGGCGTTTTAGCAGGTGTTTCACTCATAGCAACAAATCCTGGGCTTTTCCAGCCTCTTTCAATAGTTGCGTTAATTGCAGAATTGATTTTGTTTTTTATAGCCACAAGTGCTGCAAATAATGCAAATAATGCGAAGGCTCTGCCTTTACTAACAGGCTTTAGCTTATTAACTGGATTCACCTTAAGTGGAATAGTTGCTTTAGCAATAGGAACTATTGGTATTGGTTCTGTTGGAACAGCTGCGTTAGCTACAGGTATAACTTTCGTTATAGCCTCTTATACTGGCCAAAGAATGAGTGATAGTGTTGGTCAAGCACTAAGTGGGGTAGTTGGTCTTGGGTTGATAGGACTGCTTATAGCAATGTTTGTCCAATTAATTGGTGGATTCTTTGCTCCAGGCGTTTTTGGAGGTTCAGGACTCGAATTGATAATTGCAGGATTTGGAACTGTCTTATTCGTTGCAATGTCATTTGTCGATTTCTATACTATGCCAAGAAGATATAATGACGATCAATACCTTGCAGGGGCTTTAGGTATGTATCTAACTTATATAAACCTTTTTGTTTTTATATTAAGACTAATGATTGCACTCCAAGGCGGTGGAAGAAGAGATTAAATATCTTACATAAATAACTAAACCAAAGCGTGGATTTGTTTCTACGCTTTTTTATTGGGCGATATCAAGAATTTGTTTTTTTATAAATTCCTTTTGCTCTGAGTCATACTTTACTGAATTATCAAAACTGTTGCCCATATCATCTAAGTCTCTAAGGACTTGATTGACAGACTTTGTAACTGAATTAGTTTCTAGCAGTCTTAAAATAGCCTTACATCTATCTGAAATGTTTTCCGATGTTATCTCATATTCATTATTATTATTTCTTCGATGAATAATAATTTGAGCGGAACTCATTATTAAATTTTTTACTACTATGTCTGTTACAGCATCACCACCTTCGTTCAGTTTGTAAATTAGTGAAAAAGGAAGTTTATCTAACAAAAAACAATCTTTATCTGATAAAGCATACGCAAAAAATCCTCTGAGTCCATTTCTTGTTTTAGTTAGCTCTGCGATTCTATCTGCTAAAACCTCTTCACTGAGTAAATCTTCATCCCACTCTTTGCACCATTGTGCGGATATGTTTATTGCTTGCGTGAAGGAAGCTTCTTTTAAATTTATGGTTTTTTTTTCCATTTTCGATCAGAATTTTATTATTGATGTATTAAAAGTCCTTGGCCAATTATAAATCTGGGTTTGTAACTTTACTAGGGAGGCCAAATGTCGGTAAATCTACTTTAATAAATAAATTGATTGGAGAAAAAATAACAATTACCTCTCCAATAGCGCAAACTACTAGAAATAAATTAAAAGGAATACTTACTAAAGACAATGGGCAAATAATTTTTGTTGATACGCCAGGTGTTCATAAACCTCATCATCGACTTGGAGAGATATTAGTAAAAAACGCAAAATCTGCAATTAATGGAGTTGATATGGTAATTTTTGTAATTGATTCAAGTGAAGAACCAGGTAGAGGAGATGAATATATTTTGAACTTTTTAATCGCAAATAAAACTGAGTTCATAGTTGCATTAAATAAGTGGGATTTGGTTAATAAAGAATTTAGGAATTTACGATTAGATCAATATAGAAGATTTTTCGGAATTAATAGAAACTTTCAAATTGTAAGTGCTTGTAAAGGAGAAGGATGTTCTGAACTAGTTGATATGGCACTTAATTTTCTTCCAGAGGGACCAAAACTTTATGGTGAAGAGACTATTTGTGATCAACCATTAGATAACTTATTATCTGATTTAGTAAGAGAGCAGGTATTAATAAATACAAGAGAAGAGGTACCACATAGTGTCGCAGTAAAGATAGAAAAGAGAGAGGAAATGAAAAGAAAAAATGGCAAAGTTTTTACAGCTATTTTGGCTACTATTATTGTTGAAAGATCAACTCAAAAAGGCATTCTTATTGGAAAGAAAGGTTCAATGTTAAAAATGATTGGTCAGACAGCAAGATCAAATATGTCAAAATTAATTGATGGTCCAGTTCACCTAGAGTTGTTTGTGAAAGTTGTTCCAAATTGGAGAAAAAAAGAATCAAGGTTAATTGAGTTTGGTTATGAGGAAGATTTCTAGATGAGTGGTTTTAATTTTGATGTAATTACATTGTTCCCTAAAGCTTTTGATTTAATAAATAATTTAGGGGTCATAACAAAAGCTCTAGAAAAGAATTTGATCGATGTAAATTTACATGATTTGCGAGAATATGGAGAAGGTTCTTACAGACAAGTAGACGATAAGCCTTATGGAGGAGGAGCAGGTATGGTATTAAAACCTGAACCTATTTATAAGGCATATGAATCAATTAGAAAATTACCTAAAAGTAAAACTTTGCTGATGACCCCACAGGGTAAAGTCCTAAAGCAAAGGGATCTTGCGAGATGGTCCACTTTGGATCAAATAATAATTATTTGTGGGCAATATGAAGGTTTTGATGAAAGGATTAGATGTTTAGCTGATGAAGAGATATCGATAGGCGATTATGTACTTTCTGGAGGTGAAATACCCGCTATCTCAATAATTAACGGTTTGACTAGATTATTACCAGGAACTCTTGGTGATCCAGACTCCTTAGTCGATGAGAGTCATAATTCTTATTTATTAGAGTATCCTCAATACACGAGGCCGTTATCTTTTAGAGATATGAAAGTTCCAGATATTTTAGTGAGCGGTAATCATGAAGAGATTAAATCGTGGAGAAGAAGAAAAAGTTTTGAAAGAACATTGGAGAGAAGAAGTGACTTAATTTCAAATGAAAACTACAAAAAATCCCCACAAAGTAAGAGAATAATAAAAGAAAATAATCAATTCATGAAATTTAGAATAGGTAATGGATACGATATTCACAGACTAGTAGAGGATAGAGATTTAATAATTGGAGGTGTAAAATTGCATCATCCTGAAAAATTAGGATTGGATGGTCATAGTGATGCTGATGTTTTAAGTCACTCAATAATGGATGCATTATTGGGAGCACTTTCGCTGGGCGACATAGGAAAGTATTTCCCCCCATCTGATGAAAAATGGAAAAATGCAGATAGCTTATTGTTGTTATCAAAAGTAATTGACTTGATAAGAAAAGATGGTTGGGAAATAAATAATATTGATAGTGTTATTGTTGCCGAAAGGCCAAAAATAATGCCACATATAAAACTAATGAAAAAAAACATTTCTGAAATCTTAAATATTGATGAAAATTTAATTGGGATTAAAGCAACCACGAATGAAAAATTGGGTCCAGAGGGGAGAGAAGAGGGTATAAGTTGCCATTCAGTAGTTCTTCTTGAGAAAAAATGAGATTTAACTTAAATTTGAAAAAAAAAATTCAAAGATTTTGTTTATTATTAATTTGCTTAGTAGTTTTAATTTTTCAATCTGATATTCCCAATTTAAAAGCTCTTACAATGGATAATTTTCAAAGTGAAATGGTTATAGAGGAATTAAGACTTAAAGTACCTGCTGATGTAAAAGCAGCTTGGCTAAATGCGGAAAAAGAAATATGGGAGCCTTGGTTATCTTCTCAAGATGGCTTTTTGGGTAGACAAATATTTTGGGATAAAGAAAAAGAAGAAGCTTTAATATTAGTAAATTGGAAAAGTAAGAAATTATGGAAAAGCATACCAATGTCAGAAGTTAATGTAGTTCAACAAAAATTTGAAGATAATGTTAAAGCTGCTCTAAATGTAGGCGATAATCCTTTTGAATTGATTTATGAGGGAGAATTAAATAAACAAAGATGAATTTTGATATCAAGTTTGATTTTCAAAGAAGAGATAGGCTTGGACTCATTGAGGCTATTTGGGGGCAAGATAAGAGTATCGACCAATTAGAAAGATTATGTAGAAATGTATTAAGTAAAAATGAGGTTGTTTTCATTACTAGGATTAATAGTGAAAAGGCTAATTATCTTTTAGATTTGTATGATGATGCATCATTCCATGAAGAAGCAAATTGCCTAACAATTGGGAAAAATCTTAATAAAATAATTACGAATAAAAAAGTTGCCATAATTTCAGGCGGCACAAGCGATTTGGCCGTAACACTTGAAGCACAATTAGCTCTCGAAATTTATGGAGTGAATTGTCAATCTTTTATAGATGTTGGAGTAGCGGGACTTCATCGATTGATGAGTCAGTTAGAAGAAATTAATAAATATGATGTATTAATAGTTTGTGCTGGAATGGAAGGAGCTTTGGCAACAGTTGTGGGCGGATTGTTGGCTCAACCGATAATTGCAGTACCTGTCTCAGTAGGATACGGCGTTAGCAAGGATGGAGAAACTGCTTTAAATAGTATGTTGTCAAGCTGTTCTCCAGGCATTGCAGTTATGAATATAGATAATGGTTACGGAGCAGCAATGGCGGCTCTCAGAATTATTAAAAGTATTTCCTAAATAATCACTTTTTTTCTATTTCTAATAAGTTTTCTATCCATAAATTTAGTTGTTTTGATAGCATTCCTTCTTCTCTCATTTTGATTGCTTTTATCACGACTTCTGTATTTACCCACTCTGGAAATCTTTTCGGCATTTATTTTTATATTCAGTATTTTTAATTTGGTACAAATTTTTATAAAAACAAGATCTAAGTAACAAATTTAATCTTTTATGTTTGATTTTGTACCTAATCTAGACAGCTCAGATGAGGTATGTTCACTTTCTACATTTTTTAATCTTTCAATCAGTTCGGAGAGATCTTTATGTGCTAACTCCCCATTTTGCTCCCATTTTAGCGACCTTGAGTTGCTATCAATTTTTTCTTTCATTGTAATATTTAAGTATTAAGAATATAAAACGAAAAAAGGAGAAATTTGGTTATTGTTTCAAGCCTAAACTTAAAAAAATATGAAGATTTTTAATACATTAAATATTTTTCTTTTATCCGCCACCAACTATTGAAACGATTTCTAAATTATCTCCATCCTTAAGCTTCACTTTTTCCCATTTCATTGAATTTATAATTAAATTATTTAACTCCACTACAATTGTGTTTGGTTTATATCCCAAATGGTTAAGAGCTATTGATAGTAGAGCATTTTCTTGATCAAGCTCTATTTTTTTTTCTTCTCCATTTACCTTAATTTTCATGAGACAACTCTTTAAGAATCATAATAGCGTCTTCTTTAGGATCTTCAGAATTCATTAATTGCGAAACTAGGGCAATTTTTTTAAACCCACTTCTCTTTAAATATGAAATATTATTTGACTTGATTCCTCCAATAGCAAACCAAGGAATATTTAAATCCTTTGTTAATGTTTTGATATTTTCAATACCTAAAGGTTTTTTATTTTTTTTTGTTGTAGTTTCAAATACTGGCCCTATTCCTATGTAATCACATCCCTCCTCAAGAGCATTAGAAATATCAATTGCATTATTTGCACTTATACCTACAATTTTTGAATATCCTAATAGTTTTCTTGCAGTTTTTAAGTCTAAATCGTCCTGTCCAAGATGAATTCCATCAGCGTTAGATGCTAAAGCTATATCAAGTCTATCGTTAACGATAAACAAAGAATTATATCTTTTACATAGATTTTTAATCTGAATTGCTTGTTGAAGATTATCCTGATCAGTTCCTGTTTTAAATCTATGTTGAATAATTCTTACTCCCGCAATTAAAATCTCTTCAATTATTTCTAATAAGTTGTCATTTTGATCTGTGATTACATATAAATCATTTTCTTTTAATATTTCTTCCGATTTCTTGTACTTGCTATAGTTTAGTAAGTCAATTTCAATAGTATAAATTTCATATCTAATTTCAGAAGCGATTTTTGAAAGCTCATGATTCTGTTGCCTTGAGAACTCTTCTATCACTCGTAATGCTTCTTGAACTCGGGCTGAATTAGAACTTATAATTTGCTCAGAAGTTTTTCGGTTGATTTGCTGTTGATGAGTCAATCCTTTACATTTGTCCTCAATGTGATTTCTAGATTGTTTATAAACTTCTAAATGATTTTTTCCTAAAATTTGTCTAAAATTTTTAATCTTTTCAACATATTTTTCTTTTCCTAAACCAAATCTAGCCCAATCTTCTAATACTCTTAGTCCTTCTCTAGCTCTATCTAGATTAGCGTCAATAATTTGATAAATTCTTAAATCTTCAGCGTCTTTACTATTGGAATTCGGCATTTGTAATTTATTTATCGAAGTTTTTAAAAATTTTTAGAGCATGATCTCTATCTTTTTTAATTTGATTAGAAAGTTGATCTATATTTTTGAACTTGATTTGAGATCTAAGTTTTTCAACTGGTTCTACAGATAGATTGAAACCGTATAGATCAATATCTTTATTTATTAAATGAACTTCAACTGCAGATGGCAATAAAGGGTTAATTGTTGGTTGAGAGCCAAGATTCATAACAGATTCAATTTTTTGGTTGGAATTTTCTATGGTTGTCCAAGATGCGTAAACTCCCTCTCCAGGTAAAAATTTTCTGCCATCTATTTCAAGATTTGCTGTAGGCCATCCTATACTTTTTCCGATTCCTTTACCTTTGACAACCTTTCCATTAAAACTATAAGGCCTATTAAGAATTTTGTAAGCATTTTTCAGATCACTTTTCTCTAATAGATCTCTTATTCTGCTGCTGCTGATCCTACCTTCCTTATCTTCTAAAATTGGAGTAATTTTTAGTTTAATATCCGTATCCTTAATCATATTTTTTATTGTATTTATGTCTCCACTTCTTCTGAAACCAAATTTAAAATTAGCACCTACAGAAATATTTTTTGCTTGTAATTGATTTATTAAAATATCTCTTACGAATCTTTCTGCACTTAATTTGGATAGACTGATATCAAAAGGAATCAGAACTAATTGCTCTATCCCCAGATCTTCAAGAATTGATAATTTTTCATTAGGGAGATCAAGTCTAAGACGCGTTTCTTTGTAAAGAACTTCTCGAGGATGAGGCCAGAAGCTTGCAATTGTTGGGGTATATTGATTTTCTTCAACTACACTTTTTATTAATTGTCTGTGCCCAGCATGAAGGCCATCAAAACTTCCAATAGCTATTGAGGTAGGACTCTTAACTTCAGATGGCGATATTAAAGAGATCAAAAGATTACGTGCAATTTTATGATTTTAGTGGCAAATTTGGATTGATTACAGTTTATTCAATCAAATGAATGTCTGACAAAATTGATTTTCAGTCCCTTTCATTTGGAATGCGGCGCATTGGATGGATACGCTTTTGGGTTCAGTCCATTTTAGGTGTTGTTGTTGCAGCTGTTTTGCTTTTTTCAAATGTTGTAAATAACAGCGAAGGACAGCTTGGTTTGGCGCCTGGTCTATCACTTACAACAATATCCCTGATTTTACTACTTTTTAGTCTTTGGCAAGGTTGGTTAATAGTAAGAACAGGAAGAGCAATCGCAAGCAACGCAAGACCCTCAAGAGGACAAACCAGTAAATTGATAAAACGAGGACTAATAGTTGATTTATTTGGAATTTTGTTTGGATTAATTGGATATCAAGCTCTTATGGGAGCCTTATTTATACAAGCATCCTCTCAAACAACTGGACAATTGATAACAGCGACATCTGATATACCAATTACTGGTCTTGAAATATTATCAGTTCTCAGTAACACTCAAGTTATTGCCGCTCATTTTTTTGGACTTTGCTTTTCTTTATGGCTTTTAAGAAGGATTTACAAATGAATTATTAATTTTAGGTAAGTTTTCTAAATTACCTCTCCAAAATAAATCTGGTTCTACAGGTGTAAGAGATATTTTATTTTCTTGTATTTGAGATACGTCACTGGGCCAGTTTTTTGGACCATAACCTTTTGATTTAAGATCTAAAACAACCTCACCTGCTAACCAATAATAATCGTCACCCCTTGGGTCTTCCCTTTTGGAAAATTGATTTTTATATTTCCTTACCGATAACCTTGTCCAGGATAATTCTTTTATTTTGTTTTTTTCGCAGGGGGGGATATTCAAATTTAATAAAAGTGAAGCTGGCCAACTATCGTTAATTGCTTGTTCGGCAATATTCATTGCAATTTCTCCAGCAAATTCAAAATTCTTCCATTTAAAACTAGCAACACTTATTGCCATGGATGGAACATTTTCTAAAGTGCCTTCCATAGCTGCAGCGACTGTACCTGAACAAAAAATATCTGTCCCTAAATTGGGCCCGTGATTTATTCCAGATAGTATCAGATCAGGTTTGTGATCCAAGAGTTCAGATAGTGCTAATTTGACACAATCAGCAGGTGTACCGGAACATCCCCAAGCTTCGATTCCTTCTCCAAATAATTCGTCAGCTTTTTCCACTCTTAAAGGGGATTGTAAAGTGAGACCATGACCAGTAGCTGATCTTTCTTGGTCAGGACATACTACTTTTACCTTATGTCCTCTTTTTTGTGCTGATTTTGCTAAAGCTCTTATCCCTGCTGCGAAAACACCATCATCATTGCTAATTAATATATTTAACGGTTTCATTAATCAATACATTTTATTTATGGACGATATTTAAGTAAGATAAAGCAATACTTATTTTTACTATATCAGTGAGTCAAATTGAATCATTAAGTCAAATTGAGGAAAAACTAAATAATCTTTCTCTAAAAGCAAAAAATAATATAGATAAATCTAATACTCATGAAGAACTGGATCAATTGAGAGTTTCATTGCTAGGGAAAAAAGGTGATTTATCAATTATCTTGAAAACAATGGGTCAATTATCTGCTACTGATAGACCAATTATTGGTCAGAAGGCAAATTTAATAAAGATAAATTTGCAAGAACTAATAATTGAAAGAAAAAATAAACTAAACAGCGAAGCCTTAGATAAAAAGATTAAAAATGAAAAAATTGATGTAACGATACCTTCAATTGGAACACTCCCTGGGAATAAACATCCTTTGATTTCAACTCAAGACGAAATAATAGATATTTTTTGTGGCTTAGGATACTCAGTTGAAAGTGGCCCTGAAATTGAAACTGATTTTTATAATTTTGAATCTCTCAATATACCCAAAAATCATCCCGCAAGAGATATGCAGGATACTTTCTACTTAGATGAAAATCGACTTTTAAGGACCCATACTTCTCCTGTTCAGATAAGATACCTAGAGAAAAATCCTCCTCCAGTAAGAATTATTGCTCCCGGGAGAGTGTATAGGAGAGATGCAGTAGATGCTACTCATTCCCCTGTATTTAATCAGGTTGAGGTTTTATGTATCGATCAAGACATTAATTTTAGTCATTTAAGAGGAACAGTTCTTACATTTTTAAAGACCTTTTTTGGAGATATTCCTGTAAGATTTAGAGCTAGTTATTTCCCATTTACTGAACCTTCAGCAGAAGTAGACGTCCAGTGGAAAGGTAAATGGCTAGAAGTAATGGGCTGCGGAATGGTAGATCCAAAGGTCTTAGAAAAATTAGGAATTGATTCTGAGAAATGGACTGGTTTTGCAGCAGGATTAGGAGTTGAGAGATTTTGTATGGTGAGACATCAAATCGATGACATCAGAAAATTTTATACAAACGATATTAGATTTTTAGAACAGTTTTAATAGTATTTAATTCTTAAATTAGGATTGTCTATCAAATTAGTTTAAGATATTCCTAGTTTTAATTTTTTGATTGGTACGTAAAGCAGGACTAATCGTTAATGATGGAAAGGAACTAGCTGTTCAAACGGCAACTTCTGTTCAGAAAAAATTGGAAAAATCTAATTTTGAAGTTGTAAGAGTTAGTAGCTCAGGAGGGATGGTTGGTTTCGCAAATCCTGATCAACATGTTCGTCCTTTGGGATATACGAATTGTGTTCCCGAGGGGTTTGATTCATCAATGGAATTTGCAATTGTCCTTGGCGGAGATGGGACCGTGCTTTCTGCGGCAAGGCAAACGGCACCTGCTAAAATCCCAATTCTTACAATAAATACTGGTCATTTAGGATTTCTTGCGGAAGCCTATTTATCTAACCTAGATGAGGCTATAGATAAAATAATTGATGGAAATTGGGATATTGAAGAAAGAACTTGCTTTATCATCAGTGTAATGAGGAATGATCAAAGGAGATGGGAGTCTCTTTGCCTTAATGAGATGGCTCTTCATAGAGAACCTCTAACAAGTATGTGTCACTTTGAGATTTCTATAGGGCGACATGCTCCTGTGGATATTTCAGCTGATGGAGTAATTTTATCCACTCCAACTGGTTCTACTGCCTATTCTCTGAGTGCAGGAGGACCAGTTATTACGCCTGATTGTCCAGTAGTACAATTAACTCCAATTGCGCCACATTCGTTGGCATCAAGGGCTCTAGTTTTTAATGATTCAGAACCAGTAACTGTTTTCCCTGCCACTCCTGAAAGATTAGTAATGGTTGTTGATGGGAATGCTGGTTGTTATGTTTGGCCTGAAGATAGGGTTTTAATAAGAAAAAGTAAACACTCTGTAAAGTTTATAAGACTTGAAGATCATGAATTTTTCCAAGTTTTAAGGAATAAACTAGGTTGGGGGTTGCCCCATGTGGCTAAACCTGACAAATAACAATTACTTAAATTTATTTTTTCCCTTTTAATAGGAAAATAGGATTATTTGGTTCTAATCTCATCCCCTTAGCGATACTTAAGGTTTTATAAGTCTGAATTAAATTTAAATTTGTTTTGAAATTTTTATCTTCTAATTTCTCTTTCAACTCTTTAATGGTTTGAATGTCAATTATTGGGATAACTATAATATCTCCAATCCTCATGCTCTGAGCCATGATATTAATAATTTGAAGTTTAGTCTTTTTATCACATCCTCCAATTACTAATCTATTAGGTTTTTCAAAAGAACTTAAATTTCCCGTGTTCAAGGTTCTAATTATGTCTTCCTCAAAAATAAGTTTGGGTTTTACGCCAAGTCTTTTTGAGTTTTCTAATATTAATGCTTTTGATCCAATCCTTTTATCTATACAAAACAAGTCTAAATTAGGCCTTAATTTTAATGCCTCTAAACCAATTGATCCACAACCTGC
>QCQM01000021.1 GCA_003212195.1 Prochlorococcus sp. AG-449-O05 | reverse complement strand
TGTTTGGAGAAAATGTAATGATCAATGGGATATGAATTACAGCATTTTTTCTGAATTTTCTGATACTTTAAATTGCAATTGGAAAATTGCCCATGATAATACACTGGATGATTATCATGTAGCAATAGCTCATAAAGATACCCTACATAAAGAACAAGGTCCAATTAAAAACTACAGGTATTTCTTCAGTGAATTTTGTAATGTACTTGTTACCCCTCTTAGAAGTGAAGGAAATCTATATACCTTTGGATTACTCCCATGGACCCATCTGATAATCTGGCCTGGTAAAGGAATTGTTTTAATAAATTATCTTCCTAAAAATATTGATCAGTGTATTATTGAAATTAAATTAGCCTCTGCTTCTTTATGTGAAAATGATTTAGTAAATTGGAAAAAAAGTATATTAGAATTTCTTGGAGAAGATAAAGTTATTGTCGAATCAGTTCATAAGTCTTATCTGGAAAATTTTAAACTTGGTCCGCCTAATAGACTTGAACAAAGGATTATACATTGGCAAAATATTTATAAAGATTTTCTAAATGCATCTGGCATCTCTTTCTAACATAATTTCTATTTAGTGCACAGATATTATTAATTAAATTTTTAATTTGGTAGTGATTTAATTATATATTTAATATGCTTTATTGATAATGTAGATAAGTACAAAAAGTTGATTATGAAAAATTTTATACTAATAATAGTCTCTTTATCTTTCCTATCTTCTTGCAGTAATGACAAGGATTTTTTTCTCAATGAGGGAAACGCTTTGTTAAGTTGCGGAGGTAAATCTCGTATCATCGAAAATGATAAAGAAGAGATAATAAATACTGAAGTCAAGGATTTAAGAGATGGAATTGGTAAATATGTTGAATTTACAGTTGTTGAGACTGATAAAAAAGGAGGCAAATATAGGATTATTAATTGTTTCCCAAGTGAAGAACCACAAGATTCAATAATAAAAACTGTTAAAACAAATTATAAATTAAGTAATTAAAAGTAATTTAAAAATAATTAGCTTACTTTTAATCCGAGATTTTTGATGATTTGATAATTTCCCATGCTTCTGATGGGGTGTCTGCATATTCGAACAGATTTAGGTGTTCATCTTCAATTAATCCAAGATCAGCTAGATATTCAAAGTTAATTATCTTATTCCAATACTCTCTACCAAAAAGTATGATTGGGATTTTAGTTTTCATTCCTGTCTGACAAAGTGTCAATAGTTCAAACAATTCATCTAGTGTTCCAAAACCTCCAGGAAAAAATACAGCAGCTACTGATCGCATAACAAAATGGATCTTTCTTAATGCAAAATAATTAAATTTAAAGCAAAGACCAGGAGTTATAAAAGCATTTGGTATTTGTTCATTAGGGAGACTGATATTTAACCCTATAGACTTACAATTTGCTTCAAATGCACCTCTATTAGCAGCTTCCATAATTCCGGGACCACCACCTGTAACAATCACATGAGAATTACAGTTTTTATTTTGATTATTAATTGAAGCAAGTTTAGAAAACTCCCTTGCAGATTGATAGTAATTACTCATTAGAAGCAAATTTTCTAATCTATTTAAATTTCGTTTTAGAATTATCGATTTATGATTTTTTTTAATTAATTCTTTTATATTTTCAATTCTCTTTTTTGTATTTGATTCTTCTGCAATGCTTGCCCCTCCAAAAATAATTATGGTTGAAAGAATTTTATTTTCTTCAAGGATTAAATCTGGTTTGGTAATTTCAAGAAGCATCCTAACTCCACGCATTTCATTTCGGCTAAGTAGATCAATATCTTCGTGAGCTAATTTATAAGTATTAGAATTAATAATTAAATTCAGGTTTTTAAAATTATTTTTAGGGGATATATGTTTTTTCATTTTAGAGAAGAGTTGTAACTTTTCTTTCTAGAGGATTAAAAGATACTCTTTTGATTTTTTTATTTTCGTAAATCCAATAAACAGGCGGACTTTTTCTTGCCTTAATTAAATTAATTTTGTCTAATTTTTGAGGGATAAATTCTTTAGTAGGATCAAAAAATTTATCTCTTTTGGGTTGGTTTAAAACAATACTACCTTCTTTCCCGGAGATTGATCTGTGATAAGTTCCTATAGGAATTTCTAATGCTCCCATAGATCTATTTAAATAAATCACATGATGAGGTTCATCCCAAGAAGGATTTATTAAAACAAATTTCCTTTCCCCGGTGATAACTAAATTGTGGTCAATTTGATGATTGTGAACGTAATATTGCTCTTCTTTTAAATCATCTGGAGGAGATATAGCTTCCCCAGAATGGATCACAACATCAGAACCATTAGAAATGTCTATGCCTGCATCGAAGAATGTGACTTTTGGAGTCTCTCTAAAAATATTTATTGGGAAGAATCTTAATTCCATAGTGCTAACTCCCTTTTAGAAAATTTATAAATACTAATAAAAAATTATTTACTTTAAAAAACAGCTATTTTTTGATTTTTAATTGCAACAAACCAAGCAATCTTCTTGATTTGGATAGTCTATACATTCTTTATTTAAAGTTTCTTCTAAGAAATTTACTTTCTTAACATAATCAAGATCTTTTAATTCTTTTTTTGGAACAGTGAACTGAGTTTGTAGTTTCATTTTCTATTCTCCTAATTAATACTGTTTTTTGAATCCATTCCAAGTTTGAGAAAACCTTAATCCCAGATAAGAAATTAAAATTGTCCAAAATAAAATTTCTATACCTAAATTAGTCATTTGCTTGGCCTCCTTTCTTTCTGATTATTCTTTAGTACGGGTATTATGCAAAAATCAAGCGTAAGAATACCTAAAAGTTAAAGTTTTTAATCACAAAAAATCTTGCAATGGTTTTTACTCGGATGTTCTGTACATTCATTATTCCAATAAGCTTCAATTTTTTTGAGCTTATTATCAAATGAAAGGTCTTTTTTATCCAAATTAATTTCTTGGATAGTAAATGTGTCATTTAGTGCCATAAGACTTACCCCTTTACTACAACTATGTTCTAATTCATTTATATAGTAAATTTCAAGTTTTATGTGTGCGGTTAGAGGAACAAAATTGTACGGATTAAGGATCAAAAAAAAATCTCAAATTATGAATAATTGCAAGGAAAATATCTTCAAAAAATTTATTCCAACTTTAAAAAAATTTGTATAAATTTTGCTAGAAATTTTATTCTTTTAATACCTTCTTAGGTCTGCTAGTATCTATCATTCATCTAATCTATCTGCATATTCTCTTAAAATCTCAGCCATCTTTTGATGTGGAATTTCTTGTCGATATTCTCTACAAAAATCAAAAAATTTATCTAATAAATCTTTATTGGAAAAGATATAAAAATTAGCGTCTCATTTTAAAGGTAAAGTATGCAAACCCACCAAGCAATATAAGACTCACAACCCCATAAGTAATCGCTATGCCGTAGATGTAAGTCATTTATTTATAAAGACATAAGCAGAATATAAATAAACTAAAAAAACTCCAATAGCTATGGAACTTCCATAAATAAGAAAGTTCCAAAATCTATATAATTTAGGTTTTTTAAATTCTTTTTCTTCTTCTTTAGTAATCATTTATTTTCTTTTTCTTTTCTGGCAGCATTACCTTTTGCTCTTAATACCAAAGTTATCGTAAGGGCAGCGCTTAATATCACAGCATCAATTAATAGGTGCGGGGAAATATTCATCAGCTGAAAAGAGAAATAAGAAGAGTCAGTATCTTTTCAGCAATAAATCTATTAAACATTAAAAAAGAGGGGTTTATCCCTCTAAGTTTAGATCGACTGTCAATCATAGTCTATTTTAGCTTTTTAGCTTCTCTAAAAAAACAGTATTTTATTTAGCCAGAGCAAGAGAAGGCACCTGCAAGAATATTTTTAAAAATTGGTGCTTGACCCAAGGCGTACAAAAAGAAAGTTGATGATGCGAGAGTAATAGCTATTTTAGAAGCCCTGTTAACTTTCAAATTTGATACTTTTGCAAATGCAGAGTTCATTTGTTCTTTAATTTATTAATCTTATAATAGCTGCAAAAATTAAATATTCAGCATCAATATTTACCAAAGAATAATTTTATTGCTCCTTATTTCTCAGCTTTTTTACCAGTTCAAATTCTTTTTTAGAAACTATTCTAATTTTGTATTCTGGATATCTGGTCTTCCACCATTTATTGATCGAAATAGCTAATCCCTCTAAATCTTGAGCACAAATATTCACCCATAAAATTTTAGTTTTAACTTCTTTGTAGAATTCCCAACTTGTAGGTGAAGCCATTAAAAATTGCAAATGAAAAAAATCTATAATTGTTGAAAAAATTCTATAAATTTAGGTATATGATCCATGGGCTAAAAACTTATGTTTTTTTTAAGAGGATTTATTTAAAGATATAGGTTTTTCATTAACTGGTAATAAAAAACTTTAAAAGAAAAAGATTTACGTCACTTTCGCCTTCTAGGAAAGTATTACTTTTATTTAAGAACGAGTTTCAATTAAAAATTATCTCCGCAAAGAAAGGGCCAAAAATTGGCCCCTCTTGGTGAAACTCTTCCAAAGAAACACCATTAAAATTTTACTCTGAAAGCTGCAAAGTTAAACAAATTAACAAAATCAAGATTAAAAATTTACGCGGCCTTTTTAAAAGGGTTCATATTCCTTAAAAAGTTATTACTTTTGCGGGCACTCATTTTTCTATATCTTTGATTTATATCCAGGATATACTTTCTAGCTTTTTTATCAGTTTCAATTTTCTTTTTTCGAAGACGTAAAGCCCTTAAATCTTCTATTGACATGAGGCCATCATCTTCATTGAAATTTAAATGATCAAATTTCATCAGTTTAAGAAATTAAGTTTCTTCTTTAAGTGCAAGATTAACAACCTTATCTTTATTTGCAATAGAGATAATTAACCAACTTAACTCAAATTATTTATTCAATGTTCAGAAAGCTAAGAATTTAAGTATTAAAAACTTTCTAAAATTAAGAAAAACTTTTGATTGAATTAGATGGAACTTCTACAGATACAAATGATTCTCCATAATGAGATTCGGCTGATCTTATTAGTAAAAAGTAAAACAAATTTACTAAAGCTTTCTCCACGAGGATTTAGTAACTAATTTAAATAAACTCATAATTTTTGTAATAGCAATATACAAAATAAATTTATTCAGCAATCAAGATATCTTTCTCATAAAGCATAAATTTATATTATTAGAGAAAAATTTGCACTCTCAGAGTTTAGGCAGCGGACTAAATCCTCGTGGAGCATTGGACTTAAGCCTGCTCTATTTTTTTAGCAAAAGAAAAATAGTACTGCAAGGTAAATAGATCACCAATTATTCTATTTATTATAAATAAGCATTTACTTGTAAATTGATCAAAAGTATCTGAGCCAATGCTGGGAGTTTTTATTATATAGGAAGACTACAAAAATTTCGTTATATCAATGGATTCAGTATTTTTGCTCATTGATATATTGATTCTTAAAATAATATTATTATTGATGCCCAAAGAAGGTTTAATTTTGAAAAAAATAATTAAATTTTTTAAACTACTTAAGAGAAGAATTGACATTCTTAACGCAGAGAATGAATTGAAATTTTTATTGGAAAATAAATAATGGGATTCCCACATTGCCCCATTTGTGTAGTGCTAGCATTTGTTTCAGTTTTTATGGGAGTTACTCGTAGTTATATGTTCTATATTCTTGTTAGGGAGTTTATGAGAGCCGAATCTACTTTTAAATTGAAGTTTAGTTTCTATTAATTGTTGACATCTAAGTATAAATACTTTATAAATAGATTGTAGTGAATACTACAAAATCGTCCGATCTACCATCTGATAGACCGCAGTACGACTCAAGCCATAGGACGGGGACTTGAGCAAGTTCAGGAGCTGCATCATGGTAAACATGTATTTCAATGGAAAGTCATTCGTATATTGTAGAAAACAAGAAGAAAAGATTATAAAGCTTACTTATAGAGGATCTATTTACTTGAAATAAGATTTCTAATTTCTTTTTTAAAAAGTTTGGACATTTATTGACTTTTTTAGATTAAGTATTTATTAATACTTTATAAGAAGAACTTATAGTAGATATATTTTTTGCCTATTTAAAAATTCATATATTCGTATATTTAGTAACGAGAAATTAATTTAGAAATAACTAATTTGTAATTATATTTTTAAAAGGTTATGCAACCTATTTCTGAGGAACTTTACAAAAAAATAGTTGAGAGTTCTAAAAATGAGTAAGTTACTAATTGCTTTATTGGCTTTAGATATAGGCGTTAGTCTGTCTAAAGTTTTTATTTTTACCTGAAAACTAAATTACTCAGCATAAAAGAATCAATTTTTTTCTAAGAAAAGGAATAGCTACTGGGTATTTTTTATTTGATTTATTTATTTTATAAAATACAAAATTAAACCAATAAAAGAACTACCTACAAGTAGTAGCACCATTAAAAGAGCCATTAACTTCGCTAATCCCATAAAGATAAATCTGAATTTCCTGTAGATCTTTGCATCCAGTGAATTTTCCAAACATTATTTACTTTTTTAAAAATTGACGTAACTGTTGGTAAGTCATCATTAGGTGTTCCTTTATAAGTAAATTTTGAACCTAGTGTAAAAATGCACATTATTATATTTTCGCTTAAAAATTCGAATCGGTGAATTTTGGTTATTTCTGCCTTTTCTTGAACTATATCACCACTAATCATTCGTTCGAATCCTTTTGCATCTATAGGATTACCACTCGGTCTTATAAATAAAAAATCTGAAGTCGCATTGTCAACAAAAAATGAAGCCATTTTTATTGGATTAGCAAAATCATTTAATAATGAAATTATTGTTTCTTTATCATTCATAAAAAATACGGGACGCAACCCTTTTAGTTTAGATCTATTGTTTTAAATGTACAAATCGAAATGGGATTATTTTAAAAAAAAATTCGTTAGGATAATTTAAGGGATTTTATTTTTAATGTAAATCATGATCAATTTATTAAACAAATTATTGCCCTTTGGCAAAAAGGTCAAAAAATATTTGCCTTTCTTTATTGGATTTAAATTGCTTACATTTACAGGCTTTCTTACTTATTTAATGAATCGCTAATTGATATAACCTTAATAATAAAGTTTAACTAAATCAAGATCTAATGAATAAAGAAGAACGAATTAAAAGATTTAAGTCTATGTCAAGTATGCAAAGACAAGAACTGATATTAAAGAAGATGAAAGAGAGAGGAATAGAGGTAGGAAGTGGAATTCATAATAAAAAATACGATAGCCAAGAGGTTTATGAATTAATTAATATTGCGAATTGCTTCCCAGAATTAAGAGAGAAAAAATAAAAAATATTTGGGTTTCTTTAATTTATTTATTTATTTATTTATTTATTTTGGTTCCTTAAAGCAGCACTAATTAATCCCCCTATCAATCCAAGATTCTTAAAAACTGCTCTTTGATGGAAAGGGAATACATTAAAAATTATTGTTGTTGGCAAATTTCATTTATGATTTTTTTAAATAATCATTTATTGTCAACTCCTTATTTAAAGTAATTTGATAAATTTCCAAGCTTCTAATTATTAGATTGATTTTTGCTAATTAGGTTGCTGTAAAATTAATTATTTTGAATTTCTAGTTCCACCATAGGAATAATTTTTATGTGAAGAAATTAGATTCCAACATTCTTTACAACAAAAAATCCAGTCCGTATGAATTATGGATTTAACTCTGTAATGAGTTTTATCTGGCTTATGACATAAATCACATTTTTTCATTTATTTATTAATTTTAAAATTTATTTTAGATATGAAAAAGGTTTATTTAAAAAGATTCAGAAAAAGGATTTTATTGTTTCATTTTAAATTTTGACTCCACACAAACTTAAGCAAAGCTGCGGTTTTGTTGTGTACAGATTTTTTAATCTATTAATAAAATTTTTTTTATTTCCATTATTTTTATTCCTGATGTTATTTATATGAAATTAATTAAGAATTTTTTAGCTTTTGTAAAAACTTGTCTTTTATTATATATCTAAATTAGAACTTTAAAAAGAAACTCACGAATATTATTCAATTAATTTTATGATGATTTTAAAGATTTTACTACTATGAACATTTACTTATTTTGGATATTATTTTTAGCTTTATGGGCAATTGTACCCTTAATGATAATTAAAGGTAGAGTAGACGAAGCTCCTAAGATTCAGACTTCACCAAAAGTTAAAGAAAAGAAAAAAGGTTGGTTTAATTGACAGAATCTCTGTATTAGTAAAAATAATCTGTAAGGTAAATCTTGATAATTTAAATTAAAGTTTATGTAAATTTTATTTTTAAAAGTGAAAAAATTAGAAAATAATTTTCTTTATTTAGTGGTCCTTGGAGGAAGGGCAGAAAAAGCTAATATTGAACTACATGATGTTAGATGGGTTGTTGGATCTAAAATTGAGGATACATATGATACTTTAAGAAATGATTGGTTCGGATCTTCAAAAGGTTTGCATATTGATAGCTATAAAAAAATACAATATATAGATGGCCATAAGATTAATTTAATAAATTTTGAGAGGCATAAAATTGAAAAAAAGCAATTAGGAAAAAAAAATAATACCAAAAAAAATTTATGGTTTGTTAATATTGGAGGCTATCATTCAACTTCTATGCAGGAAAAACATGAGTTTGGATTAGTTATAGCTTCAAATAAATTAGAGGCAAAAAATATAGCTAAATCTAAATGGCTTATTGGGTGTAAAAAAAAGCATAAAGATGATCTTGCTGCTTTAGAAAAGTTAATTAGTTGTGATGATTGTGAACTAATAAAAAAGATAGGTAATTGGCAAATAGAATTAACACCAGAAAACAACTTTATTCAAGAAAATAACTATCCCGATTGGTACGGTTATCAAAAAATAGACGGAAATTAAAGATCTAAAAATCTTTTACTCATTGAAGAATTTTGTTAGATACTTTTATTCTTATTTTTCTGCTTAAAATTTTAAAAGGAACTTGATTTTCTTAATAAATATATTCCACCTCCCAGAGAAATTAAGACAGGTAACCATGCAGCAAAAATTGGAGGTAAAATACCTTTTACTCCGAACGAACTAAATAAAAATGACATAACATAATAAATTAATATAAGAATTACGCTCAATCCAAATCCCTGACTTTTTGAAGATCTTAAATTAGATTTAGATCCAAGACTGCTTCCTATTAAACCAAAGACCAAGCATGCAAAAGGTAGAGTGAATTTTTCTTGAATGCGGACTTTAATTCTTCTTACCTCCTTCAAGTTACCAGTTTTTTCATAAATCTTTTCTGCTTGCATAGCCTGCCTTAAAGTCATTTCATTTGCATCCTTAGGCACTTCTGCAAGTTCTATAGGCCCTTCCACAAATGGATATGTATATTCTTTGAATTGAATATTCGTAGTTTGTCCGCTTGGATCAATTGATACAATACTCCCATCAGAAAATATCCAAGAAGAACTTTTTTTATCAAATGTTCCATTTTTTGCCTTTAAGATTTGTTGAAAATTTTCTCTGGAAAAATCTAAAACTGTAACTTCCTCCATAATATTGTTTTCATACCATGAAGCATAAAATATATGAGTAAGGTAGGTATTAATTTTTGTTGGTTTTTTATTTGATGAACTTATCCTAGATCCATATCTTGAAAACATAATATTATCTTTTCCTTGTTCTGCGCTAAAAGAACTTCCTATTCCAGCTCTTAATGTCGTTTCAGCTAATTTATTACTTGCAGGAACTAAATTATCGTTAAAGTAAAAAGTTAATCCAGTCATAAATATTGAAAGTGCAATAGCTGGAGAAATAATTCTTGAGGTTTTGATACCCAAAGATTTCAATGCCAACAATTCAGAATTGCTTGATAATTTTCCATAGGCTAATAATGTTGAAAGTAAAACTGCCATTGGGAATGATAAGACTAAAAAACTGGGTAAACTAAAAAAAAGAACTTTTAAAGCTAAAAATAAAGGTAAACCAAACTCAACTATTTTCCTTATAAGATCAAACATTACCCCAACAGATAATGAAATAACAGTAAAAGCAGAAATTGCAAATATCATGGGAGGTATTATTTGCCCTAATACCCATCTATCTATTAAAGGAAGTAAATACCAAGGAGAAATAATTTTATTAATATTTTTTTTGATTAGTGATTGATTTGAAAGTTTCAAAAGAAATTTATTTGTTTTTTTACTGTCTTTTTAACATTATAAAATATCAATGATTTAGAAACCAATATAAAATTGATAGTTAAAAAAAATATTTTCAGTCTTTAAATTTCAATATTAAATTAAAAAAAATAATTTATTAATACTTGCAATAAAACAAGAAATTTGGTTTCTTTAAAGAAAGAGTTAAAGAATGAAAAATAAAACTTTAATATACGAATGCAATTGTATACACTGCCAACAAAAACTAAACCAAATTAATAATGCAAAAATATATTGGGACAAATTAATTTTAAGAAAAAAGTTGGTATAGTATCTCTACTAAATGCTAATCGATTTTTAAACTCTTCTAAAAAAGTTGTCTCCAAATCTATTATTTTAGGAAAAAAATAAATTTGTATGATCTTTACTTTATATCTTTAGTATTAAGCTTTTTTCTAGAATAATGATATTATTTAACTTTTTGATTTTTTTTGTAGATCATATTTTCTCGATTTAAAAGAAAAAGGATAATCAAAATACAAGATGGAATGAGAATAAAATCTAAAGACATACATTTTGTTCAATCTATTTTCTATTTAGCAAATAAATAATTCTTTGACATTACTTTCTTGCCCTCTAGATTTTATTCAATAGGTCAAATAATTATTTGCATGATTTAGTATCTACCTTGCTTTAAAAGATGAAAGAGCCTGCAAGTATCCCACCGGCAAGCTCATGACGATCTAGTCAATTCAGATTTATATACTGATTTAACCAGCTAAGCACTTCCTAAATGCTATAAACAGTTTACTAAGTAAAATTACTTACTGTGAGTATAAATGCTTATTTTTAATGATTGATTTGCAAATTTGATTATAAAAAGTGATTTGATAAAGAAAATGTTGATAGTAAAATTTTTTTTTACAGAAATGTCACATAATGACTCCTAATATAGGTACTCATCGAGAAAAAAAAGTAGGGTTTGGTTTACATAAGTTAATATTCGTGTTACTTTAGTTAACAATTATTTTCTTTTTAATGACAAAATCAGGAGTTACTACTGAATCAGGTGGAAGACAGAATATGTTCCCATCTGAAACAAGACCTTATATTGATGAAACTGTGTCTTACGACGGATATCCTCAAAATGCAGAAAAAGTGAATGGTAGATGGGCTATGGTTGGTTTCGTTGCATTATTAGGTGCCTATGTAACAACAGGCCAGATAATTCCAGGAATTTTTTAGTACCTAATTTCTGTTTTGTTAAAGCTTTATTATTTTTAAAACCTTTTTAATAATATTTTTGGTTTTTATTTTAAATTAATGAATTTATTACTTACATCCCTAATTCGTATATTTTAAATTTGAAAATAAGAAAAACCAAATAAAAGTTATTGCATTTAAGCTAAATATTATTCCTAGAAATATATAAGCAAACTTTTTGCCTATAAATGCTGTCTCGGGTTCAAGCTTTACTCTCATGAAATCCTCTAATTATCTTGACAAAGATAGCATTAATTAACAAATAAATTTAATTTTTAAATAAGAAGAATATTCAAATTAATATTTTTTTAAAAATGTTCTTTTAATAGTAATCTTTTCCTTCCTAAGCTTAAGTTGTTTTATGCAAATGTAGATTATAAAATTAGACAAAAAATTTACTAAACCAACAGCAACATTCGATATACCATAAAACTAAATAATTTTGAATCTAATTTTTAGCTAGAGGTAGCGTTTTAATAATCAATTTGAGCATATTTTTTTTATGAAATAGGATTATTAAACTTTATTAATAAAGACCATTATCAATAAAAAATCCCATAAAAAAATAGCCTAAATTAATTTGAAATTAGACTATTTTTTTAATATCTTAAATAAAACCAGGAATGATTTGACCTGTAGTTAAATATGCTCCAACTAGAGCAACAAAACCTAACATTGCAAATCTACCGTTTAGCTTTTCAGCGACGATTTTTTCTTTTTCGATAATTTTTGATTCGTTATTTTTCATTAGAACCAACCTGGAATTATCTGGCCTGTTGTGACATATGCACCGACTGCTGCAACAAAACCTAACATTGCTGCCCAACCGTTAAAACGTTCTGCTTCTGGAGTCATTTTCTTAAAATAAATTTGTAACTAAATATAACATAATTATTTAGTAATGTAAAGAAAATAAGGGGATTAAATACTTTTTTGCAGAAAAAACTTAAAAAATGCTACATTTATGTGTCAAAATATACCTTATCGATGTTTTATTTTTGTTCTGATTTTGAAAATTTAAAAAAAAAAAAAAAAGATTTTTACCTTGTTTTTTTTTAGAGGTATATCCTCATTTAGAGGTAATTTAAATTAATATATTATTAGAGTCAGCTAGTAGGGATACAGGCTGACTCTTTTTTTGAGAATTTTTGGTTTTTGACTAAAAGTAGTTTTTTTGAATTCAAATTATTGCTATTAATAAATTAGATATATATAAATTTATGTCATTCGCTACTTACTACATGCATTTAATTTTTGGTAAGATTCCTTCTCTAATAAATTCTGATTTAATCCTTTATATCTTGCCTGCTCTTACAATTTCAGTATTATTCTTCAGCATTAAAATAATGTTTTTCAATACTCCTAAATTGAGAAAAGTTAAATAATTAAGGATTTTAGAATTATTCTTTTTACTGAAGCGCCCATTTTTTTTAAATTTTGGATAATAGACTTTTTTTTCGTCAACTCAAAGAAATAAGGACTGTATTGGTGATGTACTATCCAGAATTATAAAAAAAGGTTTAATACTAGAAATCGGGAGCGGCAGCGGTGAATATGGAGTAGTTTTTCAAAAACGCTTTCCTGGAATAATTTGGCAAACAAGTGATCCAGAAATAGTGCATAGAAAAAGTATAAGTTCTTGGATTTAGTATGAAGACTTAACTAAGAAAATGCCTCAGCCCCTTGAGCTTGATGTAGAAAAAATTCCTTGGAAAATTCCTTTGACAATAGCTAATTCTTTGCAAGGAATAGTCTCTATAAATATGATTCATGTTGTTCATTGGTCATGTACTGAGGCACTCTTTAGAGAGTCAGGAAAATTACTTAGTAAGGGACAATTTTTGATTTTATATGGGCCATTTAAAATTAGTAATAAGCATATAGGTGAAAGTAATTATTTGTTCGATAATTCATTAAAAATGCAAAATTATCTTTGGGGCATTAAAAATCTTGAACAAGTTTGTGATGAGAGTAAGAAAAATGGTTTTTTGCAAGAGGATATTATTAGGATGCCTGCGAATAATTTTTCATTGATTTACTGAAAAGATTATTGATAAGTGAAATACATATAAAAATATCAATAAGTTATTAAAATTCATCATATTAGATGATTAACCTGATAGTTTTTTACTCCATTCTTTATGCTTTTGATCTAAATCTGAAGTTTTTTCGCCTAAACTCAAATGTTTTTCTAATAATTCGACTTTTGTAAGTGTTATTTTTTCCGAATAAAATTTAATAGGTTGTTTACCATGCAAATTGTCACCACTCATAGATTTACTTTATTTTGTAATTATCTAAGATGAAAAATTTGTTATTGCTAATTCTTTTATATTCTTTTCAGATTTGCGTAAATTAATGTGATAAAGAATTGATACTTATTGCTTTTTAATCCACCATTTTATATAAAGATTGCCATATATATCTTCCTCTTTTGATGTCAGACTTAACTGCAACGCAATTGCAAGCAATATTCCATAAAGCTTTGTGTATTGGATCAGGATTAAAAAGATATGCTTTTTTAAAGGCTTTTTTAATTAAGACAGTTGCCTTTTTTGCATGATAATGAGGGATCGTTGGACATACATGATGCACGACATGGCTAGAACCTATATTATGGTGAAGAAAATTAAGGATTCTACCGTAAGGCCTGTCAATAGATAGAAATGCTCCTTTCATAAAGGAAAATTCCTTATTTGAAAGATGAGGTACATCAGAATCTGTATGATGAAGCCATGTATAAATTACTAGCCAACAATTAACCACTAATAAAGGACCAAAATACATAGCAATTACTGGAAATAATCCAAAATTGAAAACTAAATAAAAAATACCCAATAATGTCAAACCTACCCCAATATCTGATATCCAAACTTTCTTGGCCCATATTGATGGCCATAATGCTTTAGAAAATGGTTTAATTGGCCAGAAATGATTTGAAGTTCCATATTTAACACCTCCTGTACTCCCTGTAAGTAAATAAGCAGGCCAACCAAATATTAGATGTAAAACAAGTTGAAGAATTCCATAATTTTTCTTACCTAAAGAATTTGAAAAATGTAATTCTTTTTCTCCCCCAACTTTTTCTGTAACTCCATTCCCTTTAATGACTAAAGGGACGTGAGTTTCTCCATTGGTTATGTTATTTGTAAATCGATGATGAATTGCATGAGAACGCTGCCAAGAAAAATAAGGAACTAGAAGTAATGAATGTAGTAAATAACCAGTTATAGATTCCAATGTTTTGTTTTTAGAGAATGCTCCATGCCCACATTCATGGGCAATTACCCAAAATCCCATTGCAGTGGTTCCAGATAGTAATGCGTAAATAATCCAAATTGGAATCATTTTTGGGGTAAATGGAATAGATAATCCTACCGCAACTACTAATGATTGGATTAAGGCTGATTGTAAAAGATACCTCAAAGAAGTTTTGGTATTGCTTTTAAAATATTTATTTGGAATAACATCCTGAAATTCTTTTATGCTTGGAATATCTTTATCCTCTATTAAAAGCGCTTGGCCTTTGAGGCCGGAAAATTTTATATTACTCAAATTTTTTTGGTTAAGAATTTTTTTTAATAAAAATCAATTTATATATTCTATTATCTATCACGAGATCTCATAATGAAAAGCATTGAAAATTTTTTCGATAAAATTTTACGATTTTAATTTTATCTTCAAAAAAATTATTTGCGCCGGAAATTTTTCGTTATATTTTTTTCGCAATGTTTATATTTATCTGTTTAAGTTTTTTATGGTGAATTTTTTTGGTCTACTTAAAACTTAATTAATTTAAAGACCGCGAATATACTTTTTAGGCAAACCAGTTTGTTTTCGTGGCTTTACTAGAATAGGTAAAACAATCACTCCTGCGGTAAAAAGACAGATTGGAGCAACTACCATCAATATAGATTCTAGAGACATGAGTAATTTTAAGTTTATTAATAAATAGCAGGATTGTTTTTAAAAGTCATGCGTATTTATATCTATTTAGAGAGGATAGATTCAAAATTTTTATAAATTATTAAGTAAAAAAGAAAAAAATATTAAAAAACATCAGTTTTTTCAATATCCGTCCTAATTACTTAACAATTATTTAGTTAAATATCTCTTATGGATGAAGAAAAAAAATGGATGCTAATGACTTATTATTGTCCAACTCATGGTGATTCAGGCTTAGTAAAACCGGTTCAACTAACAAAAAAAGAAATTAGTAAAACATTCCTAAAAAAAAGTAGAAGTTCTAAAAATTAATTTTCTAAAATTAAACCTAAGATATTTTGAAAATGTTTAGATCTTAATTGAAATCTGGTTAATCAAAATTGATATCTTACAAAAATCCCATAAGCTGCTTTTTTTTGCAGCATTGGTAAAAATATTGAAAAATAGATTTAAATTTTATCAGAATCACATGTTAATTCACATTGATTAAGTTCATTAGTTGATATCTTTTCTAGAATTCTTAACATATCAATCTCCGAAAGCTCCCCATTCGAGTTCCATTTTAAAGTTGTTTTCCTTTGAGGTGAATTTCTTTTATTCATTTTGATCACCCCCCTTTAAATGAACTTCTAAGCAACGAGTAATACATTCTTGATGACCATCCACAATACTGCATTCAGTAATACACTCAAAATATGAATTTATAGAATCTATTTCTGTATTCTGGTTTGTAGAAACAAATGGATTATTCATAATAATATTAGATTTATTTGGAATAGAGATATAGCACGAAATTAAGTTCAATTATTTAATTTATTAAGTTAATTAGAAGAAATAAGTATTATTTACTAAATATATTTTGCATCTGGTTCACTTTTAAAAAAGGCATTAATAAACTTTTTGAAAAGACTAAAGGACACAATAATTTTGATTATTTAATATTTATGCTAATAAGGTAATCTCCAAAAATCAGCATAAAGACTGATTTACTTTTCAATAATATAGTTAGATGATAAAAAAGTACACTTTTAGATTTTCAAATGAAATCAGTAATTAATTGGCTTTCGAAAATGTTAGAGAGTATGGCAAATGCTTTTATCCATCCTTTAAAGAATGACTTGCCTCCATCTATTGGTGCTCATGCATATAGCAGTATTCCTCTAAAAAGGAAATTTAGAAGAAGGTTGAATTAGCTATTAACTTATTGAAATTAATTTTTCATTTATATTATCCCAAATAATATATTTGAAGCAGTTTGAAAAATCGCTTAATTTTAAGAACTTTGCTTGTTGGAGCAAATGAATATTTGCTTTATGACAAGCTCTTAAATTGTAATTTGGTATTCTCTCGGAGAGATGATGAATGCTGTGGAAGGATATGTCTGCTAGAAACCAATTTAACCAATTAGGGATATCTAAATTGCTACTACCTAAAATAGCTCCATCGATGAGATCCCAATTTTTTGTATTTTTAGCATATGCATTCTCATAATTATGTTGTATGAAAAAAACACATATTAAAATTGCTGCTGATAATGTTAATACTAAGGAATAAAATGATAAGAAAAAAACTAACCCCAACCATTTACACATAAAAAACCACCCTATTATTACTACTAAATTATTTATTATTAATTCACATAATTCGCTGAAATTATCTCCATAATCAGAAAAAGGTGGTTTGACTCTTGAATTAATAGATAGAAGTTGACGAATTTCTCTGTTTTTTATTTTGATAAAAGTCTCTTCTAATATATCCTTAGTGAAATTAAAAATAATAATAACCAGTCCTAATCTAGGTTTTAAAACTAAGTAAAAAAAACCGCCAGGGAAAAGCATCATCCAGTTTCGACTTACTTTATAAAATATTTGCTCTCTTTTTGTGAGGGAATTATAGTCTTCAAGACTTAAAACATCTATCGGACCTTTGTAAATTTCCCAATTTCCATTATTTCTGTGATGAAATGCATGATCAATTGACCATGACTTCTGGGGAATACCATTAACTAAGCCAAGTAAAAACCCAAAAAAGCGGTTAAATTTACGTTTTGTAAAAAGAGAATTATGTCCGCAATCATGCATTAATGAGAATGTTCGAGAAGAGAACAGAGTTAGAAGAACTATACAAGGTATCAATAGAAATCCTTTTATAAATAATGCAAAAGGCTGATTTATTATTTGGTGGACAATTAACCAAATAGAAATTATTGGGAAAATGGTAGAAATAATTTGAAAGGAAGCTCTAATATTATTTCTTTTAAGAAATGGCTTTATTAAAAAATCACCTCTATTTACTTTAGGCATATTCCTCTTGTTTGTTTGATATTAACGAATTTTAAAAATTATTGATTATTTAATAAACAATAAAATATTTTAACATCATTCTAAAGAATAAACTCTTTAGACATGGTTCTCAATTGATCTAGATTTAATCTTTCTAAGTAATTTTTAAAGTCACTAAGATTCTTAGTAGAGTCAGAATTTTTACTCTCGTAAAGAAGACTATTAGAAATTAACTCAATAAGATGGTCTTTATCCATAATTCCTTATAGACCATAATTCAAGATTAAAAAATTTTGGTCTTGAATTCGAGATCAATAACTTATCTCTAAAAAAATAATTTTTTATAAATTTTTTAAATCTTGTTCTATTTTTTCTAATCTAACACTTAATTCTTTTTGTTCCTTAATTAAGGCTTTTTTCTTTTCTGCAAGCTCTTTGTTCAAAGGAGAATTGAAATATTTTTGGTAAGAGACAATAAAAACTGCTATTGCTACTGTAATGCCAAGAGCACCAATTATTAAAATTGGAGATGAAGGAAAGTCATAAAATGGAATTGACAATGTACTGAAGTAAAAACGAATTCTAGCTATTTCATAGATAAAAAAATGAGTAATAAATACTCATTAATTAGGAGGTTTTATGAGTTTTGCTAGTTATTTTGAAAAATTAAGTAAAGTTTAGATTTAATAAATTCTAAAAATAAGTAATTTTACAGCTGTCAAAAAATGAATAACTAATAATGATTAAACTAGTAAAAAATTTTCATGAAAAAAATCATAAATAAAAAGCATAATAAAAATGAACCATGGTTTAAATGGTTAACTAGAGAACTTAATTCTTATGAAGCTTTTCAGCATTTCGAATCAGGCAAGAATCCACGAGATGTTGCAGAGGATTTTATTTCTAGTAATGAAATTGCCATTTCGGAAGTTTTCGAGTCTTTTGATGAAGAAGATAAAGATACACTCGATCAGTTTCTTAAATTAACCGAATGCGAGATGCATGTTTTTAGAATTCTTGAAAAACAAATAGAATCAAGAGAGAAGATCAGATTTGTAGATTTTAAAAAAGGAAAAAAATAAAGATTTAAATTTTATATAAGTTTATTTTTCCCATTTCCTGTCTTACCAAAGCCTAACCAGATGAACCATAAGATCCATCCGAAGATAGGTATTAAATTAATGAAGATCCATTTCCAATCTTTTCCAAAGTCTCTGATTCTTCTTATATCAATAGCTATTTGAGGAATGATACAAACTATGCCATAAGCATTGAAACCAAACGTATTTAAAAATATTGGA
>QCQM01000020.1 GCA_003212195.1 Prochlorococcus sp. AG-449-O05 | reverse complement strand
AATTAAAAACTTATAAACTAAAAGAGAACTTTAAATTAAGAACTGATAGTAAATATGTCATAGAGGGTTATACAAAATGGATTATTAATTGGAAGAGAAATGGATGGAAAACGAGCTCAGGAAAATCAGTTCAAAATCTTGATTTATGGCAAAAAATTGATCAATTAAGGATTGATGGCTTAATAATGGAATATGTTAAGGGTCATAGCGGGGATAAACAAAATGATAGAGTTGATAAAATCGCTTCTGATTACAGCAAAGGTATATCTATAGTAGATAATTTAAAAGAAGAGAAATCTTCATTTGACTTTTTTGAAAAAAATGCGCCTACAGAAATTCAGGAATTATTTTCGAGAAATGAATTAATTCAAAAATTTGCAGAAAAAAAGTATTTGTTAATTTCATCAGAATTAAATAACTTACTAGGTGAAGAAAACCACTTAAAAATAGAACAATATTTACCTTTTGAATGGCGTAATTGGAGATTGATTCCTAAAGGTGAAAAATATTGGATAATAGAAAAAAAAGAATACTAATTTTCATGAATGAACAAAAGGGGATATTTAAAAATCTTTATAAAAACCTGGTTACACCTATACTAAAAAAAGACTCTGGAATAGATGCAGAATATTTAACTAATTTATCTCTTAACCTTCTAGCATTCAGTTCAAGAAAATATAATTGGCCTGTAGTTTCATCTATCTTAAAAAATCTAAATGAAGAATTTTCTATAGTTGATAAAAGGTTAACTCAGAGCATATGTGGTATAAATTTTTGTAATCCAATTGGTTTAGCTGCGGGTTTCGACAAAAATGGAAATGCTGCAAATGTATGGAAAGATTTTGGTTTTGGATTTGCCGAACTTGGTACAGTAACCAAATTTGCTCAGAATGGAAATCCCAAACCAAGGTTGTTTAGATTGGCGGAGGAAGAAGCAGCATTAAATAGAATGGGTTTTAATAACAATGGTGCTGAAAATCTAGTTAAAAACTTTGTAGAACAAGGAATTGAGTTTAAAAAAAATAGAAAGAATATTTGTTTAGGGATAAATTTTGGCAAGTCTAAAATTACAGATTTATCTCAAGCAAAAGATGATTATTTAACTTCTCTAAAATTATTAATTCCATATTGTGATTATGCAGCAATAAACGTAAGTTCTCCAAATACGGAAGGACTAAGAAAGTTGCAAGATCCGATTCTTCTAAAAGAACTTCTTAGAGAAATTAAAAACTTACCTAATTGTCCACCATTATTTGTAAAAATTGCGCCAGATTTAAGCCTTAAAGATATTGAAGATATTTGCCAGTTAATAATTGAGGAAAATATCGATGGGATAATTGCTACTAACACCAGCATAGATAGATTAGGTCTTGAAAATAGGAAGATCAGTCAAACAGGATTATTACTTTCTGAAGAAAATGGAGGATTAAGTGGAAAGCCTCTACAAAAAAAAGCAAATCAAATAATAAAACATATTCATAATATTGATAAAAAGATTATTTTAATTGGCGTTGGAGGAATCGATAGTCCAGAGTCGGCTTGGGAAAGAATTTGTTCTGGAGCATCATTAATTCAACTTTATACGGGATGGATATATAAGGGGCCACAATTAGTCCCCAATATACTGGAAGGGATTTTAAAGCAACTCAATAAACATCAATTATCTAATATAAAAGAGGCCATTGGATCAGATTTAAAATGGGTTAAATAAAAATTAGAAAATGAATAATGAACAATCAGAAAACTAATGATTACTCAACATTAGCCATGCAAATATCAAACTTAAAGCATGGAGGGAATGTATATGCAAATGCAAAAAAATTAAATTTATTACCCTCTGAAATTATTGACGCAAGTGCCTCTTTAGTACCCTTTGATCCACCTCAAATACTAATAGATTCATTAAATGCTGGAATTAAGAATCTTGGATTTAGATATTACCCAGAGAGAAACTTGAATGATCTGAAAGAAATAATCGGTAAATTTCACGGGATAAATCCAGACAATATACTTCCTGGAAATGGAGCTTCTGAACTAATAACCTGGGCAGGTTATGAAGCATCCAAATTTGGAATAAGTTGTATTCCTTCACCCTCATTTGTTGATTATGAAAGATCTTTAAATTGTTGGAATAGCAATTTTATACATTGCGAATTACCAAAAAACTGGAATGATATTTTTCCTCAACCATTTCCTCTGCATCCAAAAGGTGATGTTATTTGGATAACAAATCCACATAACCCTACTGGCCAATTATGGGAAAAGAATTCATTGAAGGAAGTTGTAAAAAAATATAAATTAGTTATCTGTGATGAAGCTTTCTTATCGATAACACCTAATGGAGAGAAAGAATCTTTAATACCATTAACCCAAAGATTTGACAATTTGTTAGTCTTGAGAAGCTTAACCAAAATCTTCAATATTCCTGGTCTTAGATTAGGTTACGTTATTGGCTCATCGAAAATACTAAAAGAATGGGAAATAAATAGAGATCCTTGGCCTTTAAATTCATTTTCTATTAAAGCCGGAATTGATCTACTAAGTAATAAGAAATTCTATGAACAGTGGACAAAACAGATTCACAGCTGGATAAATATCGAAAAAAAAAGAGTATTTGAAAAATTATCAAAAATAGAGAACCTTAAAGTTCATAACTCTTCAACCAACTTTTTTTTAATAGAGAGTAAAAAATCCTTGTCGCCTAATATAAAATACTTAGAAAATAAGGGAATTCTGCTTAGAGAATGCACTTCATTTAGATTTCTGGATGAAAAGTGGGCAAGAATAAGCTTGCAGAGTCGGAAAAATAACACTCTTTTATGTAAAGAAATTCAGAATTCCTTTAAAAAATAATTAAAAAATTTCCTAATCTCAATTTTAGATTTGATTTTATTATTATTTTCCATATTCTTCTTCATAATATCTAAAATTTCATAATAATATTTTCCGTTTTTTGATTTTCTCTTAAAAATTCTTTCTATAGTTTCCTCAAAAACTTCTTTAGAAATTTTACTTTGATTCATTAAAACTGATCCTCCACTTTCAGCAAGAATCATTGCATTTTTTTCCTGGTGATTATTTTTAGAATAAGGAAATGGAATTAAAATTGAAGGTTTTTTAGTTTCTATAAGTTCATTTATTGTTCCTGCACCAGATCTCGATATTACAAGATCACAGTTTTGAATCAAAGCTGCGATTTGATTAGTAAATTTCTTTTGAACATAATTATTGGAATTTTTTACATTAAAGGATTGTTTATTACATTCGCCAATAATATGAACTATCCGAAACTGTTTTTTCATTAAAAATTCAAGAGATTCGTTAAGAATTTGATTTATAGCTTTTGCTCCTTGGCTACCTCCCATAACAATCAAAAGAGGTCCTTTTCCTTTTGGGACCCATTCTGGCAAGGGATGGGATTTATAGAATTGATCTCTTAAAGGAGTCCCAGTGAAAATAGTTTTGCAATTTCTTAAATAAGAATTTGTTTTCTTAAATCCTAGAAAAACATAGTTACACAAAAAACCAAAATATTTCGTGACCATTCCTGGAATTAAATTTGATTCATGAATAATGACAGGTATCCTGAGTAGTTTTGAAGCAACAATAGTAGGGGCAGATATATAACCTCCAGTCGTAAAAACCAAGTTAATTTTTTTTTCTTTTAAGATCCTAATTATTTGGAAAGTTGACATTAAAATTTTTATATATTGATAAAACAAAAAAATATTTTTTCTGGGTGTCTTTAAATTCAAAGTCTTCAAATTATATTTTTGGGGAATCAAATTCGCATCAAGTCTTTGCTGAATACCCAACCAATGAATATTCCACTCATCTTCCACCTCTTTAGAAACTGCTAAAGCTGGAAAAATATGGCCTCCTGTTCCACTAGCTGCAACTAATAAATTATTTTTCTTAGACATAAAAACTTAAATTAGTAGAATGAAAATAATAAATGATAAATATGTTGAATTTAAACTTATTCAGAAATATAGGATTCCCTCTCTACTTATTTATTTATCTCATTCTCCCCTATTCAGCAATAACGCAAACTTTAAAAGTTGATTTTATAAGAAATTTAGAAACCTCATTAAATAAGCGAGACTTAGAGTTTATTAAAAAAAATTTTAGAAATGATGAAAACCAAAATATTCCAAAACAATTTTCAAAGATTATTAATGATTTCCCTAACAGCAAATGGAAGATCAAAAGATTAAAATCTAATATTCCAGATGAAGATATTTTGCGAATAAAAGTTTCTGGGGAAAAAATAGTTAACGGAGAAATATATATACTCGAATCCAAATTTGATTATTTATTTTCAATCGTAAATGGAAAAATAAGTGAAGGGATTATCAAAAATTTATTCACCACAATAAGAAACGATAATAAAAAAATAGATATTAGTTTTAAAATTCCTGATAAAGTTCTTACTGGTTCAAAATACGATATCGATATAATTCTAAATAAGCCTCTTGAAGAAGTGATTATTGCTGGAGCTATAAAACCTCATCAAGTTAATTCATTGTTTGAACAAGAAATATTATTGGAACCATTGGCGTCTGGAGGGATTTTTAAAATTACAAGAGCCCCTTCAAAACCAGGGATGCAAATTTGGTCAGGAATCATAGCTCATCCCGAGGGAATGATTACTTTCACAAAGAGCATTGATATTGTTGATGAGATATAGCCTAAGCGTTGTTTAACGCAGCCACACCTGGTAAAGTTTTACCTTCTAAAAGTTCCAAACTAGCCCCACCTCCGGTAGATATATGAGACATTTTCTCAGCTAATCCTGCTTTTTCAACTGCTGCAACTGAATCTCCACCACCAATTATTGTACAAACTTCAGAAAAAGCACTTAAGTCCGCAAGAGTCGTAGCTATTGCATTTGTACCATCTGCAAATTTATCAAATTCAAAAACTCCCATTGGACCATTCCAAATAATTGTCTTACATTCTGCAAGAGCATTCTGAAAAACTTTAATGGAATCTGGACCAATATCTAGACCCATCCAATTCCCACTAATTGCATCAATTTGAGATATTTTACTATTGGCGTCAGGAGAAAATTCATCAGCCAAAACAACATCAGTGGGTAATAATAATTCTACTCCTTTTGCTTTTGCTTTTGCTTCTAAATCTTTAGCAAGCTCAAGTTTATCTTCTTCTACAAGGCTCTTCCCGACATCTAAACCTCTAGCTTTATAAAAAGTGAAAATCATACCTCCACCAATCATGATTTTGTCACACTTATCTAGTAAAGAATCAAGTACTCCTATTTTGCTACTAACCTTTGACCCTCCAACTATTGCTGCCAATGGACGATTTGGGGAATCTACTGCTCCTTGTAGGTATTTCAATTCTTTTTCTAAAAGGAATCCAGCTACTGAGGGACTTAAGTAATTTGTAACACCCTGAGTTGAAGCATGCGCTCTATGAGCAGCACCGAAAGCATCATTTACATACATATCTGCATGTGATGCTAATTTTTCAGCAAACTCCAGGTCGTTCTTTTCCTCTTCACCAAAAAAACGAACATTCTCAAGTAGAAGAACATCTCCATTAGATAAGCTATTTGATTGTGCAACTGATTCATCACCAATACAACTGTTAGTAAGAGCAACATTTTGCCCCAACAATTCACTTAATCTTGCTGCTACTGGAGTTAATCTCATTTTTTCATTAACCTGACCCTTCGGTCTACCAAAATGAGCAGCTAAAATGACTTTTGCAGAATGATTAATAAGATATTCAATAGTTGGGATCGCTGCACGAATACGCGTATCGTCGGTTATTTGACCGTCTTCATTTAATGGAACATTAAAATCTACTCTTACAAGAACTTTTTTTCCTTCTAAATGTGTCTTATCAAGACTGGAAAGAGATAATTTTGACATTAAACAAGCTATATTTATAATCTCAAGACCCTAACGTTAATTTGGGCTTATTGGGTTAAAAAGTAGTTACTGTTACCTATGCCTTAATAAATTTTAAGAATTGACGATTATAAAAATTTTTAGTTATTAAATTTATACTAAAATTTAGAAGTAAATACTTTTGAAAGTTATAAAAACTAAAAGGAATACAAAATTTTATTTGATTTATTGAAGTGGACATACCCAAAATCCAATGGTACCCAGGCCATATCGCAAAAGCAGAAAAGAAATTATCTGAAGTTATCAATAAAGTAGATTTAGTCATAGAAGTTAGAGATGCACGAATTCCTTTGTCAACAGGACATCCACACTTAAATAAATGGATAAATAATAAAAAACATATTCTTGTCATTAACAGATCAGATATGATCTCCCCGAATACAATCAATAGTTGGAATAAATGGTTTAATGCTAAAGATCAATATCCTCTTTGGTGTGATGCTAAAAGAGGAATAGGGATTAAAGAAATTTGTAAGTCAGCCAAAGATTCTAGGTCGTCTATCGACGATAGAAGACTCTCTAGAGGAATGCGAATTAGGCCAATTAGAGCCCTTACACTTGGTTTTCCAAACGTAGGAAAGTCGGCATTAATTAATAGAATCGCAAAAAAAAGAGTTGTAGATAGCGCTAGGAAAGCAGGCGTGACTCGTAATTTAAGATGGATAAAATTAGAAAGTGGTATAGATCTGCTAGATGCTCCTGGTGTTATACCTCCAAATTTAGAAGATCAAAAATCAGCACTTAATCTTGCACTGTGTGACGATATTGGCGAAGCTGCTTATGAAATAGAGAGTGTCGCAATTGGATTTATCAAAATTATATCCACTCTCAACAAAGATAAGAATGCGAATATCTCAGTTAAACAAATATCTAATAGATATGGAGTTGATATTACTAAAGGCTTTAAGAGTCCTTCTGCTTGGATCGACGAAGCAGCTTCAAAACATACCTCAGGCGATAAAAGGAGAATGTCTCATAAGTTATTGGAAGATTATAGAAATCAAATGCTGGGTAAAATTGCTTTAGAAGTCCCACTATGGAATTAAATAATCAAAATTCTTTCGGCATTGGAGAAGGTGAGCTTATAGAAATTATTTATGAGCTACCTCTTCCTATGAGGCTAGACAGATGGTTGGTAAGTAAAAGGCCAGAACAAAGTAGAGCAAGAATTCAACATTTTATAAATTCAGGTTTAGTACTTGTAAACTATAAGACTGCGAAAGCAAAGACCCCATTAAAAAATGGCGATAATATTCAAATATGGATGCCTCCTCCAGAACCTCTTATTTATTTGAAACCTGAAAAAATGGATTTAAATATCCTTTTTGAAGACGAGCACATCATAGTAATTAATAAACAATCAGGACTAATTGTTCATCCAGCCCCTGGACACAAATCTGGAACTTTAGTGAATGGATTACTTTTTCACTGTAAAGATCTACCTGGAATTAATGGGAAACTAAGACCTGGGATTGTTCACAGATTAGATAAAGATACCTCCGGATGTATGGTTGTTGCAAAAAGCCAAGAGGCATTAGTAAATCTCCAGAAACAAATTAAAGAAAAAATAGCATCACGCGAATATATTGCAGTAATTCATGGAGCACCGAATTCTGAAGAAGGCCAAATAGTGGGAAACATTGGCAGAGATAAATTAAATAGATTGAAATATAAAGTAGTTGAAGAAACTTCAGGAAGGTATGCCTGTACCTATTGGAAATTAGAAGAAAGATTTGGCAATTACTCATTAATGAGTTTCAAACTAGATACGGGGCGAACGCATCAAATAAGAGTACATTGCGCTCACATTAATCATCCAATTGTGGGTGATCCGTTATATGGAAGATGTAAAAAACTACCATGTAAATTAGATGGCCAAGCTTTACACGCCATTAAGCTTGGACTTATACATCCAATAAATGGTAATGAAATGATATTTGAATCAGAATTACCATTAGATTTTCAAAAATTACTAAGTGTTCTTAAAGTTAAATAAGATTCAAAGAGGAATTTAGAAGTGATTTTGTATACGTGTTTTGAGTTTTAGTGAATATTGTAGAACTTTCTCCTTCATCAACTATCTTTCCTTGATTCATAACTAGCAACCTATCACAAAATCTTTTAGCAATGCCCAAATCATGAGTAATAAAGATAATCGTTAAATTCATTTTTTCTTGCAAGACTCTAAGTAATTCAAGAATCTCTATTTTTACTGAAGCATCCAACATATTAACGCTCTCATCACAAATCAAAATTTTTGGTTTCAACAATAGCGCTCTGGCTAATGAAATTCTTTGCAATTGACCACCAGATAATTGGCTAGGATAAGAATTAAAAAAATTATTATTTAAGGGAAGATTCAAATTTCTAAACATTAATTTTATTTCTTTTTCGATTTTTCTTTTATCTGAAATTTTTTGAATAAAAAATATATCTTCCAAAATACTTTTAATTGTCATTTTCGGGTTCAAACTTGAAAAAGGATCTTGAAAAATAATTTGTACTTTATTGTTCTTTTTAAAAGATTTATTTTTTTTCGATGCATGATTTTTATCATAAATTTTGATTTCACCACCTCTTACTTTAAGAAGTCCAATTAAAGCCCTACATAATGTACTTTTACCACTCCCTGAAGAACCAACTATTCCAAGAGTCTCATTCTCATATAACTTGAAACTAACTTCATTTAAAGCCTTATTCCATTTATTAATGAAAATTGAAGAATTTAATTTATACCAATGTCTTAGGTTATTTACCTCTAGAACGACCTGATCTCGAGCATTATTTTTAGTATTTGGTTCTAATACTATTTTTGAAGCACTTACTAACTTTTTCCCGATATCTGATTTTGGTGATTGAAAAATATCTAATATATTCCCTTTTTCAACAATCGATCCCTTTTCAATTATTGCAACTTTTTTACACCACTTTGCTGCAAGATTAATATCATGACTAATTAAAATTAAAGTTGTATCAAATTCATTACATAGATGAATTATTTCTTGCATAATTTCAAAACTTGTTTTGGTATCTAAGCTTGTTGTAGGTTCATCAGCTATTAATAATTTAGGTTTCAAAGCAAGTGCCATTGCTATAGAAACTCTCTGTCTCATTCCGCCGCTAAATTGATGTGGGAAAGAATCAAGTCTACTTTCTTCAATTCCGACTTTTTGAAAAACTTCTCTTACTAATTTTTTAATAGCTAAAGATGATTTAGTTTGATCATGTGTTTTAAATAATTCATATAAATGATCCCCAACTCTCATTAGCGGATTAAGTTTTTTTATAGAGTCTTGATAAATAAATCCAAAATTCTTTCTTCTAAATAATTGTGCATCTTTGTTGTTTATTTTCCTAGGATCTACATTAGAAATCGATAGATACCCTTTAGAAGTGGCCTTTGCAGGCAATATATTTACTAATGTTTTTGCAAAAGTGGTCTTTCCACATCCAGAAGGTCCTATTATGGCCAAATGATCTCTACTATCTATTTCCAAATTAAAATTTTTGATAATAGGTTGCTGTTTTAGACCATATTTAACAGTAAGATTTTTAACTACAATAATTTTTTCTTTATTTTTTTCCATGATTTATAGCAAATTTTTCTAGACATAAATAAAATACATCTAAAGCAATATAAAATGTCCGAGGCAGCTGCAAATTCAAAAGAAAAAAACGAAATTGAAGTTTCCAAAACTATTTTGCCTGAAAATAAAAAATATGAAAGTGAATCTTTGAATTATCAAATAAACATTCCCGATTGGCTTCTTAAAGATATTCATAATTTTGAAAAATCAAATAAAGAAAATGATGAGAATCAAAACCTTATAGTAAAGGCTTTTAAACTTGCTTATAAAGCTCACGATGGACAATTCCGTGCGAGCGGCGAGCCATACATTATCCACCCAGTTGCTGTTGCAAATCTCCTTAAAGAAATAGGTGCTAGTTCATCTGTTATTGCTGCAGGCCTTTTACATGATGTAGTTGAAGATACTGGCATTGATTTATCCGAAATAGAAACAAATTTTGGATTAGAAGTAAAAATACTTGTAGAGGGTGTAACAAAATTAGGCGGCATTCACTTTAACAACAGGACTGAAGCACAAGCTGAAAATCTTAGGAAAATGTTTTTGGCTATGGCCAGCGATATCAGAGTTGTCTTAGTTAAACTTGCAGATCGACTTCATAACATGAGAACAATTGAATGGCTAAATGATGAGAAAAAACTAAGAATAGCGAGAGAAACAAGAGAGATTTATGCACCATTAGCTAATCGACTAGGAATAAACAGATTTAAATGGGAATTAGAAGATTTAGCTTTTAAATTCCTAGAGCCTAAAGAATATCTAGATCTTAAAGATCAAATCGCCGTTAAAAGAAGTGATAGAGAAAAAAGATTAAAAGTAACTTTGAATCTTATGAAGGAAAACTTGATTTCAGCGGGTTTGAAAAATTTTGAAATAACAGGAAGGCCAAAACATCTTTATGGCATCTGGAGCAAAATGGAAAGACAACAAAAGCATTTCCACGAGATTTATGATGTTGCTGCCCTAAGAATTATCGTGGACAATTCAGATAGTTGTTATAGAGCTTTAGCAGTTGTTCATGATACTTTCAAACCAATTCCAGGTAGATTTAAAGACTATATAGGATTACCAAAACCCAATGGATATCAGTCCTTACACACTTCTGTGATTGGAAGACATCGACCTATTGAAGTTCAAATTAGAACTACTTCGATGCATCAAATTGCTGAATATGGTATTGCCGCTCATTGGCAATATAAAGAGGGTGGTTCTCCTGCTAAAAGTAATGCCGAGAGATTTAATTGGCTAAGACAATTAGTAGAATGGCAACAAGAAGGTAATGAAAGAGATCATAATGATTATTTAGCTTCAATTAAAGAAGATTTATTTGATGAAGAAGTATTTGTAATCACTCCAAAAGGAGATGTTGTTGGTTTAAGGAAAGGATCTACCGCGATAGATTTCGCCTACAGAATCCATTCTGAAGTTGGAAATCACTGTAATGGAATAAGAATTAATGAAAAGCTTTCTCCATTATCTACAGCACTTCAAAATGGTGACTTCATAGAAATTTTGACAAGTAATAATGCCAATCCAAGCTTGGATTGGCTGAACTTTGTAGTTACGCCAACTGCTAAAAATAGAATTCGCCAATGGTATAAGAAAAGCCATCGTGATGAAACGATTAAAAGAGGTAGAGATTTACTTGAAAAAGAAGTAGGTAGAAACGGTTTTGAAGCATTACTTTCTAGTGAAGCCATGAAAAAAGTTGCAAATCGATGCAATTTGAAAACTACTGAAGACCTTCTTGCATCTCTTGGTTTTGGTGGTTTAACTTTGCATCAAGTATTAAACAGACTAAGAGAAGAAATAAAATTACAGACAGAAGATGTAAAAAATGATTCTGACTCTGAAATAGCAAAATCTCTTAAAAGTAATAATAATTTATCCACTAATCAATCTAATACAGCAGCTAAATCACCAATTTCCGGGATAGAAGGTCTTGATTACAGAATAGGTAAATGCTGTTCCCCACTCCCAGGCGAGGATATTATCGGAACTGTGTCGCTCGGCAACCATGGGATCACTATACATAGGGAAGATTGTGAAAATGTAATGCCAATTCCAATAGAGAGAAGATTACCTGTCGGTTGGAATCAAGATAATAAAACTGGCGATAATAAGTTTCCAATTCAGCTACGAATAGAAGTAATTGATCGAGTTGGAGTTCTTAAAGATATTCTTATGCGGTTATCTGATAAAGGTATAAACGTTAGTGATGCCAATGTTAAAACTGCTTATGGTAAACCAGCTATTATAAATCTTTGTGTAGGTCTTGAAAGTTATAATCAACTTCACAAAACAATTGAGCAAATTAAATCAATGGCAGATGTATTAGATATTGCCAGAGTTGGACAAAGTTAATTTTTAAATCAGATCAATCTATCTTTTACTTTTTATCTTGTAGATAAAGAAAACAATACTGCCGCAAATCAAAGCTAATAAAATACCTACACAAGATGAACCTAAGAGTAATTTTAAGGAAAAAATTCTACCTTGTTTCCATAAGTCATCAATAACTAAACTTTTTTCAAGAATTTTATTAGAAGGATTATTTAAAAAAATCGAACCAACTTTATAGTTAAAATAATAAAGTGGAATATAAGTAAAAGGGTTGCTGATCCAGGTACCAATTGCAGCTAGAACAATATTTCCCTTAGCTATTTTCGCAAAAAATACTCCTATTAAAGTCTGAAAACCAAAAAATGGAAAGCAACCACTAAATACCCCTATAGCTAAACCTTTAGCATTAAAGAAAGGACTTCCATTCTGACTCCTAAATAATGATAGAATTTTCTTATAGGTAATATCTCTTTTAAATCTCATTCAGAAAGAAATTTTCAAAATTAAATTCTTGATAATCTTACTTAATTATCCATAGCAAAGCGAGAGATGGATTCAATAGTTACTACAGAAGATACGATAGCAGCAATTGCTTCAGCTATAAGTATTGGGAAGGGAGGAGTTGCGATAATAAGAGTATCTGGGAAAGACGCAATAAATTCTTGCAAAAAGATTGTTCAAACTAAATCTAAATATGCATGGGAATCACATAGGGTTTTTCGTGGTTTTATTCAGGAAAATAAACAAAATAAATTTATAGATGAGGTTTTAATTTTAGTGATGAAATCCCCAAATAGCTTCACAGGAGAGGATGTAGTTGAACTTCATTGCCATGGCGGAATTATCATAGTAAATAAAGTTTTAAAGATATTATTATCTAGTAATTCTAGAGTTAGACTTGCAAACCCAGGAGAATTTAGTCAAAGAGCTTTTCTTAATGGAAAAATAGACCTTACTCAAGCCGAGTCGATTAATCAATTAATTAATGCAAGCAATACCAGATCAGCAGAGTTAGCCTTTAGCGGGGTTCAAGGAGAAATAAAGAAAAAAATTGATGATATTAAAAATGAACTTATAAATCAACTTTGCGAAATAGAAGCGAGAGTTGATTTTGAAGAAGACTTCACAGATTTTGATTACACCAAATATCTAAAAAACATTAAAAAAGTCAAAGAAAAAATTGAATTACTAATAGAAAATGCAAAAAGAAATTCATATATTCACAATGGAATATCTATTGCGCTTATAGGTAAAACAAATGTTGGTAAAAGCTCTTTATTAAATTTGCTTGCAAAAAAAGAGAAAGCAATCGTAACTAATATTCCTGGAACAACTAGAGATGTTATTGAAGTTAATTTAACTATTAATGATATTCCAATGAAAATAATTGATACTGCTGGCATAAGAGAAACTCATGAACAAATTGAAAGTATTGGAATTAAAAAAAGTTTTGGGAAAATAAAAGAGTCAGATTTTATAATTTATATTTATAGTCTTGAAGAAGGATTTAATGAAGAAGACAAAAAAATAATACAAGAAATTCCCAAAGAAAAATTAATTACTATTTTGGGCAATAAAAAAGATTTAATTGATTGCAAAAATATTAATTCAAATGAGTTAAAAAACACAATTCTTATGAGTATTAAGAATAATGATGGTGAAAGATTATTAATAGACACAATTATAAAAAAATGCGGATTAAAACAAGTAGAAAATATCAATATATTTTTAAACGAAAGACATCTAACAAATTTGTCTGCTTGCTTATCTAATTTAAATGATACTGATGAAATAATTGAAAATAAATTACCATTTGATTTGTTATCAATTGAGCTGAGAGATGGAATTCAAAACTTATCTAAAATAACTGGTCAAGAATTAACAGAGGAACTTCTAGATAATATTTTTTCTAAGTTTTGTATTGGTAAATAAATTTGAGTTAAATTACATAGTGGTATATAGTTGATTCTCTAACTTCAGTTTAATTTTTATTAATTAATTATTTTTAGTTTAGTGGATTTAAATACTCCAATAATAAGTAAAATCATTGATAATTGGATCGATGAAGATATAGGTAGGGGAGATCTTACAAGTTCCTCTATTACAGAAGATAATGGTAATGCATATTGGATTGCAAAAGAAGAGGGTATATTCTGCGGCGTTGAAATTATAAAAGAAATTTTTAGAAAAATTGATTTAAAAATCAGTCCAAAATTTAATATCTCTGATGGAGATAAATTTGTTAAAGATCAAAAACTCTTAGAAATATATGGGCCTTCAAAAAGTTTACTCGCTAGTGAGAGGATCAGCTTAAATATAGCAATGCATTTATCTGGAATATCAACATATACAAAGAATCTTACAGATAAATTAGAAGGCACAAATATAAAATTAGCAGATACTAGGAAAACGACTCCTGGCTTAAGAATATTTGAAAAATATGCATTCAAATGCGGAGGTGGGGTGAATCATAGAATGGGATTATACGATGCTGCCATGATCAAAGAAAATCATATTGCATGGACAGATAATCTTAAGAATGCAGTAGAAAATATTCGCCTAAATTCGCCTTTTACAACTCATATCATAATTGAAGCTGAGAATATCGACCAGGCAAAAGAAGCAGTATTAGCAGGAGCGGATAGTGTCTTATTAGATGAACTTAGTCCTGAAATAATCAAAAAAAACGTTCAAGAATTAAGAGAGTTATCAATTAATAGTCTACAAAAAGAAGTCAATAAAAATTTGATAATAGAAGTTTCTGGAATAAACCCTCAAGAAATTAGTAAATATCTAATAAAAGGTATTGATTTGATTTCAACAAGTTCTTCAATCACCAAAAGTAATTGGATTGATTTGAGTATGCGTTATATTAATTAATCATATAGATAAATAATTGAATAATTAATGCTAATCATTTTTAAAGAATTAACAAAACAATTTGAACAATCTCTTTTAGATAGTCTTGAAAAAAATGATAAAAAAGGAGAATTCGCAATTCTTAGCAAGAATATAATTACACAATCATCAAAAGAGGAATTTGGTGATTATCAATGTAATGTTTGTTTAAGTTTATCTAAAATATATAAAAAGAACCCAAGAGATATTTCTAATGATTTTATTAACCTTTTAAATAAAAATAAAAGCATAGCAAAATTATGTAAGAGTCTAGAAATAGCTGGACCTGGATTTATAAATATAAAATTAAAAGATGAGGTTCTAATAAATGAAATTAAGTCAAATATTCAATGCAATAGAGCTGGCATACCTCTAATTAGAAAAGATTTAGATAGTGGTTTGTCCAATAAAGTTATTGTAGATTTTTCTAGCCCTAATATTGCTAAAGAAATGCATGTAGGGCATTTAAGATCAACAATAATAGGTGACTCAATATCTAGAATTTTCGAGTTAAGAGGTTATGAAGTATTAAGACTCAATCATGTTGGTGATTGGGGAACACAATTTGGCATGCTTATTACTCAGCTCAAAGATTTATATTCAAATGATCTAGAAGAAATAGGAAAGATCAAGATAAGTGATTTAGTTGAATTTTATAAAGAATCAAAAAAAAGATTTGATAACGAATCTGAATTCCAAAAAAGATCTAGAGAGGAAGTAGTTAAGTTACAAAGTGGAGATATTAAATCGATTAAAGCTTGGAAATTATTATGTGATCAATCAAGGAAAGAATTTGATGAAATCTATAAAAATTTAAAAATAAAAATAAAAGAAAGAGGTGAATCTTTTTATAATCCCTACTTAAAATCAGTTATTGATGATTTGAATTTAGAAAAAATTTTAGTAGAAGATCAAGGAGCAAAATGTGTATTTCTAGATGGGATGACTAATAAAGAAGGCAAACCTTTACCGCTAATTATTCAAAAAAAAGATGGTGGTTTTAATTATGCCACCACAGATCTTGCTGCTATAAGATACAGATTCAATAAACCTCCTAATGGCGATGATGCTTCAAGAATTATTTATGTAACTGATCATGGGCAAGCAAATCATTTTGCTGGAGTTTTTCAAGTTGCAAAAAAAGCAAAATGGATCCCAGAAAATTGTCAAGTAGACCATGTCCCTTTTGGGTTAGTTCAAGGAATTGATGGCAAAAAACTAAAGACAAGAGAAGGTAAAACAATACGCCTAAAAGATTTATTAAATGAAGCAGTGAGAAGAGCAAAAGAAGATTTATTGAAAAGATTAGAAGATGAAGATCGTTATGAGACCGAGGAGTTTATAGCAAATACTTCAAGAATTATTGGATTAGGAGCTGTTAAGTATGCAGATTTAAGTCAAAATAGGATTACTAATTATCAATTTAGTTTTGATAAAATGCTTTCCCTTAATGGTAATACTGCGCCTTATTTGTTGTATACACTTGTAAGAATTTTAGGAATAAAAAGAAAAAATGATTTTGTTTATGAATCTAAAGATTTTCAGTACGTAAATTATGAACATAAATCTGAGTGGAAACTTATCAGAAAATTACTTAGGTTCGATGAAGTCATAATTTCTATTGAAAAAGACTTAATGCCAAATAGATTATGCAATTATCTGTTCGAACTATGTCAGACTTTTAATAGATTCTATGATCAAGTTCCAATCCTCAAAGAAGAAAAAAATATAAAAATCTCTAGGCTTAATTTATGTGACCTAACTGCAAAAACACTAAAATTAAGCTTAGAGCTTTTAGGAATTGAAACTTTAGAAAGAATGTAATGAATGATTTTGATCCATTAAATAATCTTTTCCCAAAACCAAGAGAAGAAATAATAAATATGCAGTCTTACTCTGCACCTTTAGAAAATAGAAGAAATTTACTCCGCTTAGACTTTAATGAAAATACTTTAGGTCCAAGTCCTAAGGTTTTAGAGGCATTAAAAGCGATAAAATTAGATGAGATATCAATTTATCCAGAATATAATTTTTTAAAAAAATTTTTATGTGATAAATATCTTGATTCAAGAAAATTTGGTAATGATGAAATCGGAATTTTCAATGGAGCAGATGCAGCAATAAATGCAATTTTCAATTGCTTTGGAGAAAAAGATCAGATATTTCTAACCACAAATCCAACTTTTGGTTACTATTCTCCTTGTGCAGAAATCCGAGGAATGAAAAAAATAAGTTGTTCTTACATTGGAGAAAATTTTCTATTCCCCATCGATGAATTTAGGGAAAAAATAATAAAGCATAATCCAAAGTTAATATTTATTTGCAATCCAAATAATCCAACAGGAACTGTTCTAAGCTCTCATGAAATAATTAATTTAGCCAATATCAATAACGAATCATTAATAGTTGTTGATGAACTATATGAAAAATTTAATGGAGATAGTCTTCTTGAATCGATAGATTTTGAAAAGAATAAAAATATACTAATAATCCAATCTCTTTCAAAAACTGCAGGTCTAGCTGGTTTAAGAATAGGTTTTACTTTTGGAAATAAAAGTTTAATTCAGTACATTAATAAAGTTACAGGACCATATGATGTAAACAGCTTTGCTATAACAGCTGCATTAGCAGCACTTAAAGACAAATCATATATTGATAATTATGTTTTAGAAGTAAAAAAGGCGAGGGAATGGATTTTAAATAAATTTAAATCAACAAAAATCAGAACTCACTTTAGTGGAGGTAATTATTTCTTAATTTGGCCAAAAAAAGATCCTAAAATCTTAATAAAACAGATGAGAGAAAAAGGAATTCTTATTAGAAGTATGGAAAACAAAAAAGATATCGATAATTCTATAAGGGTTAGTATTGGAACTAAAGAACAAATGATTTTTTTCTGGGAAAATTACAAGATATTAGATTTAAAAAATTAATTACTGAAAATATAAATTGTATTTTGATCGATTCTTTTAGGTTTTATTTTAAAACTTTTTCCAACATATTTTACTTTAAAATCTTTCATATTTTCGATAAATAAATCAGCATTTGAGAAATTACATTCTTTATTAATTTTTTTGCCGCGTTCAAAGTGAACAGGAATAACTACATTAGGTTTTAGAAGCCTAACTATTTTTGAAGCCTCTTTACCATTGTAAGATTTTATTCCTCCTCCAATTGAAATAAACAATATATCTGGACTAGACAAAATAATTTGACTGTTTATATCAATATCACCAGCAGCGCCTCCCATATGAACAATTTTAAGATCATTCTGCTCCCAACTCCAAACAGTTGCCATCCCAAATCTTCTTCCATCTACTCTGTCATGTGGTACAGAAATTCCATTTAATAAAATATCATCAAATTGATAGATTCCTGGGTCAACGAACATTAATTGATCATTAGGGTTATATCCTTCATCTGGAAGCCTAGAACTAGCCAAAATAAAATCTACGTTGACTTCTTTTGGCTCCTTTAAATTACTTGCACAACCTATTGCTTTAAAGGGATTTATAAGAATAGATTTATCTGCACTAGTAATTAAAAAACTACTATGTCCCAAACTTTTTATTCCTAAGTTCCTTGCCAATAATGAGGTAGGTAAAAAAGAGCTAACTAATATCAAAAATAAAAAGTTTTTAATTTGAGAAATCATAATATTAATTTTTTTTTATTTTACTTTTGTTCAGCCATTTTTAGAAAATTACTAATTAATTTATGACCAAATTGCGTCAACACACTTTCAGGATGGAACTGTACCCCATGTAAATGTTTATATTCTTTATGAGAGATAGCCATAATTGTTGAGTCTTCTAAAGTCGCTGTTATATCGAAACAAGATGGTAAAGAATTTGAATCAACTATAAGACTATGATATCTAGTAGCCACAAAAGGACTCTCGATATCTTTAAACAATCCTTTTTGATTATGAAATATTTTGGATGTCTTACCATGCATAAGTTCTTTCCCAACTATAACCTTACCTCCAAAAGCTTGGGCCAAGGCTTGATGACCTAAACAAACTCCTAAGGTCGGAATTTTTTTAGATAATTTTTTTAGAATTGGCAGACAAATTCCAGATTGATCTGGATTACCTGGACCTGGAGATAAGAGAATTCCACCAGGATTTAATTTGATAATTTCTTCTAGAGTAATTTCATCATTTCTTTTAACTATTAATTCTTTAGTTATTTGATGCTCAACTGAAAGTTCTCCTAAATATTGAACAAGGTTATAAGTAAAACTATCGTAATTATCAATAACAAGAAACATATTTATATGGATTTAAAATAACAACTTTATTTTAGGAACAAAGATATATACAGCAATAATAACAGAATTAATG
>QCQM01000019.1 GCA_003212195.1 Prochlorococcus sp. AG-449-O05 | reverse complement strand
ACGTTGCCTCAGCAACTTTCGCATCAGTAGTTTCACAAAAACATGGAGGAAAAATAATAGAAAAAGAGAAAGAACAAACAGTTGATATGAAACAATTACAGTTTATTGCATCTCTGCAATTAGTTGAATCAGCTCTTCAAGTATGTCCAGATAATGTTCCTGAAAAGGTCGAAAAACAATTTAAGATCGAAACTGAGAGACTCAAGAAATTACAAGGATTGTAAAAAAAAATAATTTCTTTTATCTAAACATAGAACTAACTGAACTTTCTTCGTGGATTCTCCAAATGGCTTCCCCCAGCATATTTGCGACAGAAAGAACTTTTAACTGTGGAAAATTATCATTATGTATAACTGGTATACTATTGGTCACAATAACTTGTTCGAATAGATTTTTAGCACTTAATCTTTCATAAGAAGGAGGAGAAAATACGGCATGTGATGCACATGCAAATATTCTATTAGCGCCTTCTTTTTTTAATAAACTAGCTCCAGAACAAATTGTACCTCCAGTATCTATCATATCGTCGATGAGAATAGCCGTTTTACCTCTAACTTCACCAATTACTGTAAGACTTTCAGCAATATTATGAGCCGATCTTCTTTTGTCAATGATAGCCAAGGGAGCATCTTTCATTAATTTTGCAAATGCTCTTGCTCTAGCTACTCCACCTACATCAGGAGAGACGACAACTATTTCTTCAAGATCTAAAGTTTCTAAATAATCAATTAATACAGGTGAACCGTAAATATGATCGCATGGAATGTCAAAATACCCTTGTATTTGAGCCGAGTGTAAATCCATTGCAAGAACCCTATCAACTCCTGATTTCTCTAGTAAATTGGCAGTTAATTTTGCAGTTATAGACTCTCTTCCTGAGGTTTTCCTATCAGCCCTTGCATATCCAAAATAAGGAATTACAGCAGTTATTTGTCTTGCAGACGCTCTCTTGCATGCATCAACCATGATCATGAGCTCCATCAAACTATCGTTTACAGGAGCGCATGTCGGCTGTATAAGAAATACATCACAACCTCTAATAGATTGCTGAATCTGGACATAAAGTTCTCCATCTGCAAATCTTTTAGATATTAAAGGTACATTTTTAATCCCTAAGTATGATGCAATTTCTTCAGCTAACTTTGGGTTTGTTGTCCCACTTACTAACCTTAATCTACTATTAGTTAGATTAAAGTTCGATTCTTTACTCTGCATTGCCGTGATAAAACTTGTCACGAAATTTGCACCATAAAACTATATTATCATCGTAGTCGTTTATGTGAATTTCGCAAAAGATAATGACTAGATATTTTCAAAAGTAACCTCAATTAAGCAAAAAATTGTTGATTAAAAATTAGAATTTATATTTATCTAGACTTAAAAATCAGCAATGATATTTGTCAATTAAAAAAAATTTGTATAAGGTTGAATTTAGAGAATTAAAAACACGTTAAGTTTAAATAATCAAAATATCATTGAAAACATGCCTTTAGAAGCAGTTCTTGAAAAAAAATCATTAGGCATACTTATGCATCCCACTTGTATTCCAGGCGGAAGAGTATGCGGAACTTTTGGTAGAGGAGCTAAAGATTGGATAAAAAAACTAGATAAGCATGGGATTGAATACTGGCAATTTTTACCTCTTACACCCACTGACTCTACAGGGTCTCCATATAGTTCCCCATCTAGTTTTGCTCTAAACCCATGGTTTTTAGACATAGATGATTTAATCGAGAAAGGGTTTATCTTCATTTCAAATAAAGAAGAATTAGGACCTACAAATCAGAATAATGATTATTTTGATTTTAGTATTGCGGATGCTTTAACAAAAAAATTAGGTCTCCTACTTTTGCAAGGCTGGAGTTCACAATCTGAAGAACGAAAAATTAATTTTAACAAATGGGTCAGTAAGCATTCTTGGGTTGAAGATTATGCAACATTTGTTGTTATCAGAGAGGAATTTAATATGTTGCCTTGGTGGGAATGGCCTCAAGAATTTAAAATAAAAAATAACAAGTTCTTAAAATCGTGGATTAAGAAAAAAAGTGAAGAGATACTTATTAAAAAATTAATACAGTGGCATCTTGATGAGCAATGGAGCGTCATTAAAAATTTTGCAAAATCAAGAAATATTAAGCTGATAGGAGATTTGCCTTTTTATGTCTCTAGAGACAGCGTCGACGTATGGAGTAATAAATCATTATTTTCAATTTTTAAAAATGGAAATTTAATCTTTCAAAGTGGTGTTCCACCTGATTATTTTTCATCAACAGGACAATTATGGGGTACCCCAACTTACTTTTGGTCAAAGCATAAAAGGACTAATTTCAATTGGTGGAGAAAAAGATTTCAAAGACAATTTGAACTTGTGGACATATTAAGATTTGATCATTTCAGGGGTTTAGCAGGTTACTGGAGAGTTAATGGCAATTCTAAAACGGCAATTATTGGGAAATGGATAAATTCTCCAGGTAAAACGCTATTAAATAAAGTAAAAAAGGATCTAGGAGGTAATTATCTACCTATTATTGCAGAGGATCTAGGAGTAATAACTCCAGATGTAGAGAAATTAAGGAAAAATTTTGAATTGCCTGGCATGAAAATATTACAATTTGCTTTTGATGGCAAAGAAGATAATCCTTATTTACCAAAAAATATTGAAGGAGAAAATTGGGTTGTTTATACAGGTACTCACGACAACTCTACTTCTGTTTCATGGTGGGAAAATTTAGATTATGAATCCCAAAAAAGAATAAAAGATGAGTATAAATTTTCAGAAAATCCTTCTTGGGATTTAATAGAAATTGGCATGGAGACAAATGCTAATCTTTTTATCGCTCCATTACAAGATCTATTATCTTTAGACGATTCAAGTAGATTAAACAAACCTGGGACCACAATAAATAACTGGAAATGGAAGTTAAATTGTCCTTTAGAAGAAATAGAAAATAATATAAAAATGTTTAGTGAGCTAGGAAATAATTTTGGGAGAACTCTAATGTAGATATTATTAAAATTATTTATCAATAATTTGATTTTCAATATTTTGAATCTCTATAACATTTACATTTAAAATAAAGTATCTCTTTAGTATAAAAACTGTTAAAACTAATATAAAAAAATACAAAAGACTTCCTTGCCAAGTATTGATAAGATCAAATTTCCTGAACATAAAATCCTTTCCCTTTTTCTTTAAAATTTTTCTTTCTTTAACTGCTAAATTTAATAATGTATTTTTTTTTAATACTAAGCATTCCTCTAATTTAATTAATATAGATCTTATAAATGGATACTCTGGCCTAGTACTTTTACTATTATTTTCAATAGAGTTTATTATTCGTTCAGGGATTTTTGAAATGTATGACAATTCTTTAATTGTAAGGTTTTGTTGAATTCTTGCTTCTTTTACTAACTTTGCAATTTCTAAAGATTGGTCAACCAATCCAGGACTAAATTCTTTATTTTTTTCAGATTTTTTATTAAATAAAAAGATATTTTTCAAAAAATTCATTTAATCTTCCAAAGCTAAATAATTCTTTTACTTCTCATTTTTTAAATATTACATCCAATCCTAATAAAATTAAATTAATAGGTAAGTTAATTAACTATAAATATAAAAACTAAACTGTTGAAATAATATTTTGTACTGCACTTTTTGCAATATTTAGAGGGCTAAAAGTATCTCTAATTAAAGCTAAGAGTTTTTTTGCATCAGTAAATTCTAATTTTTCATCTTTTATAAGACTTAAAAGAAGATTCTTCCTAACTTCGGATCCTTTTTTACTGACAAATAATTTCAATCCAGCGTTCGCAACTGGTATGAGATCTGAATTAATATTCTCTGAATCTCTAAATAAAATGTTTAGTAAACTTTCAACTTTTTCTATTTGGATTTGACCTTTTTTATCAAAAACGACTTCTAAAAGTATGTCTAAAATCTCTTCAGAATTATCGGTCAGTAGTTTTTTTGCGATATATGGATAAGCTATTTTTAAAATTTTAAATTCAGGATCTAACCTTAGTGCTAAACCCTCTTGACTAACAACGGCTCTTATTATTAAGGCAAACCTACTGGGAACTCTGAAAGGATAGGAATACATTAGTTTTGAGAATTTGTCAGTTACATTTTTAAGATTAAAATTACCAACCTCAGCACCAAAAGATCCTCCTAGAACTTCTTTTAATGGTTCAACAAGTTTTTGAAGATCTTGTTCTTTAGTTAAAAAACCTAATTTCTGGAAATCTTCTGCGAGAAGATAATATTCTTCGTTTATTATGTGAACAATTGCCTTAATAAGAGTAAGTCTATCTGAATTTGTAATAGTATCCATCATTCCAAAATCAACATAAGCTAGATTCCCACAATCTGCATTTCCTCCTTTGAGAGCAAACATATTTCCTGGATGTGGGTCTGCATGAAAATATCCAAATTCAAATAATTGCTGCAGTCCACTGATGACACATGTTTTTATAAACGAAGAAGGTATTAAGTTATTTTCCTCTAGTAAAAATCGATCTCTTAACTTAACTCCATCAATCCAAGAAGTTGTGATTACCCTTTTGGATGAAAACTGTTTTTCTAATTTAGGAATAAAAATATTTGGATTTTCTTTGAATAAATTTGCAAACCTCAAAGCATTTTCGGCCTCTTTTTCATAGTCAATTTCATCAAAAAGTGCCTTACCGAATTCATCTATTATCTCTCCAATTCCAACACCTATATTTAATGGTAAGAGTGGGGATAAAAAAGTTCCTAAAAACCTTAAGATTACAACATCCCTTCTTATAAGGAAGTATAAATTTGGCCGCTGTACTTTCACAGCTAGATAAGAATTATTTAATTTTGCTTTATAAACTTGACCTAAGCTTGCGGAAGCAATAGGACTATCTGGAAACTCTTCAAATAATTCATTAGCATGAGATCCAAGTTCCTCTTCAATAATTTTTAAAGCAATTTTGTGATCAAATGCTGGGAGATTATCTTGTAAGTTTGTAAGTTCAGTAAGCCAATCTTGTCTAACAAGATCTGGTCTAGTTGAAAGTGCTTGGCCTAATTTGATAAAACAAGGCCCTAAATCAGTTATTACATCAAAAAGATATTTCGAGAGATTTTTTTGTACATTTTTATTTTTACTGTTACCTTGAAAAAGTATTCTTAAAAAAAGAAAAATAAAAGTTAAAAGGATATATAAAACTCTTGGGATAAAAATCCATGGTCTCAAAATCAACCAAAGAAAGTCTTCTTTTGCTGAATATTCCGAATAAGATCTTTTCATTAAAGTTAAAAAATATCAAAAAAGATTACTATGTAGTCCATTCTATATATGTCAGTAATACTTTATGAGCATTTCATCTTTTCTAACTAAAAAGTTTTTAAAGTCTTTATTCTTTCCCGCTCATAACAGAGGGGCAGCTTTACCAAAGAAATTAGTGAAGTTGCTAAAAAATCCACCTGGGTATTGGGACTTGCCCGAACTACCAGAAATAGGCTCCCCACTATCCCAAAGCGGATTAATTGCTAAATCTCAAAGAGAATTCTCTGACAAATTTGGGGCTAAAGGATGTTTTTTTGGAGTTAATGGAGCTTCCGGATTAATACAATCAGCAGTAATTGCAATGGCAAATCCAGGCGAAAATATCCTGATGCCTAGAAATGTTCATATAAGTGTCATAAAAATCTGTGCGATGCAGAATATAAATCCAATATTTTTTGACTTAGAAATTTCAACCATAACGGGTCATTACAAACCAATTACAAAAATTTGGTTGGAAAATGTATTTAAAAAATTAAATTTTGATGAGAATAAAATTGCAGGGGTTATTCTCGTAAACCCCTCTTATCATGGTTATGCCGGAGATTTAGAGCCTTTAATAGAATGTTGTCATCAAAAAAATTTACCTGTTTTAGTTGATGAAGCCCATGGTTCATATTTCCTTTTTTGTGAAAATCTTAATTTACCAAAACCGGCCTTATCATCAAACGCTGATTTAGTGGTTAATTCATTGCATAAGTCACTCAATGGATTAACTCAAACGGCGGTACTTTGGTACAAAGGGAATCTAATAAATGAATATAAATTAATCAAAAGTATTAATTTGCTGCAAACCACCAGTCCAAGTTCCTTATTACTTTCTTCTTGTGAAGAGTCTATTAGGGACTGGCTTAACAAAAAAAGTTTATCAAAATATCAAAAAAGAGTTTTAGAGGCAAAAAGTATTTATAAAAAATTAATTCAAAAAAATATACCTCTCATAGAAACTCAAGACCCCTTAAAAATTGTAGTAAATACCTCTAAGGCTGGGATTGATGGTTTTACTGCTGATAATTTTTTTTATAGAAATGGACTTATTGCCGAATTACCAGAAATGATGACTCTCACTTTTTGCTTAGGATTTGGGAATCAAAAAGATTTTCTTAATTTATTTGAAAAGTTATGGAAAAAATTACTATCAAATTCCAAAAAATCAAAAAGTTTAGAAGTGCTCAGATCGCCCTTTAAATTAGTTCAAACTCCCGAAATCGAAATTGGAATTGCTTGGATAAGTAATAGTCGGAGTATTCCTTTCTCACAATCATTAAATAAAATATCTGGAGATATTATTTGCCCTTATCCTCCTGGAATACCTCTAATAGTTCCTGGAGAAAAAATTGATATAGATAGGTTTAATTGGATAAAAAATCAAAGTTTTTGCAACAAAGATCTGGTAAATTTTAATATAAGAGTCATTTAAAATATAAATATTATATGAGATTAAGAAGCGGGTTACTTATAGGAATTTTCGGTTTAATTGTTGTTTTGATGGGGGGATGGTTTTTTACATTGGCAACTGCTTTGCTTACATATCTAGCATTATTAGAATTTTTTAGAATGGCAGAATTTAAAGGAATAAGACCAGCTACAAAAACCACATTATTTTCATCCTTTATTATTATAGTTTCTACTTATCTTGAGACTATTGGTGTGCTTGAAGGAGAAATTTCAAATTCAATTTTGCCAATCTGTTCAGTTGGGATATGTACTTGGTTACTTTTACAACCAAAACCTGGAACAATTTCAGATATTGCAGCCTCTATTTTTGGATTATTCTATTTAGGTTTTTTACCTAGTTACTGGATTAAGTTAAGGGGATTAGATTCAGTGATAATCAGTTCAAATCAGAGTTTTATATCGTTTGAGAACTTATCAAATACTACAGGTCTGCATTTAACTTTAACTTCTTGCTTTTTAATTGTAGCTAGTGATATTGGTTCTTATTTCATTGGAAAGTCATTTGGTAAAACATCTCTATCTCCAATATCTCCGAGCAAAACTATAGAAGGTTTAATTGGAGGAATTTCCTGTTCAACTTTACTAGCAATAGTTTTCGCATTTTTATTGAATTGGGAAAATCCATTATTTGTTGGAATAATATATGGAATTTCAATTTCTCTTATGGCATTAGTTGGAGATTTAATTGAATCTATGATGAAGAGAGATGCAAAAATAAAAGATTCCGGAACTTTTTTACCGGGACATGGAGGAATTCTTGACAGAATTGACAGTTACATCTTTACTCCATCTGTTTTGTATTATATTTTTATAATTCTCAAGTATCTAAATTAATTAAGAAATCTTTTATTCCAAAAAATAATCTTGGATAATTTTACTAGACAATAATGGAAGATCTATATGCGGAAGATGACCACAATTTTGTAACCCTACAAAATTTAATTTTTCAATATTTCCTATTTTTTTAAGCTCTTTTTTTCCAAGAATTCGATCATTTTCTCCACATAATGTTTTAATTGGGATATTTTGGATATATTTTTGAGTTCCTGCAAACCCACCACTTTTTGCAAATGATGCAAGTGAATTCCTCCATCCTTTACAACCTAAATGAATTGAAGCAATTTGCTCTTCCATCTTACCAACGCATTTATCTGGAAAAGCAAATGCTTGCCTACAAAGACTTTTTCTAACCTGAGGCAATCCAAGAAATGAGGCACCAATTTGATTAAGAGGAAAAGGGATACTCTTAGGTTCTCCAAATAATCCAGCGGGGGACAGAAGGATAATTTTTTCAATAGAATCAGGAATTTCATAAGCAAGTTTTAAAGCTGTTGAGCCTCCCATAGAGGCACCTATAATTTTTAGATTCTTTGTTATTTTTAATGTCTTAAGGAGATCAATTAAATGTGAAATTATTTTCGAGGAATTGTATTCATTTGTTGCACACCTGGGACTAAAACCAAAACCTAGAAGATCAGGAACAATAACTTGAAAATTTCTTTTTAGTGATTTATATATTCTTCTGAATTCTAAAAAACTACTATCAAAGCCATGAAGAAGAAGTATAGGTTGACCTTTTCCTCCCATAACTACTGGGAATTTTAAGGAGTTCCAATTTTGGTTGAGTTTTATCCACTTAACATCATTTGCCAAATAAAGACCTAAAGGATCTAATAGTGACAATTTAGCACTCTCAAAAAATTCTGCATTTAAATCATTTAATTGTTCAAAATCGTTTTTAGTCAAAAAAATATTTATGTTTTGATTTTTTGTTGTTCAAAATTTTCAATGAGCTCTACTATATCCCTCTTTTGAATTTCAAAAGGCAAAAAGTGAATCTCAGATTCATCTCGGCAAGTAAAATCAGCAATTTTCTCTAAATTGTTATTTTCAAAAACATTTATTCCAAGTTGTGAAATAGTAGTTGGCAAATTCAATTCTTTCATAAGTAGAAATAATTGCTTAATTGATTGATCAGCTAATTTATTATCATTTTTCATTTCTTCTAGTCTTAATTGCAATAATAATCCAACCCCAACAATCTCACCATGTAAGAATTTATTAGGGGTAATTATCTGAGTAATTGCATTATGAAAAGCATGCGCTGCTGCAGTCCTACACTTTTCTCCACCAATACCACCTACTAATCCTGCTGTAAGTCCACAAGCCTCTACAGTATTTTGCCAAGAAGGATTATTTTCAAATTGACCCTTAAATGCTTTTTCTCCATCAATTAATAGTTGATCTCTTAAAACTCTTGATATCTGAATTGCTTGTTGAACAAAACCATCATTTATTGTTGAACTAGTTATTGAGGATTCGTACCATTTTGCCAAAGCATCTGCTATGCCACTAGCAAGTGTTCTAGATGGAGCTGTTTGAATAAATTTATGATCGTATACTAGTATTTTCGGACAAGATCCTAATGCAACATCCTTTATGAATTTGCCATCCTTTGTATAGATATTCGATAAGGCTGTCCAACCTGCACATGTAGAGGCGCTAAGGGGCACTGTAATACAAGGAATATTAAGAGACTCGGCTATATATTTGCCTGAATCTAGAACTTTACCCCCTCCAGCCGCAATAACAGAATCATTATTATTCTTTAAAATAATGTCCTTTATTCTTGATATATCTTCATAACAACAATCAAATTGTAAATTAGCAGAACAAACACTAAGATTTTGGTTTTTTAAATCAATAAAAATTTTATTTCTAAGATTATTCGTATGAATGCCCCTACCGAGGATTAATGGACTTTTAATTAACTTAGTAATTTGCAGTAAAGATTTTTCCCAAGCATAATTTCCCCTATAAATAGTTTCTGGAGAGATTGACTGCATACTAATTAAAATAATTAGAAGTTAGCACTCGCTAGTTCTTGAGAAGATTCTTCAGAAGAAATGTTTATTGTAACTTTTTTATTATCATCTATATCAACTAAAGCCTTATCTCCATCTTTTATTCTTCCAGAAAGAACTTCTTCAGCCAAACTATCTTCGAGTAAACGCATAACTGCCCTTCTCAAAGGTCTTGCTCCGTATGAAGGATTATAACCTTCTTCAACAAGTCTTTCTTTGAAAGCATCGGTAACATTCAACTTAATGCCTTTATCCTGTAATCGAGCAAAAACTTCTTGCAACATTATTTCAGCAATCTCTTTAACCTCATTTTTTGTTAGTTGTCTGAATACAATTATTTCATCAAGTCTATTAAGAAATTCAGGCCTAAAGTATTGCTTAAGCTCTTCATTAACTAAAGATTTTATTCTATTATATTGACTATCTTCAACTGAATCACCTGAAAATTCAAATCCTAGACCTCCTCCTCCTTTCTCGATTACTTTAGAACCAATATTAGAGGTCATTATTAACAATGTATTTTTAAAATCAACAGTTCTACCCTTGGAGTCAGTTAATCTTCCGTCTTCAAGTAGTTGCAATAATAAATTGAATACATCTGGATGTGCCTTCTCAACTTCGTCAAATAAAACAACTGTATAGGGACGTCTTCTGACCGCTTCAGTAAGCTGACCACCTTCATTAAAACCAACATACCCAGGAGGCGAACCTATAAGTTTACTAACTGTATGTCTTTCCATAAATTCTGACATATCTAATCTGATCATTGCTTCTTCACTTCCGAAGAAATATGAGGCTAATGATTTAGTTAATTCAGTTTTACCAACACCAGTAGGACCAGAAAAGATAAAACTCGCAATGGGTCTATTAGGATTTTTTAATCCAACTCTTGCTCTTCTTATGGCTCTAGAAACAGCCTTTACAGCTTCATCTTGGCCAATTAGTCTTTTATGAAGTGTTTCCTCCATGTTAAGAAGCTTGACTGATTCAGTTTCAGTTAATTTTTGAACGGGAACACCTGTCCATGAAGCCACAATATGTGCAACATCCTCTTCACTAACAAACGGACTTTGTAAGAGATTTGAATCAATTTTTAAAGATTTATTATCAGTATCAGATTGAACTTCAGCTGAGGATTCTTTTTTATTGTTCAATACCTCTTTAATTTTTGCTACCAATTCCATTTCTTTTTCTCGTAATTGACCTGCTTGATCAAAGTTTTGGTCTCTTACAGAATCTTCTTTCTGTTTTTGGACTTGTCTTAATTCTTTATCTATTTGTTTCGCTTCGGGAGGAAGTTTTGAATTTATTAAACGTACTCTACTTCCGGCCTCGTCAATGAGGTCGATAGCCTTATCAGGTAAAAATCTATCAGAGATATACCGATCCCCTAAATGAGCTGCTGCCTCTAGTGCATCATCAGTAATTTTTAGACGATGATGTTGTTCGTAACGCTCTCTTAAGCCTTTTAAAATTTCAATCGTATCTTCAATAGAAGGTTCACCTACCATTACAGGTTGGAATCTTCTTTCAAGAGCGGCATCTCTCTCAATATGTTTTCTATATTCATCGAGAGTAGTCGCTCCAATACATTGAAGTTCTCCTCTAGCCAATGCTGGCTTCAGGATATTTGCTGCGTCTATAGCTCCCTCAGCCGCTCCAGCACCAATTAAAGTATGAACTTCATCAATGACAAGTATGACGTTACCAGCGGATTTAATTTCTTCCATTATTTTTTTTAATCTTTCTTCAAATTCACCTCTATATTTTGTTCCTGCGACCAAAAGCCCTATATCAAGTGTCAAAACTCTTTTATCTTCAAGTATATCTGGGATATCTCCCGTTTGTATTCTTTGCGCCAAGCCTTCAGCTATAGCTGTTTTACCTACACCTGGCTCACCTATGAGGACTGGATTATTTTTTGTCCTCCTACCTAATATTTGAACTACACGATCTATTTCTGAATGGCGTCCAACGACCGGATCTAATTTTGATTCACTAGCTAATTTTGTTAAATTTGTCCCAAATTCATCTAGCGTAGCAGTTTTTAAGTTGCCCTTAGTTGTACTAGCTCCTGTGCCAACTTCTGCTGTTTCACCTAGCATCCTAATTACTTGAGTTCTTACTTTGGCAAGGTCAATATTAAGATTTTCAAGAACTCTTGCGGCAACACCCTCACCTTCTCTTATTAATCCTAATAGTAAATGTTCGGTACCTATGTAATTGTGACCTAGTTGACGAGCTTCTTCGAGGGATAATTCTAAAACTCTTTTAGCTCTAGGTGTAAAAGGTATTTCTACAGCTACAAACCCCGATCCTCTACCTATTATCTTCTCTACTTCAATCCTTGAATCTTTTAAATTAACTCCAAGTGATTTAAGTACTTTCGCTGCAACACCAGTTCCTTCTCCAATTAAACCTAAAAGAATTTGTTCAGTCCCAACAAAATTATGACCAAGTCTTCTAGCTTCCTCTTGAGCAAGCATAATGACTTTTATAGCCTTTTCTGTAAATCTTTCAAACATTAGAAGATCAAATTCCTATTAATAACCTACCAGTAATATGTCAATTTTGTGTTCAGAATGAGCTTTTGTGAATACCCAAAAGTATAATTTATTGAATTAAATTAAACTTTTTTAGTGATATAGCTAGAAATAATAGTAATTTCAAGCATTCTGGTTATCCGAACAATTAAATTTTACATTATTTTGTTGTTAAATTTTTTTCTTTTAAAAGAGCATGTGAACCATCTTTATAATAATTTTTTCTTATTCCTACAGTAGAAAAATCAAAACGACTATAAAATCTTTCAGCAGTAACATTGCTCTGAGAAACCTCCAATAGCAATTTCTTTAAACTTAATTTTTCGCATTTTTTTATTAAATAGCTCATAAAATAAGAGCCAAAACCTTTTTTCCTAAATTTCTGATTTACAACAAAATAATTTATTTGAGCTTCATCAAGAACAACTTGAAAAACACATATACCAATGACTAAATTTTTAATTAATAATCCAAAGATTTTTGTACCTTCTTTTTTGAATTCGTCAGCCCATTGCTTCTTACTCCATAGCGAAATCGTATCTGCATCTAATTCATAACATAAATCAATATCTTTCTCATTTATTTGTTTAATAGATATCATTCTATTATGTAAATATATTTATAAAGTTCAAATCTAGAGTCATTATAAAACATGACGGTTTTGGCAAAACTTCATTTAGATTTCTCCTATGGAAGAAAAACAATCTTTTTTAAAACAGGAAATTGACTTAGAGAGTCCTAATAAAAATATCGTACCTATTACTACATCCATTGGAGATGATGGGAAATTGTCAGTTGGAGGATGTTCTATTGAAGAATTAGTTAAAAAATATGATTCTCCTATCTATATTTTGGATGAAATCACTTTAAGAAAGTCTTGTAGAGCTTATAAAAAAGCATTAGAAAAATATTACCCAGGAGAATCACTTCCGATATATGCCTCAAAGGCAAATAGTTCTATATTAATGAGTAGCCTTGTTTCCTCAGAGGGTTTAGGACTTGATGCAGTTTCCGAAGGAGAATTATTAACTGCCCTAAAAGGTGGAGTCCCAAATGAAAAAATTGTTTTTCATGGGAACAATAAATCTGACAAAGAAATAGATTTCGCAATTAGAAATAACATAAAAATAATTGTAGATAATGATTTTGACTTAAAAAGATTAGAGAAAATATCAAATTCATTAAATCATGACTTGGAGATAATGATTCGTTTTACACCTGGAATAGAATGCCATACGCACGAATATATAAGAACAGGTTCATTTGATAGCAAATTTGGTTTTGGAATAGAATATTTGAATAACTTATTTGCAAGCATAAGCGATACTAAACATCTCAAGCTAAAAGGAATACATGCTCATATTGGTTCCCAAATTTTTGAACTTGACCCTCATAAAGATCTTGGTGAAATAATGGTAAAGGTTATTTTGGACGCCAAGAAATTTGGCCATAATATTAGAGAACTTAATGTTGGTGGAGGCTTAGGCATCAAATATACGAAAAATGACGATCCGCCATCTATAGATGAATGGGTAAAAACAATTTCCACCTCTGTCGTTGAAGCTTGTAAAAAAAACAATTTAGATTTACCTAAATTGATGTGTGAACCTGGAAGATCCATAGTATCTACAGCAGGTATAACAATTTACAAAATTGGGGCTTTTAAAGAAATTCCTGGAATAAGAACTTATTTGTCTGTCGATGGCGGTATGAGTGATAATCCAAGACCAATAACATATCAATCAAATTATTCAGCATGTTTAGTTAAAAACCCATTTAATATTGATTCAACAAATAAATATACTATTGCCGGCAAACACTGCGAATCAGGAGATGTTTTATTTAAGGAGATAGAATTAGCAAAATGCAAAACTGGAGATCTTATTTGTGTTTTTGGTACTGGTGCATACAATAATTCAATGAGTTCTAATTACAACAGAATTCCTAGACCCGCAACTCTTTTAGTTTGTGATGGGGAAGCTGAGTTAATTCAAAAACGGGAAACTCCATTTGATCTTTTAAGATATGATATTTTGCCTGATCGCTTTATTATACAAAATTAGGTACATTTAAATTAATTTAGTATTTAGAGTGAATTTCTGGGGGATTATAAATTTAAAGCTTTTGTTAGATGTTTTATTTGCTGTTGGTTTTGGACTTTTATTATTCTCTAGAGTAAAAGAGCAAAGAACATTATGGCTCTTAAGAGGATATTTGTTTTTAGTATCATCAGCATGGTTTATTCAAAGATATGCATATTTACCACTAACATCAAAATTAATTGATGCCGCAGTTCTCGCTTGCTCTCTCTCATTAGCGATACTTTGGCAAGGAGAGTTAAGAAGATTAATGGAATTATTAGGCACTGGGAGGCTAGCTGTATTACTAGGAAATCCACCAAAGGAGTTTAGAGCAACTTCAACTACCATCACCCAATTAGTAGATACCGCAGGCAAACTCTCTCAAAATAGAAGGGGAGCTTTAATCGTTGTAGATTTGGGAAGTGATTTAAGGCCTGAAGATTTTTTATATTCAGGTACTAATATTGAGGCACAATTATCAACTGACCTTTTAATAAACCTTTTTGCGACAGATACACCCCTACATGATGGGGCAGTACTTGTGAAAGGGAATAAAATAATATCTGCTGGGGTAATACTCCCTTTATCAAGGCAAGGAATAAGTAGATACGGCACAAGACATCTTGCTGCACTAGGAATTACAGAAAGATTTGATAGGTGTATTTGTATTGTTGTCTCTGAAGAGACAGGTACATTATCATTAGCTAACCAAGGGAAACTTGAAAGACCAATTACCAGCAGCAGATTACAAGAGCTTCTTTTGAATTTGATTGGTAATCAAAACTCAATGGGAACTAATAAATCATCTTTAGCTAAAAATTCTTTATCCCAAAAGGCAGACTCAAGTGATAATATCATCAGTGATATTAATAAAAAAGAGCCAGAAAAGTCAGAAATTTTTATTAACAAACAGGATTAAATAATGAGATTAGAAAAAGTTATAGACGATAAAATTAGTGCCTTATTAATGAAAATAGATAAACAAAAATTGCCCAAACATGTAGCAATAATTATGGACGGTAACGGAAGATGGGCAACTAGAAAAGGTTTACCCCGATCATTTGGACATAAAAAGGGCGTTAGTGTATTAAAAAAAATTCTCAAAGCTGCAAAAAATTTAGGTTGTAAAGTAATTACTGTTTATGCTTTTTCAACTGAGAATTGGACAAGACCAACAAAAGAAGTGGATTTTCTTATAAATCTTTTTAGCGAAGTTTTAAAAAACGAAATTAAAGAGATACATGAAGAATCAACAAAAATAAAATTTATTGGAGATTTAACTCCTTTCCCAAAAAATTTAAAAGAAATAATCTTTAGTTCAGAATCACTTACTAAAAACAACAATAAACTTTTATTCAATGTTTGTGTCAATTACGGAGGTAGACAAGAAATAGTAAAAGTTGCAAAAGAACTAGCATTAAAATCTTCTGCTGGGGAAATAAAACCAAGTGAAATTAATGAAGAATTATTTAATTCAGAGCTATTAACTGGAGGGATTAAGGATCCAGAATTACTAATAAGAACTAGTGGCGAAAAAAGGATAAGTAATTTTTTATTATGGCAATTAGCATATTCAGAAATTTATATATCTGACGTACTTTGGCCAGACTTCAATGAGCATGAATTTCTTAAAGCAATAATTGATTACCAATCAAGAAACAGACGTTTCGGCGGTATAGAATCATTACCAAATGAATCTTTTAAAGATTCTCAATATTTTTCCTAATAAAAATGGCTAATTCGAATAATCAGTTATTAAAAGAAATTAGGTTCGATTGGAATAAAGATGAGATATTGGAAATACTTAATATGCCTCTTATTGATTTAATGTGGGAATCTCAAACCATTCACAGGAAATTCAACAAATACGACATTCAATTAGCATCATTGTTCAGCGTAAAAACTGGTGGATGTGAGGAAAATTGTTCGTACTGTAGCCAATCAATTTATAGTGCTAGCGAAATCAAAAGTCATCCCCAATTTCAAGTTGAAGAGGTTTTAGCAAGAGCTCAAATAGCAAAAAATGAAGGTGCTGATAGGTTTTGTATGGGTTGGGCGTGGAGAGAAATTAGAGATGGGAAATCTTTTAATGCAATGTTAGATATGGTTAGAGGTGTAAAAGATTTAGGGATGGAAGCATGTGTTACTGCTGGGATGCTTACAGAAGAACAAGCTTCTAGACTGGCTGATGCAGGTTTAACCGCGTATAATCATAATCTTGATACTAGTCCTGAGCATTATAAAAATATTATTACAACAAGAACTTATCAAGACAGACTTGATACTATCAAAAGAGTAAGGAATGCAGGAATAAATGTTTGTTGTGGAGGGATAATAGGTTTGGGTGAAACTAATAGCGACAGAGCATCTCTTTTGAAAGTGCTTTCAAACATGAATCCACACCCTGAAAGTGTTCCTATAAATTCATTAGTAGCTATTGAAGGTACTGGTTTAGAAGATAATCATGAAATTGATTCAATTGAAATGATAAGGATGATAGCTACAGCAAGAATTCTTATGCCTAAAAGTAAAATAAGATTAAGTGCAGGGCGAGAAAAGCTTTCGAAAGAAGCCCAAATTTTATGTTTTCAATGTGGGGCAAATTCAATTTTTTATGGAGATGAGTTACTCACAACTTCAAATCCATCTTTTCAATCAGACAGAAAACTTCTTAAAGAGGTAGGAGTATCATTTAACCAAGATTTTGAAACTCTTGAAAAAACATTATCTTCTTTATGAAAGGCAAAAATTTTAAAATAGTTTCTCTTTACTCTTTCTTCCCATTTCAAGAAAACTTAATTATTGATCTAAAAAATAAATTATTAGAAATCGAAAATGAAAACGATCTTTCAGGTTTATTAATTTTTGCAAGTGAGGGCATTAATGGAACTATTTGTGCTGAGAAAAATGTAATTGATATTGTTATCAATTTACTTAATAAATATGCAGATAATAGAAATTTGAATATTAAAGTAAACTTTTCAAAAGAGAAAGTCTTCAAAAAATTAAAAATAAAAATCAAGAAAGAAATAGTTACCATGGGTGTACCTGAAATAAATCCTTCAGAAAATAATGGCACCTATATTGACTCAGCTGATTGGAATAAGTTAATTAAAAATCAAAATACAATAGTTATTGATACTAGAAATTATTATGAGGTTTCTTTAGGTACATTTCAGAACTCTATAAACCCTAATACAAGAAACTTTAGCGAATTCCCAACATGGGTAGATGATCATTTGGATACCCATTTAGAAAATAAAGAGTCTACAAATATAGCAATGTTTTGTACCGGAGGAATAAGATGTGAAAAAGCAACTAGTTTGCTTAAAAAGAAAGGTTATAAAAATATTTATCACCTACAAGGGGGCATCCTTAAATACCTTGATGATATACCAAAAGAAAAAAACTTATTTGAAGGTGAATGTTATGTTTTTGATAAAAGAGTTGCTCTAGATCAAGAATTAGAAAAAGGCTCTTATTCGATTTGTCATGCATGTGGAATGCCAGTTTCAATTCAAGATCAAGAAAGAAAAGAATATAGAAAGGGTATCCAATGTCATTTCTGCATAGACCAATTCAGTGATGATGATAGGAAAAGGTTTGAAGAAAGACAAAAACAAATCGATAGATTAAAAGTGGAAAACCAAAAAATCTATAAAGACTAATTTTTAAAATCATGAAAGTTGAAGAATTAGAAAAATTAGCAGTTACCATTGGATTATTAATTAAAATTCAAGTTAGAGAAACTCTCGGATTATGTTTCTTTAGAATAGTTATAGCAGAACAGAAAGATAACATAATTAAGATTTGGGCCGAAATGAAAGGTTGGACTTATTTAAATAAACAAGGTATTCAGCTTGATACATTAAGAATCCTTAGTAAAGCCCCTACATTTGTTTCGGAATTAATATGGGCAACAACTATGGCTTGGGCAATTGAAAAAAAATTAAGCAACAAAGTAAGACTTTTAGCTATTTTTGATAGTGAAGGATATAGTAAAAAACTTGTAAGATATTTCAAGTTAATAGGATTCAAAATTGTAAATGAAGTTGGTTCTAGCCCAGCAGATCTTTTATTAAGATTGGTTTGGGGAGGTGCAGGTACACTTATGAGCGGGGAATGTATTTCTATATTAAAAAAACTTGAGAAGAAACTCTCTTTAATTAAAGAAAGTTAGCCCGCATGATAACTACTTCTAACTAAAGGGCCAGAAGATACTTTTTTGAATCCTAATTCCTTAGAGAAGCAATATAAATATTCAAACTCTGATGGATCCCAATATTTCTTAACTGCCAAATGATTGAATGAGGGCCTTAAATATTGGCCAATCGTAATTTGATCACAATCAATTTTTTTTAAGATCATAAATTGTATTTTTTATCTCATCCAATGTTTCCCCAAGACCTAACATAATGCCTGATTTAGTTTGAATATTAGGAGCAATATCTTTTGACTTTTTTAGCAAACTAAGGGATTTTTTGTAATTTGCACCCCTTCTAACTTCTTTTTGCAGTCTTTCAACAGTTTCAAGATTATGATTAAAGCATATTGGATCTTTTGCTAAAATCATCTTCAATCTCTCAGTCTGAAGGTTATTAGTTTCATCAAAATTTTTGCCTCCACCCCATAAATCAGGAGTTAAAACCTCTATTTTAATTGTTGAATCAATTTTCCTGATCTCATCAATTGTAGATATAAATAAACTTGCACCATGATCAGGGAGATCGTCTCTTGCTACAGATGTCAAAACAACATATTTTAAATTTAGTACTTTCACTGCTTCAGCGACTTGAGTACATTCATCAATATTGATAGAACTAGGTCTACCTTTATTTACCTGACAAAAAGCACATGAACGAGAACATATCGATCCACCCAGCAAGAAAGTGGCTGTTCCTGAGGCGTAACATTCTGCTCTATTTGGACATCTTGCTTCTTCACAAATAGTATGAATATTTGATTTTTTGATGAGTGTTTGTATTTTTTCGAATTCTGAAGCTTTACTAATAGGAAATTTAATCCAAGAGGGTAATCTTAAGATTTTTTCTTTATTGATTAGATTATTATCCTTCATTGTCTAATTTAGTTTTGTTCTTCCTTCTAATGCCCTTGCAAGTGTAACTTCATCCACATATTCAAGTTCACTCCCCATTGGTAGACCATATGCAATCCTCGTAACCTTGGTAAAAGGGGCTAACAATTTTCCAATATAAAGACTTGTTGTATCTCCCTCAACACTGGGGGTCAATGCCAATATGATCTCATCTATTTCAGATTTACTAACTCTTTCTACCAAGCTTCTTATTTCTAAAAGTTCGGGGCCAACGGAATCCATTGGGGATATTAAACCACCAATAACATGGTAAACACCTTTAAATTCTCTTGCGCGCTCCAAAGCAAGCAAATCTTTAGTTTCTGCTACTACACAGATTAGTTTTTGATTTCTTTCAATATTTTTACAAATTTCACATTCATCTTCTGAA